>NZ_JBEXFP010000001.1:0-339451 GCF_040606825.1 Micromonospora sp. NPDC005367 | reverse complement strand
GCCCGTCCGGAACGGTCACCGCGATGTCGTACGTGGCCTTGTCGGACGGGTGGTCGTTGACCGGGAACCAGGTCGCCGCCGCGTTGGCGGTGCTGCTCGCGGCGAGCGGCTGCACCCCGTCCGATGAGGACGGCGCGTTCCGGCCGGGCAGCGCGGACGCCGGCGACCCGTACGTGCCCGGGTACGGCAACGGCGGGTACGACGTGGCGCACTACGCCCTGGACGTGCGGTACGACCCGGCGACCGACCGGCTCACCGGGCAGGCGGTGCTGACCGCGACCGCCACCCAGGGGTTGTCCCGGTTCAACCTGGACCTCGCCGGACTGGACGTCGACCGGGTTGTCGTCGACGGCGCCACCGCCAAGCACCGGCGGACCGGAAACGAGCTGGTGGTCGAGCCGGCCCGCGGGGTGCCTCGCGGCGCCCGGTTCACCGTCGAGGTGGCGTACGCCGGGGTGCCCGCCCCGGTCACCGACGGCCCGCTCGGCTCCGGCGGTTTCCTGCACACCGACGACGGCGCGATCGCGCTCGGCCAGCCCGACTCGGCGGCGACCTGGTTCCCGGTCAACGACCACCCGTCCGACAAGGCCACGTACGACATCGCGGTGACCGTTCCGGACGGGCTCGCCGCGCTCAGCAACGGCGTTCCCGGCCCGAAGTACAGCGACGGCGGGTGGACCACGTGGCGCTGGAGCGAGCGATCGCCGATGGCGAGTTACCTGACCACGCTGGTGATCGGCGACTACCGGGTCAGCACCGGCACGCACGAGGGCCGGCCCATCGTCACCGCCGTTCCGTCGGGTGAGCCGCCGAACGGCCCGGCCGCCGCCTCGCTGGCCCGCACCGGCGAGATCGTCGACTTCCTGGCCGGCCGGTTCGGACCGTACCCGTTCGAGGCGTACGGCGGTGTGGCGGTCGCCGACGAACGCATCGGGTACGCGCTGGAGACCCAGTCCCGGCCCGTGTACGGGCCCGGCTTCTTCGCCGACGGCCGCCCGGACCCGAATGTGGTGGCGCACGAGCTGGCCCACCAGTGGTTCGGCGACAGCGTCTCGTTGAGCCGGTGGAGCGACATCTGGCTGAACGAGGGCTTCGCCACGTACGCCGAGTGGCTCTGGGAGGAGCACGACGGCGGTCGGAGCGCGCAGCAGACGTTCGAGGCGCAGTACGCGACCACCGACTGGACGCGGCCCTCGGTGGACCCCGGCCGGGAGGCGATGTTCGGCACCGCCGTCTACCAGCGCGGCGCGCTGGCCGTGCACGCGCTACGGCGTACCGTCGGCGACGACGCGTTCTTCCGCATCCTGCGACAGTGGACGACCGAGCGGCGGGACCGCAACGGCACGACGGCCGACCTGGTCGCCCTCGCCGAGCGGGTCTCCGGCCGGCAGTTGCGCTCGCTCATGGACGCCTGGCTGATCAGCGGCAGCGCACCCGCCCTGCCCTAGGACCCGTGCCGGAAGCCCCGGTCGAGCCGGGGGTTTCGACGAACGACCCCACGTCACCCGTTGCGGCGCGGGCTGCGCCCGACCCCGGCCGCGTGGCGACGACGCGATCGATCCTCGGTATCCTGCCGCGAGCGGACCGGGCGACGGCGCCGACGGTACGGGTCTTACGGCGGCGGTCGGGCGGGGTGCCCACCGGCACTTCGAAAGGACGAGGCGATGAGGCAGCTACGGCGGTCTCTGCGGGCGCATGTCGGTCTGCTGCTGACCGGGGCGTTGCTGGCCGGGTGCGGCTCGACCCCGGACGCGGCCGAGCCGGCGGTGCCGCCGTCGCAGCCCGCCGAGCGGCACTTCAAGCCGGGCGCGGCGGGCGCGGGCGACCCGTACTTCCCCAGCTACGGCAACGGCGGTTACGACGTCGGCCGGTACACGGTCAAGGTCCGGTACGACCCGGCGAAGGACCGGCTCACCGGCACCACCACCGTGCACGCCTCGGCGACCAGTGACCTGTCCGCGTTCAACCTCGACCTGGCCGGACTGACCGTGCGCTCGGTGACCGTGGACGGTGTCGCGGCCAGGCATTCGCGTAAAGGCGACGAGCTCACGGTGACCCCGGCGAAGGGCCTGATCGCGGGCAACGGCTTCGTGGCGGAGGTCCGGTACGACGGCGAGCCGGAGCAGTTGGAGAACGAGCTGCTCGGCGGTGGTGGCTTCGTCCACACCGAGGACGGTGCGATCGCGCTCGGCCAGCCGGAGTCGGCGAGCACCTGGTTCCCGGTCAACGACCACCCGTCCGACAAGGCCACGTACGACTTCGAGATCACCGTGCCGGAGGGGCTCACGGCGGTCAGTAACGGGGTGCCGGGCGAGAAGGTCAGCCGCGCCGGTTGGACCACCTGGAAGTGGGCCGAGCGTGCCCCGATGGCCAGCTACCTGAGTTTCGTGGTGATCGGCAAGTTGCGGGTGACGACCGGCAAGCACAAGGGACGGCCGATCTACAGCGCACTCCAGACCGGCGTGCCGAAGGGGGCAGCGGACGACTCGATCGCCGAGACCGTCAAGGTCGCCGACTACCTGGAGACCGTGTTCGGCCCGTACCCGTTCGAGGCGTACGGCGGCGTGGTGATCTCCGACCCGCGGATCCGGTACGCGTTGGAGACGCAGTCCCGGCCGGTCTACTCCGCCGACTTCTTCCGGCAGGGGGTCAACACCGAGGTCGTCGCGCACGAACTGGCCCACCAGTGGTACGGCGACAGCGTGGCGTTGACCCGTTGGCAGGACATCTGGCTCAACGAGGGGCTCGCCACGTACGCCGAGTGGCTCTGGACCGAGCACGGCGGCGGCCGGAAGGTCGAGGAGTCGTTCGCCTCCGGCTACCACGGTTCGTCGGGTCAGGTCTGGCGTACCCCGCCCGGCAAGCCGGGGGTGGAGAACCTGTTCAGCAACTCGGTCTACCAGCGGGGCGGGATGACCGTGCACGCGCTGCGGGTGGCCGTCGGCGACGACGCCTTCTTCGAGATCCTGCGGACCTGGTCGGCGGAGATGCGCAACGGCAACGGCAGCACCGACGAGTTCATCGCGCTCGCCGAACGTGTCTCCGGCAAGAAGCTCGGCAAGCTCTTCGACGCCTGGCTCTACGGCACCGAACGCCCCGCCGAACCCAAACCCCTCTGACCGCCCACTGCGCCACCTCGTGCCGCGCCGTTGATCAAGAGGTTTGCGGCGGAGTCGATCTCAATCGCTGCCGCAAACCTCTTGATCAACGGGGAGGGCGGGGGGGGAGGGGAGGGGGGGACGGGAGGGGGCCGGAGGGGGCGTGAGGGGCGGGGTTAGGGGGTGATGCGGAGGTTGGGGTTCTTGGCGAGGTAGGCGTCGGCGCGGGCGGCGCGCAGCTCGCTGAGGAAACGGCGGCCGACCGAGGTGAGTTGTTCGCCGCGGTAGCCGCTCCCCGAGCCGACCGATTTTCCGGGTAGGCCGACCAGCGCGAGCCGGTCGGCGGGAAGACCACCCAGGGCGTACGCGATGTCGATCAGTTTGCGCCCGCCGACGTAGATCAGCGTGTCGCTGAGCGCCTCGACGACCTGCTGCACCCGGTCCGGGTCCCGGGCGAGCCCCTGGTCGAGGATCTTGCCGACGAGTGCTCGGATCAGTTGCTGCTGGTGGCGCTGCCGGCTGTAGTCGCCGCCGGGGATGTAGCGCTGCCGGGCGTAGTCCAGCGCCTGCCACCCGGTGAGGTGGCGGTTGCCTTTTTCGTACACCATCTGTGGGCCGGTGTAGCCGCCCGGCGCGCTCTCCCGGTGCCGACCGTCGGGCTGCCGGTGCCGGGAGGCGACCCGCTGGTCGATGCGGATGTCCACCCCGCCGAGGCTGTCCACCAGCCGGTCGAACCCGGCGAAGGTGACCACCGCGCCGGCGTCGATGCGCAAGCCGGTGTAGCCGCTCACCGTGCTGCGCAGCAACTCGTACCCCTGCGCAGCGCTCGGTTGCTTGGCGTGGCCGGGCACCCGGCTGCCGTAGCTCATCGCGTGGGTCAGTTTGGTCCGCCCGCCGCGGTAGCCGGCCTTGGGGAAAGCGGGGATGTCGACCAGCAGGTCGCGGGGGAGCGAGAAGAGGTAGGCCCGGTCCAGTCCGCGCGGCACGTGCAGGACCAGCACCGCGTCGGCGTGCGGCTCCCAGCCGGGGACGCTGACCCGGGTGTCCACCCCGACCAGCAGGAGGTTGAGCGGGCCGGTGATGTCGGCGCCCGGCGGGGGTGGCGGCGAGCTGGGCGTCGCGGCGGGCGTGTTCGTGGCCGACGTCGGCGCCGGCGCGGCGCCACGCTCCGGGCTCGACCCGCCGACCAGGCGGCTGATCACCACACCGCCCGCCGACACGAGCACCACTGTGGCGAGCAGCAGCCCGATCAGCAGGCGATTACGACGACCCGCACCCGATCCGAGGCTCATCCGGCCTCCTTCCACCCCTACTGGAACAACGCTCCGACGGGTGCCGCGGGTTGCGGCCGGGGCGCCGATGCGGCGGGTGCAGAGCATGATCGCGCGTCCTCGGCTCTGGCGCGACGGCTACCGGCGGGTAATGATGCGGGAATGCGGTACGACGTGCTCGTCATCGGATCCGGCTTCGGCGGCAGCGTCACCGCGCTACGGCTGACCGAAAAGGGATACGCCGTCGGCGTCGTGGAGTCCGGGCGGCGCTTCGCCGACGACGAATTCCCCCGTACGTCGTGGCGGGCGCGACGCTTCCTGTGGGCGCCGGGACTCGGCTGCTACGGCATCCAACGGATCACGCTGCTGCGGGCCGCCGACCGGCGGGCCGGCGGTGGGGTGCTGGTGCTCTCCGGCGCCGGTGTGGGCGGCGGCTCCCTGGTCTACGCGAACACCCTCTACGAGCCGCTTCCCGCGTTCTACACCGATCCGCAGTGGCGGGACATCACCGACTGGCGCGACGAGCTGGCCCGCCACTACGACCAGGCGAAGCGGATGCTCGGCGTCACCGCGTACCCGAGGGACACCGGCGCGGACCGGGCGATGCGGGCGGTGGCCGAGCAGATGGGGGTGGGGCGGACCTTCCACGCCACCCCGGTCGGCGTGCACATCGGGCGACCCGGCGAGCGGATCGCCGACCCGTACTTCGGTGGCGTCGGCCCGGAGCGCACCGGCTGCACCCACTGCGGCTCCTGCATGACCGGCTGCCGGGTCGGGGCGAAGAACACGCTGGTCAAGAACTACCTGTGGCTGGCCGAGCGGCTCGGCGCGCGGGTACACCCGCTCACCACGGTGACCGCCGTACGCCCCCACCCGGAGGGCGGGTACGAGGTGCACACCGTCCGGACCGGTGCCCGGCTGCGCCGGCGGCGGCAGGTGATCCGGGCCGACCAGGTCGTCTTCGCCGCCGGGGCGCTCGGCACCCAGCGGCTGCTGCACGAGATGAAGGGCACCGGCGCGCTGCCCGCGCTCTCGCCCCGGCTCGGCGAGCTGACCCGCACCAACTCGGAGGCGATTCTGGGGGCGTCGGTGCCCGGCCGGCAGGCCCGGGCCGCGGGGCTCGACTTCACCGAGGGTGTGGCCATCACCAGTTCGTTCCACCCCGACGCGCAGACCCACATCGAGCCGGTCCGCTACGGGCGGGGCTCCAACGCGATGGGACTGCTGCAGTCGCTGCTGGTCGAGGGCGGGCCGCACCGTGTGCGGCGCTGGTTCGGCACGCTGTTGCGCCAGCCCGGCAGCACCGCCCGGTTGATCTCCGTACGGCGCTGGTCGGAGCGGACCGTGATCGCCCTGGTCATGCAGTCGGTCGACAACTCGCTCACCCTCCGGTTCCGGCGCGGCCGGCTGGTCAGCGGCCCCGGGCACGGCACCGCGAACCCGGCCTGGATTCCGGCCGGCCACGCGGCGGCCCGGCTGCTCGCCGAGGAGATCGGCGGTACGCCGGGCGGCGCGCTGACCGAGCCGTTCGACATCCCGGTGACGGCGCACATCCTTGGCGGGGCGGTGATCGGCGCGACCCCGGCCGACGGGGTGATCGACCCGTACCACCGGATCTTCGGCCATCCGGGGCTGCACGTCGTGGACGGGGCGGCCGTCTCGGCGAATCTCGGGGTGAATCCGTCGCTGACCATCACCGCTCAGGCCGAGCGGGCCATGTCCCTCTGGCCGAACAAGGGCGAGGAGGACCCCCGGCCGCTGCTCGGCGAGCCGTACCGGCGGATCGACCCGGTCGCACCTCGGCAACCGGCGGTGCCGGCGCACGCTCCCGCGGCGCTGCGACCGTAGCGTCAGGCCGAAAAAGGGGACGTCCCGGTTCAGCGCGGGGCGCGGCCAGGGTCGGCCGTGACAGTGGGTAGGCTTTGGCCACATGAGCACGCCTCGCCCCGTCCTCGTGGTGGACTTCGGAGCCCAGTACGCCCAGCTGATCGCGCGCCGGGTACGTGAGGCGAAGGTCTACTCCGAGATCGTCCCGCACACGATGCCGGTCGCCGAGATGCTGGCGAAGAACCCGGCCGCGATCATCCTCTCCGGCGGCCCGGCCAGCGTTTACGCGCCCGATGCCCCGCAGGTCGACGCCGGCATGTTCACTGCCGGAGTGCCGGTCTTCGGCATCTGCTACGGCTTCCAGGCGATGGCCCGGGCGCTCGGCGGCACGGTGGCGCACACCGGCAACCGTGAGTACGGCGGCACCCCGTTGCAGGCCCGCCCGGACTCCGGCGTGCTGCTCAAGGATCTCCCCGCCGACCTGCCGGTCTGGATGAGCCACGGCGACTGCGTGACCGAGGCGCCGGACGGCTTCACGGTGACCGCCGAGTCCGCCGGGGCGCCGGTCGCCGCGTTCGAGGACCTGGCCGGGCGGCGGGCCGGCGTGCAGTTCCACCCGGAGGTCGGGCACACCGCGCACGGCCAGGAGATGCTCACCCGCTTCCTCTACGAGATCGCCGGCATCGAGCCCACCTGGACGCCGGAGAACATCATCGACGAGCAGGTGGCCCGGATCCGCGAGCAGGTCGGCGACAAAGAGGTCATCTGCGGCCTCAGCGGCGGCGTCGACTCGGCGGTCGCGGCCGCGCTCGTGCACAAGGCCGTCGGCGATCAGCTGACCTGCGTCTTCGTCGACCACGGTCTGCTCCGGGCCGGTGAGGCCGAGCAGGTCGAGAAGGACTATGTGGCGGCCACCGGCATCAAGCTCAAGGTGGTCGACGCGCGGGACCGGTTCCTGGGTGCGCTCGCCGGAGTGACCGACCCCGAGCAGAAGCGCAAGATCATCGGCCGGGAGTTCATCCGGGTCTTCGAGGCCGCTGCCCGGGAGATCGCCGCGCACGGAGACGTCGAGTTCCTGGTGCAGGGGACCCTCTACCCGGACGTCGTCGAGTCCGGTGGCGGCACCGGCACCGCCAACATCAAGAGCCACCACAACGTCGGTGGGCTGCCGGAGGACCTCAAGTTCGCCCTGGTCGAGCCGCTGCGGGCGCTCTTCAAGGACGAGGTCCGCGCGCTCGGTCTGCAGTTGGGGCTGCCCGAGGCGATGGTCTGGCGTCACCCGTTCCCGGGTCCGGGTCTGGCCATCCGGATCATCGGTGCGGTCGACGAGGAGCGGCTCGCCCTGCTCCGCAAGGCGGACCTGATCGCCCGGCAGGAGCTTACCGCCGCCGGCCTGGACCGGGACGTCTGGCAGTTCCCGGTGGTGCTCCTGGCCGACGTGCGCAGCGTCGGCGTGCAGGGTGACGGGCGCAGCTACGGGCATCCCGTGGTGCTGCGCCCGGTTTCCAGCGAGGACGCGATGACGGCGGACTGGTCCCGGCTGCCCTACGACGTGATCGTGAAGATCTCCACCCGGATCACCAACGAGGTGGCCGAGGTCAACCGCGTGGTGCTGGACGTGACCAGTAAGCCGCCGGGCACCATCGAGTGGGAGTGATCCCGGCTCAGCCTGCGGCCGGCGGCACGGGCCCGCTCGGCGGGACCGGGACGGTGGCCTGCGGGTAGGCCGGCGCCGGGGCGTACCCCGGCGGGGCCGTCTGCGCCGTGGGAGGCGGCGGCTGCGGCGCGGTGCCCGCGGGGTACGGCCAGGCGGGGGCGCCGGACGGCTCCTCGGGCATCAGGAACCACATGATCAGGTACGCCAGCAGCGACAGCCCGCCGGTGAGCAGGCCGGTGACCGCGAAGGCCACCCGGATCAGCGTGGGGTCGACGTTGAGGTAGCGGCCGAGGCCGCTCGCGACACCGGCCACCATGCGGTCGGTGGTGGGTCGCCGGAGCTGCTTGTACGGGGTCTGCGGAGGGGTGTTGGTCGTCATGTCTCCACCCTCCGTGCCCGGCGCCTGGACGGCCTCGGTGAGCGCCCGGATCTATACCCTGACGGTCCCCTGAGTCGGCAGCTTTGAGTCAGCAATCTGACTCTTTTCGATGCCGGTAACCTGCCCGGGGGAGAATTTTCTCCCGTGACCACCGCGCTGACGCCGCTCCGCAGGATCGCGGCATACGCAGTTTGTGCTGATTCGGCCGACCGGGTTCTGCTGGTCCGCGCATCACAGCGCTCCGGCACACCCGGCACCTGGTCGCTGCCCGGTGGGGCGGTCGACCACGGCGAGGACCCCAACCACACGGTCGTCCGGGAGACGGCGGCCGAGACGGGCTTGTCGGTGGCCGTGACCGGGCTGCACGACGTGCTGGCGGACATGCGGGCCCTGCCCGAGCGGGGGATCACGATCCACACCGACCGGCTCATCTACCGGGTGTCGGTGCGCGGCGGGACGCTCACCGACCGGGTCGACCGGCCGACCGACCTGGCCCGGTGGTTCACCCGCGAGGAAGCCGCCGAGCTGCCGCTGCGGTCGTTCACCGCGCGTGCCCTCGACCTGCCCGCCTCCTCGGGCGACGTGGTTCCCGAGGAGCCGCCGGAGTTCCCGTCGTTCTACGCGGCGCCCGGCCCGGACGGGCTGCACCGGGCGCAGCGCTTCGCCGCGTACGCGGTCTGCACCGACCCGGAGGGCCGGGTGCTGCTCACCCGCGTCGCCGACGGCTATCCCGGCGCCGGCTGCTGGCACCTGCCCGGCGGCGGTACGGACTACGGCGAGCAGCCCGGCGCGGCGCTCATCCGCGAACTGGTGGAGGAGACCGGACAGGACGGGCGACTCGTCGAGCTGCTCGGGGTGGCCAGCCACCGGGACGCCGCCTCGCTCGGGCCGGAGGGCTACCCGATCGACTGGCACGGCGTACGCGCCTTCTACCGAGTGGTCGTCGACCGGCCGGCGCCGCCCACCGTGGCCGACGTGGGCGGTTCCACCTGCGAGGCCCGCTGGTTCGCTCCCGCCGAGCTGGGCGCCCTCCCAGTCGAACGCCTCACCGAGGTCACCGCCGAAGCCGTCCAAGCCGCCCACCTCACCTAACCTCCATCCCCTCCCTCTCCCCCCGAAGGTCACCCCGGTGATCATGAAGTTATTGTCGGGACACGCCGGATGGACGGCGATAACTTCATGATCGACCCAACGGAACGCGGGGCGGGGGCCACGGCATGCAGCAGCGGCGGCAGGTGGGCGCGTACGGGCTCTACCGGGACGACGATCGAGTGCTGCTCGTACGCGGCTCGGCCGGCGCCCAGTTCCCGGGCGTCTGGCACCTGCCCGGCGGCGTCGTGGCGCACGCCGAACACCCCGCGCACGCCGTGCTTCGCGAGGTCACCGCGCAGACCGGGCTGACCGTCGAGGTGGCCGGGCTGCGCGCGGTGGTCGCCGACGTGATCCCGTTCCCCGAGGCCGACGTGTCACTGCACACCGACCGGCTGGCCTTCGACCTGACCGTGACCGGGGGCGCGCCGCGCGACGGGCGGGCCGGGACGACCGACTCGACCCGCTGGTTCACGCCGCAGGAGGCGGCGGCGGTGCCGCTGATGCCGTTCACCGCCGAACTGCTCGGCCTGCCGGTCGAGCCGCTGCCCGCCGGGCGGGCCGACCCGTCGTCCTTCCCGCCGCTCGGCGACCGCCGCCTGCGCTTCGCCGCGTACGGGCTGGTCACCGACCCGCACGGTCGGGTGCTGCTCACGAAGATCGCCGATGGGTACCCCGGCGCCGGGCTCTGGCACCTGCCCGGGGGCGGTACCGACCACGGCGAACAGCCCGTGCCCGCGCTCCTGCGCGAGCTGGTCGAGGAGGCCGGCCAACTCGGCCGGGTGATCGAGCTGATGGGCGTGGACAACCTGCACAACCCGGCCGCGCTCGGGCCCGAGGGGCGTCCACTGGACTGGCACGGGGTGCGGGTGATCTACCGGGTGGTGGTCGACGCGCCCACCGAGGCCCGGGTCACCGAGGCGGTCGGAGGCTCGACCGCCGGCGCCGACTGGTTCATGCCCGACCGACTCGACGACCTGCCGTTGACCGAGGTCGCTGCCTGGGCCACCGGACGACGGGGAAGATGAGCCCCGCCGCCCGAGCCGCCTCTGGCCGTCTGGGCTACAGTCGAGGTAGGGAATGATGGATAACGGGCGATGAGGCCCTGGTTGCGAATGACAGAGCTGTCTGAGCGGAATATGGAGATATAAAGCCCTCGGACAGCTATCGCCAAGCGCCGTTCCCTGTGCAATGGTGTACTCCGCACAACGGCTGCCGGGTCGCGTCAGGCTCGGTACGAGACAGCCGGATCTCCGTCCTCGAGGCGGTAGAGCCGATCCGGTGATGGAGGAAGCGTGCCGAGAGCCCCATGGCGCCGGCGTCGTACGACCGACAGTCCGCGCCCCGCAGGGCGTCGCTGGGCGGGTCCGCTCCGCCGTGGCGGCGCATTCGCCCGGCAGGTGCTGCTGGTCCGGGTAGGCCGGCGCGACGGTGAACTGGCCGGGGGCGCCGACACGGCCCTGGTCGAGCCCCGCTACGTCGACCGCCGTCGCCGCTACGGCCTGAACCGGTTCAGCCGGGCCGAGGTCGAAGCCGTCATGCCGGTCAGCCCGGCCCTGCCGCCGGTCAGCCCGGCCCTGCCGCCGGTCAGCCCGGCCCTGCCGCCGGTCAGCCCGGCCCTGCCGCCGGTCAGCGAGCCCGACGACGCCGCGGCCCGGTCGATCCCGCTGCTCCCCGGCGAACGTACGATCACCCGCCGGGTGAAGTTCGCCCTGGTCAACGCGTGCACCCTGAGCAGCCTGACACTCGGCGTGCTCGCCATCTTCCTGGCCATGCAGGGCCAGGTACGCATCGCCGCGATCGCCCTCATCGCCTGCGTCGCGTTCGACGGCCTGGACGGCGCGCTGGCCCGCAAGCTCGGGGTGGCCAGTCCGTTCGGCGCGCAGATGGACTCGTTGGCCGACATGTGCTCCTTCGGCATCGCCGCGCCGGTTGTCGTCTACGCCTCGCTCGCCGGCTCCGTCTCGACCGCGGCGGCGGCTGTCGCCTGCGCGCTCGTCGCGGGCTGCGCCGCGATCCGGCTCGCCCGGTTCAACGTCTCGCCCAAGGACGGCCGGTTCTTCTGCGGCGTACCCACGACCATGGCCGCCGCCGTGCTCGCGATGTCCGTCGCCATCGGGCTGCCGGTACCCGGTCCCGTGCTCCTGGCCGGGGTCGCGCTGCTGGCCTTCGCGATGGTGTCGAGCTTCCCGTACGCCAAGCTCGCCCGGCTGGTAAAGCTGCCGCCGTGGCTGTGGCTCGCGCCGGTGGTCGGCGCTCTGGTCGACATCCGGCTCACCTTCGCGCTGATCGTCGTGGGCTACCTGGCCAGCGGGCCGGTGCTCTGGCTGCGCCAGCGGCGAGCCGCCTGACCGAGCGGAAAACACCGCCCGACCCGGACAGCAGGAGGGGGCGCCGCGACCCGCGGCGCCCCCTCCTCACGTTTGCGGCCTCAACGCCAGCGGGCGATCACCGTCGCTCCGCCGACCACCTTGTCACCGGGGCCGACGAGCGGCTCCGCCGCAGCGGCCGGCAGGTAGACGTCGGTACGCGAGCCGAACCGGATCAGCCCGAAGCGCTCGCCCTTGGCCAGCAGGGAGCCGATGGGCACCCGCTGCACGATCCGGCGGGCGATCAGGCCGGTGCGCTGGGCGACCACCACCGCGCCGTGCACAGTGTCCAGCACCGTGTACGCGGCCACGTTGTGCTCGGCGTCCGGCTTCATGGCGTTGACGAACCCACCGTCGGCCACGAAGTAGTCGACCACCTTGCCGGCCACCGGGGCACGGTTGACGTGCACGTCCAACACGGACAGGAACACCGCGATCCGCAGCCACTCCCCGTCACCGAAGCGCTCGTCGTGCAGGCGCTGCACCGACAGGACCTGCCCGTCCGCCGCGGCGACCACCGCCGACGGGTCCTCGGGCACATCCCGCTCCGGGTCGCGGAAGAACGCGGCGACCGGCGCGGCGGCGAGGGCCGGCAGCAGCCAGAGCTTCGACTTCGGCCTGGTCAGCCGGGCCAGCGCGGCCAGACCGAGGCTGATGCCGGCCGCGGCCACCCCGTTGGAGTCGATGTGCATGGACCGGCTCAGCGGCACGCTCGACGGCCGGTGGGCGGGAGCCAGCCGCGTCGCGGTGACCGGGCTCGCCGGGGTGAACCGGAGTCGGTGCAGACGTACCGGCGGCGTGTTGCGCAGCACCAGGTCGGTGCCGACGCCGTGGAGGGCGCTCTGCCGCGTCAACTCCGCCGCCGCGCCCGCGGTCCGGCCCAGCGCGGCGGCGGTCGCCACGCTGAGCACCGCCCCGTCGCCGAGATGCTTGCCGAGCGTGTCGATCGTCATGCGGGTCTCCTCGGCCGTACCGAGGAGTGGCTCACCCGCGATCACCACCTCGGCGGGGTCGGCCTCGGCGAGAGAGTCAACCACCCGGACCCGGTCGGCGACCCACCGGCCCTGGGCGGTGATGTGCTCGCGCAGCGCGGTGGCCGACCCTCCCTCGACGGGCACCACGGTGAGCTGGTCACCGGGCAGCAGCGCCTCGATCGCCGCGGCCAGTACCGCGGACTGCGGGTTCACGCCGACGAGCAGCGCGGCCTTCGAGTCGTTGAGCCGGGCGAGCTCGGTGACGAGGGTACGGGCGGCTCGCTCGCCGATGCGGACCGGACCGGGCCGGCCGGGGGTACGCACGGCGGGGGACTGGGTCATGTCGGAAGGGCTCCTGACGGGGTAGACACGGCAAGCGCGACGGGCCGCTGTGGCGGGGCGGGATCGACCCACGGAGGCGGAACTCCATCGGCCAGCATAGGCGTCCACGCGCGCCGATCGCACCGCCGCCGTGAGCCGGACCGAGCACCCACTGCCGGGCCTGGTCAACCCCGCGGGTCGTCCCGTCGACCCGGACCAGCCGACGAGGAACCGGCGACCCCGCCCGGCCCGCCTTCGGGGTGGTCCTCGACCACGCCGCCCGGCGCATCGGTGACCGCCCCGGTCGGCCGCTCGTCCCCGTCATCGGGACCGGCGTCGGCGTCCGTCGGCTCGATCCTGGTCGTCGTGGCGTCCACCTGATCGAGGGTGTCCGTCGTGTCCGCGTCGCGCCCGGCGTCGATCCCGTCCGGCCGGAGCTCCTCCGTCGTGCGGTCAACCTGCCAGGCCGGGTGGATCCCGCCGACGGCCGGCGGGTCCGGCTCCCAGCCGGGGAGGATCCCGCCGGACGTGGGTTGGTCCGGGTGCCAGCCGGTGCGGCTGCCTCCGGAGACCGGGTCCTCGGCGTTCGCTCCCACGGCGGCGATCTGCATGCCGTCGGCCGGGACGTCCGTGCCCTGGGCCGCGGGCGCGTCGCCGGTCGGCGCGGTGTCGTCCGTGGCCACCTCGCGGTCGGCGTGCCGCCCCGAGCGGAGCGCACCCACCAGACCGAATACCCCGATCAGAATCAGCGCCCCGGCCAGGAACCAGCCGACCGGGGGCACGGCGAGTCCGAGGATCCTGGCCGAGAGCCACCAGGCGGTGAGCCCCAGGAAGAGCAGCCCGAAGGCGAAGGAGACGAGATCGGTACGGTGCGCCTTCATCGGGTCACCACCAGGCTTCCGGCATTGATGTGGGCGAAGAGGCGGAGCGTGCCGCCACCGGCACCGTCCGCGCCGAGGTCGGTGAACTCCCGGGATCCCCCGGCGGGCCCGGGCTGCTGCTGCCCGAAGACGGTCGCGTCGCCGGCGTTGACGTCGGCCACCGCGGTCACGTCGACGTTCGGCGGCACCACGACCGTGCCCTTCCCGAAGTTGACCGAGACGGTGATCTCCGTGTTGTGTCCGGTGAAGTCGACCGAGCGCAGGTCCAGCACCGCGTCGCCGAAGCTGTTCTCGTAGCGCGTGGCGAGGTCCTGGTAGCTGGCCGGAGCCCAGGTCACGGCACCGTCGACGCCCCGGAACCGGTCGTACGACTCGGCCACCGTGGCCACGGCGAGCGCGGACGCGGTCACCAGCCCGAGCGCGATCAGCCAGCGGGCCCGGCCGAACCAGGTGCCCACCAGCAGTCCGAGGCCGATGACGACCAGCGCCGCGGCGAAGTACGCCGACGCGCCGACGTCGAAGACGTCGAGCAGGTCGAGGACGGCGACCAGGCCGAGGGCCAGGAAGATCAGTGAGAAGGTCACCGGGCCGAGCGCGGACCGCTCCTTCGGCCGCTTCGGTGGCTTCGGTGGCTTCGGTGGCGGTGCGGGCGGGGACTGGGTGGCGTACGGGCCGCGTGGCGCGAACGGCGGACGGTAGCCGCTCGTGGGCATCGGCGCGGTGGGTGGGTACCCACTGCCGCCCGCCGGAGTGGTCCGCCAGCCGGCCCCCGTCGGCGTGGCCTGCCAGCCGCCTCTCGCCGCCGGAGCCGGCCATTGGGGCGCGGTCGGCTCGGCCGGCGGCCAGGTGGGCAGCTCGGCCGTGCGGTCGGCGGGCTGCCCCGAGCCCGGCGTGGCAGCCGGCGGCCGGGCTTCGGGAGCGCTCCCCCCGTGCGGAGCGCTCGCCGACTGCCCGCCGGGAAACGGCTGCGGTCCGGTCGCCGGACCGACCCCGGGCGCGGGTGCGCCGGGCATGGTGGCCAGGTCGGCGGCGGGCGGCGCGGCGTACGGAGCCGGTGCCGGGTAACTGACCGGGGGCACCGGGCCGGGCGGCGCCGCGGGCGGTGGACCGGCCGGAACCGGTTGGATGCGGCGGCGTTCCCGGTTCAGCAGCAGCGCGCCGCCGATCAGGATGGCCGCACCGAGCAGCACCGCCCGGAACGCGTCGGTGACGATGTAGCCGAAGCCGACCGCCGCGACGATGCCGAGCACGATCACGGTGACCGGCGACATGCTGGACCGGCCGCGACCGAGCATCGACTCGACAGGTGATGCGGTGTCGCCCTCCCCGGGGATGATCAGCCAGGCGGTGATGTAGACCAGGATGCCGATCCCGCCGAAGAAGCCGAGCACCGCGAGGAGCACTCGCCAGAGCACCGGGTCGGTGTTGGTGGCGCGGCCGATGGCGGCGCAGACGCCGGCCAGGTAGCGCCCCTCGCGTGGGCGGACCAGCCCGTACCGCGTGGTGAACCCGGCCGCGCCGGGCGGTGGACCGCTGGGCGCGCCGGCCGGACCGCCGGGTGGTGGTGGCGGCGTACCCCCGGCGCCGCCGGCCCCGGTCGATCCGAAGGCCGGACCGGTGCCGCCCGGGCCGAAGCCCGGGGTGGGCCCGCCACCTCCGGCTGGCGCGCCCTGGCCCGGCCCGGGGCCGTACCCGGCCGGTCCTGAGCCGGGGTGCGCTCCGGCGGCCGCCGCCGGCCCGGGTACCTGTGCTCCCGGCGGGTACGGTCCGGCCACCGGCGCCGGGTCGAACGGGGTGGACCCGGTCCAGCCGGTGGACGCGGGGGGTGGGGGCGTTGCTCCGCCCGGCTGTGCCGCCCCTGCTCGGGGCGGCTGGGCAGCTTCCTCGGTCATGCTCTCGATACTGCTGCCTCATCCGCCCGAGTGACCTCAGGAGCCGACCCTGACGGCACCCTGATATCGCGGTGCTGGAATGTCCGGGGCGTCCCCGTGGCAGGTACCCGTCGCAGCGTGTGACGATCGAACCCGTACCGCCGTCAGCGCCGGCCGCACCCCGTGCGGGCCCGGCGCCACCGCCTCGACGAGGGAGCTTCCGATCAGCAGCGTCAGCCCGCCACCGCGCCTCTACCGCGCCCCGGAGCACCGGATGGCCGCGGGGGTGGCCGCCGGGATCGCCGAACATCTGGGCATCTCGGTGCTGCGGGTACGGGTGGCGTTCATGGTCCTGCTCGGGCTGAGCGGGCTCGGGCTGCTGCTCTACGCGGCCTTCTGGGCGGTGGTGCCGCTGCGGCCCGGTGACACCGCTGTCCCGCCGCGTCGCGACGTGGCCCAGCTGCTGCCGTTCGTGGCGATCGGGCTCGGTGTCCTGTTGGTCCAGGTGATGGTCTTCGACTCGATCGGCGCGGCGGGCACCGCCGGCTGGCTGGTGGCGATCATCGCGGTGGGCGCTGGGGTGATCTGGCACCAGTCGGAGCCCGAGCGTCGCCGGCGGTGGGGGGAGTCCCTGCCGGTGCCGTGGCTCGGCGCCGTGGTCGAGGAGAGCGATCGACGGGCGTTCGTACTCCGCTTCATCGGCGGCGGGGTGCTCGTGGCGGTCGGCATCATCGGTGTCGCCGCCGTCTACTCACCGGCCCAGAACCTCGACGCGGTGATCAACGGCGTCATCTTCGCGCTGGTCGGCCTCGCCGGGGTGGGTGTGGTCGCGGCGCCGGTGCTGTGGCGGACGTACAACCAGCTCCGCTCGGAGCGGGAGGGGCGCATCCGCGAGCAGGAGCGGGCCGAGCTCGCCGCGATGGTGCACGACCAGGTGCTGCACACCCTGGCCCTGATCCAGCGCAACGCCAGCGACGTCAAGACCGTGCAGCGGCTGGCTCGGGGGCAGGAGCGGTCGCTGCGCAACTGGCTCTACAAGCCGACGGGGTCGCCGACGGAGCGGTTCGCGGCTGCGCTGGAGCAGGTCGCCGCCGAGGTCGAGGACACCTTCGCGATCACGGTCGAGGCGGTGGTGGTCGGCGACCGGGAGACCGACGAGCGGGTCGGCGCACTGGTCGCCGCCGCCCGGGAGGCGCTGGTGAACGCCGCCCGGCACGCCGGGGTGCAGACCGTCTCGCTCTACGCCGAGGTGGAGCCGGAACAGGTCAGTGTTTTCGTCCGCGACCGGGGGAAGGGGTTCGACCCGGATACGGTGGAGGACCACCGGCACGGTGTACGTGGTTCGATCATCGGGCGGATGAAGCGTCACGGCGGTCGGGCCGAGATCCGGTCCGCACCGGGGGAGGGCGCCGAGATCCGGTTGATCCTGCCGACCTCCCGGGACTCGTCCACAGCGGAAAGGGACAGATGACCATGGCCGACCAGCCGATGGAACCGGTCGAGGGAGCGGGTGCCCGTGCCGAACGGCTGCGGGTGTTCCTCGTGGACGACCACGCCATGTTCCGCGCGGGCGTACGCGCCGAACTGGGTGCGCACGTCGAGGTGGTGGGGGAGGCGAGCACGGTGGCCGAGGCGGTCAACCGGATCGCCGCGACCGTGCCGGACGTCGTCCTGCTCGACGTGCACATGCCCGACGGTGGCGGGCGCGCGGTGCTGGAGGCGATGCGGCGTACGCACCCGCAGGTCAAGTTCCTGGCGCTGAGCGTCTCGGACGCCGCCGAGGACGTCATCGGGCTGATCCGGGCCGGGGCGCGCGGCTACGTCACCAAGACCATCTCCCCGGACGAGTTGACCGCGGCGATTCGCCGGGTCGCCGACGGGGACGCCGTGTTCAGCCCTCGGCTGGCCGGGTTCGTGCTCGACGCCTTCGCGGCCCGACCGGACGCCCCGGTCGCCGATCCCGAGCTGGATCAGCTCACCAACCGGGAGCGCGAGGTGCTCCGGCTGCTCGCCCGGGGGTACGCGTACAAGGAGATCGCCAAGGAGCTGTTCATCTCGATCAAGACGGTCGAGACCCACGTCTCCAACGTGCTGCGCAAGCTGCAGATGTCCAACCGGTACGAGCTGTCCCGGTGGGCCGCCGACCGCCGGCTGGTCTGATCGGCGCCGGTTGCGGCGTAATCCCTACTCCGTGCGCAGCACGGTGTACGCCTCGACCAGCCGGCCGGGAGGCAGGCCCGCGTTGTCCGCGGCGGTGGTGAGCCGGTCCCGGGTCCAACCCTCCACATCGAAGTGCCCGGTCTGTGAGCGGTGGGCGCGCATCGCCGCGACCTTGCGGTCGAACCGCTCGGTGACGTCGACCGCGTGGTCCGGGGCGGGCCCGCCCGTGTACCAGACCTCCCGGACGACCCACGGCTCCAGCCCTTCGGCGGCCAGTTCGAGGTGGGCGAACCGGTTGCGCGCGTCGGGGTAGATGGCGCACGTGGTGGCCTCACCCACGGCCAGGTGGTCGGGATGGCTCGGGCCGGTGAGCTGCTCCCAGCGCCGCAGCGGCGCGTGGGTCAGCACCCGGTCGGGCCGGAACCGGCGGATCGCCGCGGTGATGTCGCGGCGCAGTGCCCGGGTCGGGGCGAGCGTTCCGTCCGGGTAGCCGTCGAGGTACTCGACCTGCTCCACTCCGAGCGTCGCGGCGGCGGCGCGTTGCTCCGCCTCCCGCAGCCGGGGCATCTCGGTCCGCTCGGTGTCGTCGAAGCCGCCCGTTTCTCCTCGGGTGGCGATGAGGTAGGCGACCTCGATGCCGTCGTCCTTCCAGCCGGCGATCGTGCCCGCGCAGGCAAAGTCGACATCGTCCGGATGGGCGAAAACCGCTAGCGCGCGATGGACGTCAGCGAGTACTGGAGCGGACGCGGGAAAGCTCACAGGGCCCGAGAGTACGCGCGCGAGGGACGTGTCGGTGGGACAAGGTCTTACCTGCTCAGAGCGGCATGAGCTGCACGTTTCATGATCTTTTCTCAAGTATCGGCAACGTGGCGGCCAACTAACGTCTTGATAACGGCACCTTCACGGAAGAGCCCGGTTGGTGTCACAGTGGCAGCACCTCGCCCCCGGTGTGAGGCACCCCGCACGATCCGACCCCCACGTTCGTCGCTGACAACCGCGGTGCCGTGGGGGCGACGCGTGCCCGGTGTCGATCCCGAGCCGGTGGGGTGGCCCGGCGGATCGGTGCACCAGGGGTGTCCCGACTTCCCAGTGGTGTTCGGCGGTCTGCGCTACCGGGGCCGCCGTTGGCGTCACCCCCCAGACGTGCGTGATACCCACGACGGAACCAGGTTAGAAAGAGGAGGCCCCTCGGAATGAGAGTCTCGAAGCGGACGAGCAGCGCGGTCGCGCTGGGCGCGGCAGTCGCGCTCATCGCGTCCGGATGCTCGAGCAGCGACGACGGCGGCGACGCCGGCAACAGTGCAGACGGCGCCATCATCATCGACGGCACCCAGCCGGAGGTCCCCCTGGTTCCGGCGAACACCACCGAGACCGGTGGTGGCGCGATCATCGACTACCTGTGGACCGGGCTGGTCGAGTACCCGAACAACGGCGGCGCGCCGCAGAACGCCGTCGCGGAGTCGATCGAGACGACCGACTCCAAGGTGTACACGATCAAGATCAAGAAGGGCCTGAAGTTCCACGACGGCACCGAGGTCAAGGCCGCGAACTTCACCAAGGCCTGGAACTGGGCGGCCTACTCGCCGAACGGCGCGCAGAACTCCAGCTTCTTCGCCGACATCCAGGGCTTCGCCGACGTCCAGTCCGAGGACCCGGACGGCGAGGGGCCGCAGAAGGCGGCGGAGCCGAAGGTCAAGGAGATGTCCGGCCTGAAGGTCGTCGACGACTACACCTTCGAGGTCACCCTCGGCGCCCCGACCGCGGTGTTCCCGACCAAGCTCGGCTACAGCGCCTTCGTGCCGCTGCCGGACGTGTTCTTCACCCAGACGCCGGACGAGTTCGGCAAGAAGCCGGTCGGCAACGGCCCGGTGAAGTTCGTGTCGTGGGAAGACGACGTGTCGATCAAGCTGACGCGCTTCGACGACTACACGCTGCGCGACAAGATGAAGATCAAGGACGTCGAGGTCAAGCTCTACCAGGAGGACACGGCGGCCTACAACGACCTCCTCGCTGGCAACCTCGACTTCCAGCAGCAGGTCCCGGTCTCCGCGCTCGCGGGTGACAAGTGGAAGACGGACCTGGCCGACCGGGCGATCCAGTCGACCACCCCGTCGACGGGCATCATCGCCTTCCCGATGTACGACCCGAAGTTCAAGGACGCGAAGCTGCGTAAGGCGATCTCGCTGGCCGTCAACCGGCAGGAGATCACCGAGAAGATCTTCTTCGGCAACCGCATCCCGGCCGACAGCTGGGCCAACCCGCTCACCCCGGGCGCCGTGGCCGGCAACTGCACCGCCTGCCAGTACAACCCGGACGAGGCCAAGCGGCTCTTCGCCGAGTCCAGCGGCTACCAGGGCGACATGGTCTTCTACTACAACGCGGACGCCAGCCACAAGGAGTGGATGGAGGCCGTCGCGCAGAGCGTGAAGAACGTGCTGGGCATCAACGCCCGGGCCGAGGGCATCCCGACCTTCGCGGTCTTCCGTGAGCAGATCAACGCCCACAAGATGACCGGCCCGTACCGTGCCGGTTGGCAGCAGGACTACCCGGACGTGGAGAACTGGATCAACCCGCTCTACGTCAAGGGTGGTTCGTCGAACGACGGCCTGTACAGCAACCCGCAGGTCGACGCGCTGGCCAAGGAGGCGAGCGGCGCCGCCAACATCGACGAGGCGCACGCCAAGTTCGCCGAGGCAGTGAAGATCATCGACGCGGATGTCCCGTCGATCCCGGTCTACTTCCAGGGCCAGCAGTCCGGCCACTCGGACAAGATCAAGAAGGTCGAACTGACCAACGTCGGCGAGATCGACATCACCTCCGTCGAGCTCTGATCCGTACGGTCTGACCCAGGTCGGGCTCACCGCACCAGGTGAGCCCGACCTAGGGCCGTTCCGCGAGAGGCGCACAAGGCCCCTCGACGTCAACAAGCGTGTCGGCCGCCGACCCGCCCCCTGTCTGGAGGACCACCCCATGGGCCGTTATCTGTTGAGACGGCTGCTCCAACTCGTCCCGGTCTTCATCGGAACGACCTTGCTGATCTACGTGCTCGTCTGGGTGATGGTGCCCGGCGACCCGTTTGCCGGCAAGTGCGGTGAGCGGCCCTGCCCGCCCGGATTCGTCGCGGCGATGACCGAGAAATTCCACCTGGATCAGCCCTGGTACGTGCAGTACGCCCACTACATGCAGAACCTCTTCCAGGGGGACTTCGGCACGACCTTCGGCGGTCGATCGATCAACGACATCATCGTCACGGCGTACCCGAACACGCTGAAGCTGGCCCTGGTGGCCCTGGCGATCGAGGCGATCATCGGCCTGACGGCGGGTGTGCTGAGCGGCCTGCGGCGTAACGGCTTCCTGGACAACCTGGTCCTGGTCTCCACGCTCTTCCTCATCGCGCTGCCGATCTTCGTCATCGGCTTCCTGCTCCAGTGGCTGCTCGGCGTCCAGTGGCACATCGTCGAGCCCACCGTGTCGAACGAGATGCGGTTCTCCGAATTGATCATGCCCGGCTTCGTGCTCGGGAGCATCTCGATGGCGTACATCGCCCGGGTGGCCCGCACCAGCATCTCGGAGAACCGCCGCTCCGACTACGTCCGCACCGCGATCGCCAAGGGTCTGCCGATGCGTCGGGTGGTCGGTGTGCACCTGCTGCGCAACTCGCTGATCCCGGTGGTCACGCTGCTCGGCACCGACCTCGGTGCCCTGATGGGCGGCGCCATCGTCACCGAGGGAATCTTCAACATCAGGGGCATCGGCGGGACCGTCTACAAGGCGATCACCACCAAGGAGAGTGCCACCGTGGTCTCCATCGTGGTCATCCTGGTGCTCGTCTATCTCCTGATGAACCTGCTGGTGGACCTGCTCTACGCCGCCCTGGACCCGAGGATCCGCTATGAGTGAGCGAAGCGAACTAATCATCAACGGGGTGCGCCGGTCCACTCAGGGCGGCACCGAGCGGAGCGAGGTGGCGGCGTGAGTGACCCGACTGTTGCTTCGATCGTCGGCACGCCGCCGGCGCACCAGCCCACCGAGACGGGCGGCCCGACCGACGCCGGCCTGCCCGCGAACGGGCGCCAGGAGAAGCCCCGCGGACTGCTCGGCGACGCCTGGCGGGACCTGCGGCGCAAGCCGCTCTTCTGGATCTCCGCGGCCTTCATCCTGCTCTTCATCGTGATGGCCGCCTTTCCCTCACTCTTCACCTCGGCCGACCCGACCGCCGGTGACCTGAGCCGCAGCCTCGAGAAGCCGTCCGGGCACGCCTGGTTCGGCTACGACATCCAGGGCCAGGACGTCTTCGCCCGGACGATCTACGGCGCCAACGCGTCCATCGTGGTGGCCCTGCTGTCGGTGACCGGCGTGCTGCTGATCGGCGGCAGCATGGGCATGATCGCCGGCTTCCGTGGCGGCTGGTTGGACGCCCTGCTCTCCCGGATCGCGGACGTCTTCTTCGGCCTTCCGTTCGTGCTCGGCGCGATCGTCATCCTGACCACCTTCAACGGTGTCGGCAGCAACAACGGCGAGTGGCAGGTCAAGGGCCTCGTCATCGCGTCGCTCGTCGTGCTCAGCTGGCCGGTCGTGATGCGGCTCATGCGCTCCTCGGTGCTCGCCAGCAAGGAGGCCGACTACATCGTGGCGGCCCGGGCGCTCGGTGCCGGCACCGGCCGGATCATCCTCAAGCACCTGCTGCCGAACACCCTGGCCCCGATCCTGGTGTACGGCACGATCATGGTCGGCTCGTTCATCGGCGCCGAGGCGACGCTCTCCTTCCTGGGCGTCGGGCTGAAGTCGCCGGTGGTCTCGTGGGGCATCATCATCAACGAGGCGCAGAGCCTGATCCGGGTCGCCCCGTACCTGCTCTTCTTCCCCGCCGCGTTCCTCGTCGCCGCCGTGCTGAGCTTCGTGACGCTCGGCGAGGCGGTCCGCGAGGCGCTCGACCCGAAACTCCGCTAGGGGAGATCCAGTGTCCGACATTCTCGTGTCCGAGCAGTCCGCCGCGGGCGCCTCCGGGCGTCCCGCCGGCCGCCTGCTCGAGGTTGACGACCTCCGGGTGGAGTTCCGTACCCGCGACGGCGTCGCCAAGGTCATCAACGGGGTCACGTACCATGTCGACGCGGGGGAGACCCTCGCCGTGCTCGGCGAGTCCGGCTCCGGCAAGAGCGTCACCGCGCAGACCATCATGGGCATCCTCGACACTCCGCCCGGTCATGTCACCGGCGGGCAGGTGCGGTACCACGGCAAGGACATGCTCACAATGTCCTTCGAGGAGCGTCGCCGCATCCGCGGCGAGGGGATCGCGATGATCTTCCAGGACGCGCTCTCCGCGTTGAACCCGGTCTTCACCGTCGGGTTCCAGATCGCCGAGCAGTTCCGCGTCCGGCGTGGCATGGGCCGCGCGCAAGCCAAGAAGCGCGCGATCGAGATGCTCGATCAGGTCAAGATCCCGAACGCCAAGGGCCGGTTCAGCAACTACCCGCACCAGTTCTCGGGTGGTATGCGGCAGCGGGCGATGATCGCCATGTCGCTCGCGCTCGACCCGGAGGTGCTGATCGCGGACGAGCCGACCACCGCGCTCGACGTGACCGTGCAGGCCCAGATCATGGATCTGCTGGCCGAGCTTCAGCGCGAGCGGCAGATGGGCATGATCCTGATCACCCACGACCTCGGCGTGGTCGCCGACGTCGCGGACCGGATCGCGGTCATGTACGCCGGCCGGATCGTCGAGGAAGCCAACGTGTACGACCTGTACGCGAAGCCGGCGCACCCGTACACCCTGGGCCTGCTGAACTCGATCCCCCGGCTCGACGAGAAGGGGCAGGAACTCCGCACCATCAAGGGCCTGCCGCCGAACCTGATGAACATCCCGCAGGGCTGCTCGTTCAACCCCCGCTGCCCCATGGTGCAGCCGGTTTGCCGGGAAGAGCGGCCGCCGCTGCTGCAGATCGGCGCCGGCCGCGCCAGCGCCTGCCACTTCGCCGAGGAGCTGTTGAACCGTGACTGAGAACATCCTCGAGGTCCGTGACCTGGTCAAGCACTACCCGGTCACACGTGGCGTGGTCTTCCGGAAGACCGTCGGGCACGTCAAGGCGGTCGACGGCGTCTCCTTCGATCTGCGTCAGGGCGAGACCCTCGGCGTGGTGGGCGAGTCCGGCTGTGGCAAGTCGACGCTCGCCCGGGTGCTGATGAACCTGGAGAAGGCGACCGGCGGCAGTGTGCACTACAAGGGGCAGGACATCTCCAAGCTCTCCGGTGGAGCGCTGCGCCGCCTGCGCCGGCAGATCCAGCTGGTGATGCAGGACCCGTACACCTCGCTGAATCCGCGGATGACGGTCGGCGACATCATCGGCGAGCCGTTCGAGATCCACTCGGATGTGGCGCCGAAGGGCAGTCGACGCAAGCGGGTGCAGGAGCTGCTGGACCTGGTCGGGCTCAACCCGGAGCACATCAATCGGTACCCGCACCAGTTCTCCGGCGGTCAGCGGCAGCGCATCGGCATCGCCCGGGCGCTCGCCCTGCGTCCGGAGATCATCGTCTGCGACGAGCCGGTGTCGGCGCTCGACGTGTCGATCCAGGCGCAGGTGATGAACCTGCTGGAGCAGCTCCAGGCCGAGTTCGGCCTGTCGTACGTCTTCATCGCGCACGACCTGTCGGTGGTCCGGCACCTCAGCAGCCGGGTCGCGGTCATGTACCTCGGCAAGGTCATGGAGATCGGCACCGAGGAGGAGATCTACGAGCGGCCGACCCACCCGTACACCCAGGCGCTGCTCTCCGCGGTGCCGGTGCCGGACCCGACCGTCCGCGAGCACAAGGCGATTATCCGCCTGACCGGTGACGTGCCCTCCCCGGCCGACCCGCCGTCGGGTTGCCGGTTCCGTACCCGGTGCTGGAAGGCGCAGGACATCTGCGCCCAGGAGATGCCGGTGCTGCAGATCCGGCCGGGCTCGGACCACCCGAGCGCCTGCCACTTCGCCGAGAAGCGGGAGATCGTGGCGACCCACGAGGCCGCCTGACGTACCCCGGAACCGCCTGCCGGCGTCCCCACGGACACCGGCAGGCGGTTCCGTCTTTCCTCCCCCTCCCGGCCCCGCCTCGACAGCGACTGCCCCCAGCCCGGAGACGGGGGTGGGGTGGGGTCAGAGGGGGCCGCGGCCGGCGCGCAGCAGCAGCAGCGCGAGCTGGGTGCCGTCGGGCCCGAGCGCCGCCCGGAAGTGCTCCAGGATCTCCCGCTCCCGAGCGAGCACCAGCCGGGTACCCCCGGCGGCACGCCGCATCGCACCGACCTCCTGGGAGAGGCTCGCCCGCTCCTGCCAGAGGTCGATGATCGCCTGGTCGATCTGGTCGATCCGGGCGCGGATCTGCCGGATCCGGGCCGCCGTCTCAGGTTCCTGCGTACCGGCGTCCATCACCCGCCCCGGCCCCGAGCTGCCCGTCTCACCGGAGGAGGCCGAGGCAACGGCCGTCGATTCGTCGGGCTTCCCGTCGTTGCTCCGGGCCGGTCCGCCGTTCTGCTGCACCACGTCTGTCATCTTCGTCGTATCCCTCGGACGTCGTGCCCCGGTGGCCGGAACCCGGGAACGAGGAAGCCCCGGGCTCAGGAGCCCGGGGCTTTTCGCAGGTCTGTTGATCAGGCGCGACCTACGGCTGCCGGACTCCCGGTGCCGTAGTAAAAGTAGTAGCGCTGACCGAACACGTCGTCGAGTATGCCCACGTCGGCGGCCCGGGCGCAAGAATTCCCGCCAGCCGGGTTACCCAGGCCTGAGCCGGTCGATAACGGGGGCCCGATCAGCACCAACGCGCCGGGAAGGTGCCCATCCGTGCCGAAGGGGACGGGCGTGCGCGGTCGGGGAGTGTCCGGCCGGCGGCATAGACTCGCCGTGCGATGCATCCTCTCTTCGACATTCCCGCGTCCCTGCCCGCGCCGGAGCCGGCCCGCCCGCACCGGTCCGGGTCCGCTGGCCACCGTCTCGACCCTCAGGAACTGCTCATCGGGCTGAACGGGCCGCAGCGCGACGCAGTCACCCACGCCGGCTCGCCCCTGCTGATCGTGGCGGGCGCCGGCTCCGGCAAGACCCGGGTGCTCACCCACCGGATCGCCCACCTGCTCGCGGCGCGGGACGTGCACCCGGGGGAGATCATCGCGATCACCTTCACCAACAAGGCCGCCGGCGAGATGAAGGATCGCGTCGCCGCCCTGGTCGGCCCGCGGGCCCGGCTGATGTGGGTGTCGACCTTCCACTCCGCGTGCGTACGGATCCTGCGCGCCGAGCACGAGCACGCCGGGCTCAAGTCCACCTTCTCGATCTACGACGCGGACGACTCCCGCCGGCTGATGCAGCTGGTCGCCCGTGAGCTCGATCTCGACCCGAAGCGCTACCCGGCGCGTGGGCTGGCCGCCCAGGTCTCCAACCTGAAGAACGAACTGGTCGACCCGGAGGAGTTCGCGACCCGGGCGAAGGGCCCGAACGAGCGGGCGCTGGCCGAGGCGTACACGCTCTACCAGCGCCGGCTGCGCGAGGCCCACGCGCTCGACTTCGACGACCTGATCATGACGACGGTGCACCTGCTCCAGTCGCACCCGCACGTCGCGGAGACCTACCGCCGGCGTTTCCGGCACGTGCTGGTCGACGAGTACCAGGACACCAACCACGCCCAGTATGTACTGATCAAGGAGCTGGTCTCGGGCACCGAGGGGCTGCCGCCGGCCGAGCTCTGCGTGGTCGGTGACGCCGACCAGTCGATCTACGCGTTCCGGGGCGCGACCATCCGCAACATCCTGGAGTTCGAGCGGGACTACCCCGACGCCCGGACGATCCTGCTGGAGCAGAACTACCGCTCCACCCAGACCATCCTCAACGCCGCCAACGCGGTCATCGACCGGAACACCTCCCGCAAGCCCAAGCGGCTGTGGAGCGATGCCGGCCCCGGTGAGCAGATCGTCGGCTACGTCGCGGACACCGAGCACGCGGAGGCGGACTGGGTGGCCCGGGAGATCGACCGGCTCGTCGACGACGACGAGGCCCGCCCGGGCGACGTGGCGGTCTTCTACCGCACCAACGCCCAGTCCCGTGTCTTCGAGGAGGTGTTCATCCGGGTCGGCCTGCCGTACAAGGTGGTCGGCGGGGTGCGCTTCTACGAGCGCAAGGAGGTCCGGGACGCGCTGGCCTACCTGCGCGCCGTGGTCAACGACGACGACACGGTCAGCCTGCGCCGCGTCCTGAACACTCCGCGTCGCGGGATCGGCGATCGGGCGGAGGCGTGCGTCGAAGCGCTCGCCGGCCGGGAGCGGATCTCCTTCGGCGCGGCGTTGCGCCGGGCCAAGGAGGCGCCGGGCATCTCCACCCGCGCCGCCAACAGCATCGCCGACTTCGTCGCCCTGCTCGACGGCGCCCGTGAGCTGGCGGAGACCGGCACTCCGGAGGAGGTGCTGGAGGCGCTGCTGACCCGCTCGGGTTACCTGAGCGAGCTGGAGGAGAGCGTCGACCCGCAGGACGCCGGCCGGGTCGACAACCTCCAGGAACTGGTGAGCGTGGCCCGCGAGTACACCGAGCGGATCGAGGCGACCGCGGAGGAGGGGGAGCGGGCCACGTTGGCGGGCTTCCTCGAGCAGGTCGCGCTCGTCGCCGACGCGGACCAGGTGCCCACCGACGACCCGGAGCACCAGGGTGTCGTCACCCTGATGACGCTGCACACCGCGAAGGGGCTGGAGTTCCCGGTGGTCTTCCTGACCGGCCTGGAGGACGGCGTCTTCCCGCATCTGCGCTCGCTCGGTGACACCCGCGAGCTGGAGGAGGAACGGCGGCTGGCGTACGTGGGGATCACCCGCGCCCGGCAGCGCCTCTACCTGTCCCGGGCGGTGACCCGTTCGGCGTGGGGGCAGCCGGCCTACAACCCGCCGTCGCGTTTCCTCGAGGAGCTACCGCCGGAGCTGGTGCGCTGGGAGCGCACCGAGGGGTCGTACACCTCGTGGGCCGGCGGGGGAGGCGGCGTCGGCGGCCGCGCGGACCGTACGCCCGGCGGGCGTGGCGGCTTCACCGGTGGTACGCCGAAGGCGGCTGAGCTGGCGCGGCGGCTCGGCGTGGACGCCAGCCGGTTGAGCACGGCGAGCGAGCTGCGGCAGGTGCCCAAGGTGGCTGCGGGCGACCGGGTCAATCACCAGCGTTACGGGCTGGGTCGGGTGCTCGTCGTCGAGGGGCAGGGCCCCTCCGCCCGCGCGCAGATCGACTTCGGCGACCAGACGCTCTGGTTGGTGCTGCGGCACGCCCCGATCGACAAGCTCTGACCGGCCCGGCCGGCTGATCGCAAGGCGAAGCCCGGTCCGGCGTGCCGTCGGACCGGGCTTCGCCTTGCGCCATCTCAGCAGGCCACGTCGATGCCGTGGGCGCGGAGGAACGGCGCCGGGTCGATCTGGTTCCACATCTGACCCTGGTGCACCTCGAAGTGCAGGTGGGGGCCGGTGGCGTCGCCGGTCGCACCCTCGTAGCCGATGACCTGACCGGCGGCGACCTTGTCACCGACGCTGACGATGAGTCGGCTCTGGTGCGCGTAGTGGGTCAGGTAGCCGTTGCCGTGGTCGATGAAGACCGAGTTGCCGTACCCGTCACCGGCGTCCCCCGCCTTGACCACCGTGCCGCCGAAGGCGGCGTGGATGGGGGTGCCGGCGGGCATGGCGAAGTCGATGCCCTGGTGCTGGGTGCCCCAGCGGGGACCGAAGCACGAGGTGATCGTCGCGCCCTTCATCGGGATGACCCAGGCCGGCTTCGGCCTTGCCGTCTTCTTCGGCTTCGGCTTCGCCTTCGGGGTGGCGGGCTTGACCAGTGGGGAGGGGCTGACGCTGGTCGGGCTGGCCGAAGGAGTGACCGGCGCGGTCGACTCCCGCGCGGAGCGGTCGGCGCGGGCGGCGGCCTCGGTGCGGGCCTGCGCGTCGAGCGAGACCGGGGCCGGGTCGTGGTCGTCCCCGGTCGTGGCGATCGCGGCGCCGGCGACGCCGAGGCCGACGAGGGCGGCCGCCCCGACCACGAGGAGCCGGACCCGACCGGCCCGCCGCCGGTGCTGGACGACGTCCTCGTCGGCGGGCTGCTCGTTCTGCGTGGTGCTGTCTTCCTGCACGGGTGGACCTTCACGTGTCGAGGGTTCGGACCCGACCGATCCTGGTGAGCGCCGGCGCGGCGGAGGTCGACGGGGCGGGTCGGCCACGCCGCCGCCGTGCCGCAGGCTGTCCGGATCCGCACTTGCCGACCGTTCTGACCCGCTAAGTGATCATGGTCGTCGGTGGCGACGGTCACATTCGGGCCGGTGAGCCAGGTCACTTCCCGGCACGAAAAATCGCCCGGATCGGCTGATCCGGGCGGTCAACGGTCGATACGCAGCGTCAGGACGCGGCTACCTCGTTGTAGTAAGCCTCGACTTGCAGCTCGATGTCCACTCCGCGTTCCTTGAGGAACGGCTTCGGGTCGATCGGCTCGCCCTTGACATGGAGCTCGAGATGCAGGTGAGACCCGTAGGCGTGGCCCGTCATGCCGACCAGCCCGAGCTGGTCGCCGGCCTTGACCTGCTGCCCCTCCTGCACGCTCAGAACGGAGGAGTGGCCGTAGATCGCCTCGCTGCCGTCCGCGTGCCGGACGATCACCGCGTAGCCGTAGCCGCCGAACCAGCCGGCCTTGGTGACGGTGCCGTCGTGGATCGCGACGTACGGGGTGCCCTCGGGCGCGACCAGGTCGACGCCGGTGTGCAGCTTGCCCCCGCGCTCCCCGTAGGACGACTTCAGGTCGTAGCCCTCAAGGGGGAGCAGCCAGACGTCGGCTTCGGCAGCCTCTTTCTCCCGGGCGCTGTCCCGGGAGGCACGGTCGGCGGAATTGGCACGGGCGGCCGCGTCCTGGCTGGCGACGGAAGCTTGCTGGATCTCGTCGAGGGCCGACGGGCTGATGCTCTTGGCGTCCGGCATGGCGCCCGCGCCGAGTGCGACGATGCCGGCACCGACGAAGGCGGTGGTGACGACTGCGGCGTAGCGGCTCCGCGGTGGGGTGGGTACGCGGCGGCGACCACGATATCTATCGGGCTCAGACGACAGGCGCTGGCGCACGCATACCCTCCGTTGTCGGGGTTCCGAAGCAGCCGTTCGGACGTTCGGTGACGCTCGGGTGAACCTCTGTTGGCTGCGTCGTCACCCGTCCATGGACTCGATGACAACCGTGGACACGTTAGCCAACCGCCACACGAGTCACAAGCCAAAGCGCCGAATCGGCGCGGCGATCCGTCCGTTTGTGTCCGGTATTGCAACGCCTTGCGCCGCCGATCGGCGTGCCATTTACTGCCCGTTCGTCGCGGAGCGTGACCGGTACGGCGGAGTCGTCCGACTTGACGCCGGGCACCTGTCCGGCTGCGGCGGTGCTGGTCGCCGGCGTCGAGGCGCCGCCCGGTCGACCGGTCCCTACCGGTTCCCGCACCTGCGGCGCAAGCCCGACCGGACCGGTCCGACTCGTCCGAGGCCGGCGGTGCGGTCCCGCGCCCGCGCCCCGTGGCCGGGGTCGCCGTCCGCCCTGGTGGGTCGAGGATTCCGGCCCGGATTTCCCGGCCCCCGTCGCCCGGGTTACCGTTCGTTCAGGTGAATGGCCGTGGAGCCGGTGAAAGGTGTGCGCTGATGAGCTCTCGTATTCGGGTCGTCGTCGCCAAGCCAGGCCTGGACGGCCACGACCGAGGAGCGAAGGTGGTGGCCCGCGCGCTGCGCGACGCGGGTATGGAGGTCATCTACACGGGCCTGCACCAGACTCCCGAGCAGATCGTGGAGACGGCCATCCAGGAGGACGCCGACGCGGTCGGGCTCTCCGTGCTCTCCGGCGCGCACATGACGCTCTTCCGGCGGGTGCTCGAACTGCTCGCCGAGCGCGAGGCGGAGGACATCGTGGTCTTCGGTGGCGGCATCATCCCCGACGGCGACATTCCCGAGCTCGAGCGGTTGGGTGTCGCCAAGATTTTCACGCCGGGTGCCACGACGACCTCGATCGTGGACTGGGTGCGGCAGAACGTGGCTCAGCCCGTCAGCTGACGACGGCGGCGGGAGCCCCGGACACCTGGGGCCGGCAGACTCCGGACACGGGGGGAGGGGCCGGACGCACCCCTCACACGTCCGGCCCCTCTATGCACGATGCCCCGCCGCCACCCCTCGACCGACAGGGCATCGGCCGTCTCCCGTCATCGCGCTGATCAGCGCTCCGACATCTGACTCAACGACGCCCCGACGGAGGGGTTACGCACTTCCGGCAACATCGCCCGGACGGTGGAATGTGCGGTGGTGGAGACCGTCCTCACTGCGCGGTTGTGTATTACCGCACACCGCGCACCCGCTCGGTTGCCGCCGGTACCCACCTCGCTAGGCTGCGGCCAATGGCCTGTTTCAAGTGATGACAGGCGTCAAACTGTTTTCTGAACGCTGGTGGCGGCGCGACGGCGCGCCGCGGAGACGGGACGGGACGCGCAATCGTGGACCTGTACGAGTACCAGGGGCGGGACCTGTTCGAGCGGCACGGATTGCCCGTGCTCGCCGGCGGCGTCGCCACCACCCCGGAGGAGGCCCGCGCGATCGCCGAACGCCTCGGCGGCCGGGTGGTCGTCAAGGCGCAGGTGAAGGTCGGTGGCCGGGGTAAGGCCGGCGGCGTGAAGCTGGCCGAGGGCGCGGAGGAGACGGTGGCCCGCGCCACCGACATCCTCGGCATGGACATCAAGGGGCACACCGTCCACAAGGTCATGATCACCGTGACCGCGGACGTGGCCGAGGAGTACTACTTCTCCTACCTGCTCGACCGGGCGAACCGCACCTTCCTCTGCATCGCCAGCGTGGCCGGCGGTATGGACATCGAGCAGGTGGCCGCCGAGACCCCGGAAAAGGTCGTCAAGGCACCGATCGACGCCGTCAAGGGCGTGGACGAGGCGAAGGCGCGCGAGATCGTCACCGCCGCCGGCTTCCCGGCCGAGGTCGCCGACCAGGTCGTCGAGGTCGCGGTCGGGCTGTGGCAGGCGTTCGTCGCTGAGGACGCCACCCTGGTCGAGGTGAACCCGCTGACCAAGACCCGCGACGGCAAGCTGCTGCTGCTCGACGCCAAGGTGAGCCTGGACGAGAACGCCGCGTTCCGGCACCCGGACCACGAGGGTCTGGTCGACCAGGCCGCGGTGGACCCGCTGGAGCAGGCCGCCAAGGAGAAGGACCTCAACTACGTCAAGCTCGACGGCGAGGTCGGCATCATCGGCAACGGCGCGGGTCTGGTCATGTCGACCCTCGACGTGGTCGCCTACGCCGGAGAGCGGCACGGCAACGTCAAGCCGGCCAACTTCCTCGACATCGGCGGTGGCGCGAGCGCCGCGGTCATGGCCAACGGGCTGGAGATCGTCCTCACCGACCCGTCGGTGCGGAGCGTCTTCGTCAACGTCTTCGGCGGCATCACCGCCTGCGACGAGGTCGCCAACGGCATCGTGCAGGCGCTCGCCCTGCTGGAGCAGCGTGGTGAGAAGGTCACCAAGCCGCTCGTCGTCCGGCTCGACGGCAACAAGGCCGAGGCCGGCCGGGCGATCCTCGACGGCGCTAACAACCCGCTGATCGAGCGGGTCGACACGATGGACGGCGCGGCCGAGCGGGCCGCCGAGCTGGCCGCGGCGGGGGTCTGATCATGGCAATCTGGTTGACCAAGGACTCGAAGGTCATCGTGCAGGGGATGACCGGCTCCGAGGGTTCCAAGCACACGCGGCGGATGCTCGCCGCCGGCACCAACGTCGTCGGCGGCGTGAACCCGCGCAAGGCGGGTCAGTCCGTCGACTTCGACGGCACCGCGCTGCCGGTCTTCGCCTCCGTCGCGGACGCGATCAAGGAGACCGGGGCGGACGTCACGGTGATCTTCGTCCCGCCGCAGTTCACCAAGGGCGCGGTCATCGAGGCGATCGACGCCGGGATCGAGCTCGCCGTGGTGATCACCGAGGGCGTGCCGGTGCACGACACCGCCGCGTTCTGGGCGTACAACGTGGCCAAGGGCGAGCGGACCCGGATCATCGGTCCAAACTGCCCGGGCATCGCGTCCCCGGGCGCCTCCAACGCCGGCATCATCCCGGCCGACATCACCGGCTCCGGCCGGATCGGCCTGGTCAGCAAGAGCGGCACGCTGACCTACCAGATGATGTACGAGCTGCGTGACATCGGCTTCTCGACCTGCGTCGGCATCGGCGGTGACCCGATCATCGGCACCACCCACATCGACGCCCTCGCGGCTTTCGAGGCCGACCCGGACACCGACGCGATCGTGATGATCGGTGAGATCGGTGGCGACGCCGAGGAGCGGGCCGCCGAGTTCATCAAGGCCAACGTGACCAAGCCGGTGGTCGGCTACATCGCCGGCTTCACCGCGCCGCCCGGCAAGACCATGGGCCACGCCGGCGCGATCATCTCCGGCTCCGCCGGCACCGCCGACGCGAAGAAGGCGGCGCTGGAGGCGGTCGGCGTCAAGGTCGGCAAGACGCCGACCGAGACCGCCCGCCTGATGCGGGAGATCATGTCCGCCAGCTGAGCGGCATGCCTGATGAGGGGGTCGACCGGACCGGTCGGCCCCCTCAGCCGTTCCGGACGTACGCCGTCGATCGGCACCCGCGCGCCACGACCCGACGCCGAGTCTCTTCCGGCATGGGCGGCGCCGGCGGGTGTGGCGATCGGGGAACTCGCGGCCGCGCCGGGGCGGTATCGGACTGCCGTCGCGGGCGCGACGTGCCAGAGTAGACCACGATGTCCCCCGACACCCCTGAGCAAACCCGCCGTTCCGGTGCGGTCGCCGCCGACGAACGGCCTGCCGGCCGCGTCGCCGGCAGGCGGGTGGCGGCAGCGCGCTCCGACGGGTCGTCCCGCGCGCGGGCCCCGCTGGCGGTGGCCGCCGCGGTGGCCGCCGTCGGGGCCGCATTCACCTCTTACCTGCCGGTCACGCTCGTGCTCGGCCTGGGTCAGCTCACCGAGGACGCCGGGTCGTTCACCGGTGCGCTGCGGGCCGGGCTGGCCGGCTGGCTGCTCGGGCACGGCGTTCCGCTGCGGACCGATGCCGGGCCGATCGGGATCGCCCCGCTGGCGCTCACCGCGCTGGTGGTCTGGCGGCTGGCGCGGGCCGGCGTGCACGTCAGCCGGGCGATCGGCGCCCGCGGCGGACGGTCGCCCCGTGCGGCACTCGTCGCCGCCGGCGCGGTCGCCGCCGGCTACGCGCTGCTCGGCGTCCTCGCCGCGTTGCTGGCGGGCACGGGCGCCCCGGCCGCCTCGCCGCTCCGCGCGGGGGTGACCTTCGCCCTGCTCGGCGCGCTCGCCGCACTGATCGGGTCCGTACGGATCACCGGAGTCGCGGTGCTCTTCGCCGAACGCGCGCCGGCGGTGCTGCGCGACGGGGTCCGCACGGGCCTGGTCGCCGGGCTGCTGCTGCTCGCGGCGGGGGCGGGCGCGGCAGGGCTGGCCGTGGCGACCGGTGGTGGCGACGCGGCCGACATGATCGGGGCGTACCGGACCGGGGTCGCCGGGCAGGCCGGGATCATCCTGATCAGCCTGGCGTACGCCCCCAACGCCATGGTCTGGTCGGCCAGTTACCTGCTCGGTCCCGGGTTCGCCGTCGGCACCGACACCGCCGTACGGACCAGCGAGGTCTCCGTGGGCGCGCTGCCGGCCGTACCGCTGCTCGCCGGCCTGCCACGCGGACCGATGGACGGCATCGGCGCCGCTCTGCTCGCGGTGCCGGTGCTGGCCGGGATGGCCGCCGGCTGGCTGCTCGCCCGCCGGTTGATGCGGCTCGCGGCAGACACCCGCACGCCGCCGGCCTGGGGCCCGCTGCTCGGGTCGGCCGCGATCGGCGGCCCCGTGGCCGGCGTGCTGCTCGGCGCGGCCGCGGCTCTCTCCGGCGGGCCGCTCGGCGGCGGCCGGCTCGCCGAGATGGGGCCGGTCGCCTGGCAGGTGGGGGTGGTGACCGCCGCCGTGGTCGCGGCCGGCGCGCTGCTCGGTGCCGCCGCGACCCGCACCTTCACCCGCAGCTCCGCCCGCTGACCGGGAGCGTCGCGCGGCGGGCCTCGTCGGGCCGGCTCGCCGTGACGTGACCGGGCACCGGCGTCGTCGCCGCCGAACCCGGCCTGCTGAACGACGAAGGGGCGTCCCGCGAGCCGCGGAACGCCCCTTTCGGTCAACCGACGATCAGGGCTCCGTCGGCAGGTTCACGTTCGCGACGATGGTGACGATGACGACCACGATGCCCAGGATCGCGCCGACGATGCCGCAGATCAGACCGGCCTTGGCCTGCCCGGCGTTGCTCGCCTGTCCCCGCTCGGCCTTCTGCTTGCCCAGGTATCCGGTGATGATGCCGGCGATGCCGACCGGGATGCCCAGGTAAGGGCAGCACGCCAGCGGGATCGACGCGATGCCGAGGATCATCGACAGCAGGCCCAGCGTGTTGCTCTGGCCGCCGGGCTGCGGGTAGCCGGCGTTCGGGTACGTGGGCGCCGCGCCGTACGGCTGCTGCGGCTGCTGCCCGTACGGGTCCTGGTAGGGCTGGCCGTACGGCTGTCCGGAGGTGGGCTGCTGCCCGTACGGGGGCTGCGGCTGGCCGTAGGGCTGCTCGGAGGTGGGCTGCTGCCCGTACGGGGGCTGCGGCGGCTGCGGCTGGCCGTAGGGCTGCCCGGAGGTGGGCTGCTGCCCGTAGGGAGCGGCCGGCGGCGGGGCGTACGGATCGTGCGGCTGAGCGGTCGGATCCTGGTTGGGTTGCTGTCCGTGCGGGTCCTGACCGGGGTAACCGGGCTGCATTCGACGAGGCTCCTTGGCTGTGTCCGTCGTTTCGTGTCGGTGTTGCTACTCATGATCGCGCCGAGAGCCCGGCCATGCACCACCCGCAACACGTGATGCCGAGGATTCGGGTTCACCAGGACGCTGATCGGTGCCCGGGCGCGCGGCCCGGATCACCCTGCCGGGAGGTCGACTCGACATGGGGACGGCCGACTGCCGGAGCGGTCGCAGGGCCGGTGTCCACCGGCTCCGGGAATGTTCACGGCGGTGGGCGGCCTCCTGTCGTCGACGCGGCGGATCGGTCACGCGCGCTGCGCGGCTGGAGACGCGCCGATCCGGGCGAGCGGCAGCGTACCGCCTTCGCGCCGTCCCGGCCGGCGGCACGCCGCCCAGACGCTGATCACTCCGGCCTGCCCGATAGGGTTGCCGCGTGCCCGAGCCCGTGTCCGCCGCCCGTGTCGTCGTCCTCGTCTCCGGTTCCGGAAGCAACCTCCAGGCGCTGCTCGACTCCGCCAGCGATCCGGGGTACGGCGCGGTCGTGGTCGCGGTCGGCGCCGACCGGGACGGTATCGGCGGGCTGGACCGGGCCGCCGCGGCCGGGGTGCCGACGTTCGTGGTGCCGCTGAAGGCGTACGACACCCGGGAGGACTGGGACCGGGCGCTCACCGCGCAGGTCGCCGAGCACCGCCCCGACCTCGTAATCTCCGCCGGGTTCCTCAAGCTGGTCGGGCCGCACTTCCTCGCCGCCTTCGGTGACCGCTACCTGAACACGCACAACACCTTGCTGCCCGCGTTTCCGGGCATCCACGGCCCGCGCGACGCCCTCGCCTACGGCGTGAAGATCACCGGTGCCACGCTCTTCTTCGTCGACGCCGGCACCGACACCGGCCCGATCGTCGCGCAGGTCGCCGTGCCGGTGCTCGATGATGACGACGAGGAGACGCTCACCGAGCGCATCAAATCGGCCGAGCGGCATCAGCTCGTCGAGCAGGTCGGCCGTCTCGTCCGGAACGGCTGGACCATCATCGGAAGAAAGGTCACGATCCGTGAGCTCCACTGAGGACGAGCGCCGCCCGATCAGGCGCGCGCTGGTCAGCGTCTACGACAAGACCGGCCTGGTCGAGCTGGCCCAGGCGCTGCACGCGGCCGGCGTAGAGATCGTGTCGACCGGAAGCACCGCGGCGACCATCGCGGGCGCCGGGGTGCCGGTCACCGCGGTGGAGACCGTCACCGGGTTCCCCGAGGTCCTCGACGGGCGGGTCAAGACGCTGCACCCGAAGGTGCACGCCGGTCTCCTGGCCGACCTGCGCAAGCAGTCGCACGTCGACCAGCTCGACGAGCTGGGGGTGGCCGCGTTCGACCTGCTGGTGAGCAACCTCTACCCGTTCCAGGCGACGGTCGCCTCCGGCGCGAGCCTCGATGAGTGCGTGGAGCAGATCGACATCGGCGGGCCGGCGATGGTCCGTGCCGCGGCGAAGAACCATGCCTCGGTCGCTGTGGTGACCGACCCGTCGGCGTACCCGGTACTGCTCGCGGCGATCGAGGCCGGCGGTTTCACCCTGGCGCAGCGCCGGGCCCTGGCCGCGCGGGCGTTCGCGGACATCGCCGAGTACGACGTCGCGGTGGCGAACTGGTGCGCGGTGCAGTTGAGCGGCGAGCCGGAGTGGCCGGGCTTCGCCGGGCTGGCGCTGCGGGCGGACCGGGCACTGCGCTACGGCGAGAACCCGCACCAGGCTGCGGCGCTCTACACCGACGCGGACGCGCCGGCGGGGCTGGCCCAGGCCGAGCAGCTGCACGGCAAGGAGATGTCCTACAACAACTACGTCGATGCGGACGCCGCGTGGCGGGCCGCGAACGACTTCACCGACCAGCCGGCGGTCGCGATCATCAAGCACGCCAACCCGTGCGGCATCGCGATCGGTGCGGACGTGGCCGAGGCGCACCGCAAGGCGCACGCCTGCGACCCGGTCTCCGCGTACGGCGGGGTGATCGCGGTCAACCGGGCGGTCTCGGTCGAGATGGCCCGGCAGGTGGCCGACATCTTCACCGAGGTGGTGGTGGCGCCGGAGTTCGAGGCCGGGGCGGTCGAGATCCTCCAGGCGAAGAAGAACATCCGTCTGCTGCGCGCTCCGGCGTGGAACCCGGCGGCGGCGGAGTGGCGGCAGGTCAGCGGTGGCGTGCTGGTGCAGCTGGCGGACCGGATCGACGCGGCGGGCGACGACCCGGCCACCTGGCAGCTCGCGGCCGGCGACCCGGCCGACGAGGAGACGCTGCGCGATCTCGTCTTCGCCTGGCGGGCGGTCCGTGCCGTGAAGAGCAACGCGATCCTGCTGGCGAAGGACGGTGCGACCGTGGGCGTCGGCATGGGCCAGGTGAACCGCGTCGACTCGGCTCAGCTCGCGGTCCGTCGGGCCGGTGCCGACCGGGCCGATGGTTCGGTTTGTGCCTCCGACGCGTTCTTCCCGTTCGCCGACGGCCCGAAGATCCTCATCGAGGCCGGCGTACGGGCCATCGTTCAGCCGGGCGGGTCGATCCGCGACGAGGAGGTCGTCGCCGCCGCCAAGGAGGCCGGCGTGACCATGTACCTGACCGGAACCCGTCACTTCTTCCACTGAGAACTCGACCGCGATCCGGGTCGGCTGCCTCGCCGGCCGGCCCGGTCGCGGCAGCCGGGCCTGGGCAGGCCGGTCGTGCGGGCGGTGGCTCGCCGTGAGCTGTCCTACCGGCGCTGCGGCTCCGCTGGGGAAACAGTGCGCCCCGCGTCCCACGACCGGAGAGGTTCGTGGAACGCGGGGCGCGAACGTACGCGGGTCAGGCGACCGTCGGACGCAGCTCGGCGAAGTGGCAGGCCGAGGGGTGCGGGTCGGCGGCACGCGGGACCGTGAGCGGCTCCTCCCGGGCGCAGATGTCCTGCGCCTTCCAGCACCGGGTACGGAACCGGCAGCCCGACGGCGGGTCGGCCGGGGAGGGTACGTCGCCGGTCAGGCGGATGATGTTCCGCTCGTGGCGTACCTCCGGGTCCGGCACCGGCACGGCGGAGAGCAGCGCCTGGGTGTAGGGGTGCGTGGCCCGCTCGTAGATCTCGTCCTCGGTGCCGATCTCCACGATCTTGCCGAGGTACATGACGCCGACCCGGTCCGCGATGTGCCGGACCACCGACAGGTCGTGCGCGATGAAGATGTACGAGAGCCCGAGTTCGTCCTGGAGCTGCTCCAGGAGGTTGATCACCTGGGCCTGGATGGAGACGTCCAGGGCCGACACCGGTTCGTCGCAGACGATGACCTCCGGGTGCAGCGCGAGGGCACGGGCGATGCCGATGCGCTGCCGCTGGCCGCCGGAGAACTGGTGCGGGTACCGGTTGAGGTGCTCCGGGTTGAGCCCGACCAGGTCGAGCAGCTCCTGCACCCGCTTGCGCTTGCTACCCTTCGGCGCCGCGTCCTTGTGGATCTCGAACGGCTCACCGATGATGTCGCCGACCGTCATCCGCGGGTTGAGCGAGGTGTACGGGTCCTGCATGACCATCTGCATGTTGCGTCGCAGCCGGCGCAGCTCGCTGCCGGAGGCCTTGAACAGGTCCTGCCCCTCCAGGGTGGCCTTGCCCGAGGTCGGCGTCTCCAGCCGCATCAGCATCCGGGCGAGCGTCGACTTTCCGCAGCCGGACTCGCCCACGATGCCGAGGGTCTCGCCCCGGCGCAGCTCGAAGCTCACCCCGTCCACGGCCTTGACCGCGCCGACCTGCTTCTTGAACAGCACGCCCTGCGTGATCGGGAAGTGCTTCGTCAGGTTGTCGACGGAGAGGATGGTCTCGCCGCGGACCTTGGTGGAGCTAGCGGGCGCTGTCATCAAGCACCTCCTGCGCGAAGTGGCATTCGCTGGTTCGGCCGTCGCCGAGGACCAGGCTGTTCGGCACCACGTCCAGGCAGACCTGCTGCACGTACGGGCACCGGGGGTGGAACGGGCAGCCGGACGGGATCCGCATCAGGTTCGGCGGGAGCCCCTTGATCGTCGCGAGCTTCTGGCCCTTGACGTCCAGGCGCGGGATCGACTCCAGCAACCCCTTGGTGTACGGGTGCGCCGGCGCCCGGTAGAGCGATTGGACGTCGGCGTGCTCGACGATGCGGCCGGCGTACATGACCGCGATCCGGTCGGCGACGCCGGCGACCACACCCAGGTCGTGGGTGATCAGGATCATCGCCATGCCGAGGTCCTGGCGCAGGTCGGCGAGGAGGTCCATGATCTGGGCCTGCACCGTCACGTCCAGCGCCGTCGTCGGCTCGTCGGCGATCAGCACCTTCGGGTTGAGCGCCAGCGCCATCGCGATCATGACGCGCTGCCGCATACCGCCGGAGAACTGGTGCGGGTAGTCGCCGATCCGCCGCTCGGCGGCCGGAATCTTCACCAGGTCCATCAGCTCGATGGCCCGGCGGCGGGCGTCCGCCCGGGACATCCCTTCGCGGGTGCGCAGCGTCTCGCCGATCTGCCAGCCGACCGGGAACACCGGGTTCAGCGCGGAGAGCGCGTCCTGGAAGATCATTGCGATCTCCTTGCCGCGTACCTGCCGCCGCTGGCCCTCGGGCTGGGTGAGCAGGTCACGTCCCTGGTACAGGATCTGGCCGGAGCGGATGTGCGCGGGCGGGGTGTCCAGGATGCCCATGATCGCCTGGGCGGTCACCGACTTGCCGGAGCCGGACTCGCCGAGCACGGCGAGCGTCTCCCCGGCATCGAGGTGGTACGACACCCCCCTGATCACCTTGGCCACGCCCTCTTGGGTGCGGAACTCGACGTGCAGGTCCCGGACCTCGAGCAGGTGGCCGCCCTCGGGTGTCGCGGAGGCGGGCGTGGGTTGGGTGACGGCGTCGGTCATGACTGATCTGCCTTTCCGCTCGCGACTGCGGGGCTCGCTTCGCTCACTTCTCGCGCTCGCATGAACTCACCGCAGCTTCGGGTCGAAGGCGTCACGGATCGCGTCGCCGAGCATGATGAAGGCCAGCACGGTCAGCGCGAGGAACGCCGAGGGGACGAGCAGCGGGGTCGCCGACTCCCGCATGTGGATGCGGCCGGTGTCGATGTCCTGGCCCCAGGAGATCGTCGGCGCCTTCAGGCCGATGCCCAGGAACGAGAGCGTGGCCTCGGCGGCGATGAACGAGCCGAGCGCGATGGTCAGCACCACGATGGCCGGGGCCAGTGAGTTCGGCAGGATGTGCCGCAACATGATCCGGCCGTGACCGGCGCCGAGCATCCGGGCCGCGGCAACGTAGTCCTGCTCCTTGGCGGTGATCACCGAGGAGCGGACCACCCGGGCCGCCGTGGTCCAGCCAAGGACGGCCAGCACGAAGATGACGGCGAAGATCCGTGCGTTCGAGTTGTCACTGCCGACCCGCTTGAGCAGCACGATCGCGGCCAGCAGCAGCGGAATACCGAGCACGATGTCGATCAGCCGGGACAGCACCGCGTCGACCCAGCGGCCGAAGTAGCCGGCGAGCATGCCGATGAGCAGGGCGATCACTCCGGTGACCAGCGCGGAGAGCGCCCCCACCAGCAGCGAGGCCCGCGAGCCGTAGACCGCCCGGGAGAACGTGTCGCAGCCCTGGAAGTCGTACCCGAAGATCGCGCCACCGGACGGGCCGGCGTTCTGCCGGGACAACATGCAGTCCTGCGGGTCGTTCGGGGTGAACAGACCCGGAACGATCGCCATCAGGCTGACGATCGTGACCAGGAGGAGCGACAACCAGAAGATCGGGTTGCGGCGCAGGTCACGCCACGCGTCGCCGGCGAGGCTGCGCACCTTCTGCTGACCGACCTGGTTCGGCGTGCCGGGCTCGCCGGAGGGTCCACGCCGAGCGGCCTGGTTCTCGCTGGCCGCCACCGTTTCGAAATCACTCATGCCTGCACCTCGCTCCGCTCTGTGCCGGCATGAGCGCCCAAGCACGCTGCGCTGATGATTCGTTCGCCGCGCCCTGTCGGCGCACCCTCTCGCTGGGCTCCGGGGCGTGCCGAGCCGCGGAACACTGCGCTGATGATTCGTTCGCTGCGCTCACTCATAGCGGATCCTCGGGTCGAGTACGGCGTACAGGACATCCACCAGCAGGTTCGAGACCAGGTAGACCACGACGAGCACGCTGACGATGCCCACCACCAGGGGGCCGTCCTCCGTGCGGATGCCGCGGAAGAGGTTGAAGCCCACACCGGGGATGTTGAACACGCCCTCCGTGATGATCGCGCCGCTCATCAGGTTGCCCAGCTCGACACCGAGGAAGGTCACCACCGGGATGAGCGAGTTGCGCAGCACATGGACGCTGACGATGCGCCGCTTCAGCAGGCCCTTCGACCGCGCGGTGCGGACGTAGTCGGCCCGCAGGTTCTCCGCCACCGATGTGCGGGTGAGCCGCAGCGCGGTGGCCAGTGAGAGCGAGCCGAGCACGATGCCGGGCAGCAGCAGCGCGTAGAAGTCGGGTTCCGCGCCGGCGGTGGGTGGGAAGAGCTGCCACTTGACGCCCAGGAAGTACTGGGCGAGGGGGGCCAGCACGATGGTCGGGATACCGAGCACCAGCAGCGTCAGTACCAGCGTGGAGTTGTCGAAGATACCGGCGCGGCGGATGCCGGCGATCACGCCGGCGGTGACGCCGAAGATCACCGCGACCGCGAGCGCGATGAGGGCGAGCTTCACGGTGACCGGCCAGGCCTGCTGGAGGATGTCACCGATCTGCCGGCCGGTCAGCGACTGGCCCAGGTCGCCCTGGAGCAGGCTCTTGACGTAGTCGAAGTAGCGGTAGAAGAAGCCGCCGATACCGGTCGCGTCGAGGTGGTACTTCTCCGTCAGGTATGCCCGCTGAGCGGCCGTCACCGGTCGCTCGCCGGCAAGTGCCTGGATCGGGTCGCCCTGGCCGGCGAACATCAGCGCGTAGACGATCAGCGTGGTCCCGAGGAAGGCCAGGACCATCTGTAGGAGGCGCCGCAGGATGTAGCGGAACATACTTTCCAGTCTCTCCGGAAAAATGCGAAAGGGTCGCGAGACGACATCTCTGGTCGAACCGGAAACGCCTGCGACCCCGGTCCTCGGCCCGTCCGGGCCGGCGCCGGAACCGGCCCGGACGCCGAGCGACCAGGCCGGTTCGGATGTGCCCGGGCCACCCGGGTTTCCCCGGGTGGCCCAAGCCGCGGTCAGCTCAGCTGGCCGCCTCGACCTTTACCAGGTTGACGCGCTGGAACAGGTCCATCTCGACGTTCTTGACCTTGGACGAGTGCCCGAACACGTTCTCGCCGAAGCGGAGCGGGATCACCGGCATGTCCTTGGCCAGGATGTCCTCGGCCTGCTGGTACTTCTTGATCGCCTCGTCCTGGGTGGGCGCCGCGGAGCCCTCCTTGACCAGCCGGTCGAACTCCGGGTTGCTGTAGCCGTAGTAGTTCGACGAGCCGTTGGTGGTGTACAGCGGGCCGAGGTAGTCCTCCATGGACGGGTAGTCCATGACCCAGCCCAGCCGGAACATGCCCACCGGCTGCTTCTTCTCGACCTTGTTCAGCAGGTCCGCGAACTTCGGCTCGGCGGAGCCGACGACATCGACGCCCAGGTTGGCCTTGAGCTGGTTCGCCGTGGCGTCGACCCAGTCCTTGTGACCGCCGTCGCCGTTGTAGGAGATGACGATCTTCGACGGGCCGCCGGCGGCCTGGTAGAGCTTCTTGGCCTCGGTCGGGTTGAACTCACCGGCCGCACCCGCGGTGTTCTCCCGGTAGCCCGGCAGCACCGGCGAGACGAACGAACGAGCGGAAGCCTGCGAGTTCTTGAAGATCGACTTCGTGATCTCGTCCCGGTCGATCGCCATCGAGATCGCCTTGCGCACGTCCGGGTTCGCGAAGTCCTTGTCGAACGTCGGGAAGGCCAGGAACTGGAAGGACGACATCGGGCTGGTCTGGTACCGGTCGCCGAGGTCGGTCTGCGCGGTGCTCAGGTTCTCCGTCGGGATCGTCGGGAGCACGTCCAGGTTGTCCGCCAGCAGGTCCGCGTACGCCGCGGTGAGCTGCTGGTAGATCCGGAACTCGATGTTCTTGGCCTTCGGCTTGTCGAGCGGGTAGGCGTCGTAGCGCTCGATGTCGATCTTGCTGTCGTGCTGCCAGGTGCCCTTCATCTTGAACGGGCCCTGGCCGATCGGCGCCTGCTCGTAGTCGCTCTTCAGCACGCCGGGCGCGGAGAACGCGGCGTCCGGCAGCGGGTAGAACGCGTTGTAGCCGAGCATCGTCTTGAAGTCGATGTACGGCGAGCCCAGGGTCACCTGGAAGGTCAGGTCGTCCAGCTTCTTCAGGCCGGACAGGGTCTTGGCCTTCGGCTGCTTGCCCTGGAGGTCCTCGTAGCCGGCGATCTTCTCGAAGAAGTAGCTGCCGCCCTGGCCGTTCGGCGCGTAGGCGCCGTAGTTCCAGGCGTTGATGTAGTTGTCGGACTTGACCTTCTCACCGTTGTGGAAGGTGAAGCCGTCCTTGAGCTTGATCGTCCAGACCTTGTTGTCGGTCGACGTGACCGACTCGGCGGCGACCTCGACGGGCTTGTTCTGCGCGTCGTAGTCGACGAGCGGGCTGAACAAGCCGGAGATCACCTGGTTGCCGGCCGTCTCGGTGGTGTTGGTCGGGACCAGGTGCTGCGGCTCGGCGATCTGAATGCTGACGGTGTCGGAACCACTGCCGCCGGAACCGCCGTCGCCACCGCTGCCGCAGGCCGCAAGGCCCAGCGTCACAGCGAGCGGGAGGGCGGTCCAGGCAGCGAGCCTACGAACTCGCATGAAGCCTCCTCATCTCCTCACACTGCGCAGTCGAGCCCGACGCTGGGTAACGCTGCGCAACGAGCGGCAACGGTAGGCCGTTCACGGGACTTCGGCAACGACTTGATCACAACCTGATAACGAGGCGGTTGGACGACTTCTGTTCGGGGGTGGCGGTGTTGTTAGGCGCACCTTGGTCAATTTGGCTCTGACGAGCGCTTTTGAGCCTGGCGCAGGGCAGTGGCTGTCCGGTTTGTTGGCTGAATGGGCGAATCGCGAACCCGGTGCCCAGATTGTTGCCTAAGCCACCTAACCGTCCGGAGGTGGCGTGACGCAGAACACAACGGATACGAAGAGTGACGCAATTCATGTCACACACGGTTACCAATGGACGGAGCGGAGGCAGCCCGCCGGTCGCGGCGGTCGTCGGGTCGTCGTAACCGGAGGGCGTCGGCCGTGAGACGATCTGCACGTGACGGCGACGCTTCTGGACGGCAAGGCGACCGCGGCGGAAATCAAGGACGAGCTGCGGACGCGGGTCAAGGCTCTGGCCGAACGAGGGATCACCCCGGGGCTCGGGACGGTCCTCGTCGGGTCCGATCCCGGATCGCAGGCGTACGTCAACGGCAAGCACCGCGACTGCGCCGAGGTGGGCATCGCCTCGATCCGGCGAGAGCTACCGGCCGACGCCACGCAGGCTCAGGTCGAGCAGGTGCTCGCCGAACTGAACGCCGATCCGGCCTGCCACGGCTACATCGTCCAGCTGCCGCTTCCCGGCCACCTCGACACCCAACGCGTGCTGGAGCTGATCGACCCGGCGAAGGACGCCGACGGCCTGCACCCGGTCAACCTCGGGCGGCTGGTGCTCGGCTACCCGGGCCCGCTGCCCTGCACCCCGCGCGGCATCGTCGAGCTGCTCCGCCGGCACGACGTCGCGCTGAGCGGCGCCAAGGTCGTGGTGGTCGGTCGCGGTAACACCGTCGGTCGTCCGCTCGGCCTGCTGTTGACCCGGCGCAGCGAGAACGCGACAGTGACGCTGTGCCACACGGGCACGCTCGACCTGGCCTCGCACACCCGGGCCGCCGACATCGTCATCGTGGCGGCCGGCGTTCCGGGCCTGCTCACCGCCGACATGGTCACGCCGGGCGCGGTGGTGGTCGACGTCGGCATCACCCGGGTGGTCGGTCCGGACGGCAAGGGCCGCTACACCGGCGACGTGGACTCGGCAGTGGTGGAGGTGGCCGGCGCTCTGGTGCCGATGCCGGGCGGGGTCGGGCCGATGACGCGGGCCATGCTGCTCACCAACGTGGTCGAGCGCGCCGAGCAGGGCTGACCCGCTCCGCCGGCGGATTCCGGATAGGGGCCCCCTTCCAGGCCAACGGCGTCATAACCGTCCGCCCCTGGCCGGATCGGTGCCAGGATGACTGATACGGTCCGGAAAACCGACTGGTATCAGGGAGTGGGACGACCATGGGTAAGAAGGTCACTGTCGTCGGGGCCGGCTTCTACGGCTCCACCACCGCACAGCGCCTGGCCGAGTACGACGTCTTCGACACCGTTGTGATCACCGACATCGTGGAGGGCAAGCCGGCGGGCCTCGCGCTGGACCTCAACCAGTCGCGCCCGGTCGAAGGCTTCGAGACCAAGGTCGTCGGCGCCACCACCGGCCCGAACGGCGAGGGCTACGAGGCCATCGAGGGCTCCGACGTCGTCGTCATCACCGCGGGTCTGCCCCGCAAGCCGGGCATGAGCCGGATGGATCTGCTGGAGACGAACGCCAAGATCGTCCGCCAGGTCTCCGAGAACGTCGCCAAGTACGCCCCGAACGCCGTCGTCATCGTGGTCTCCAACCCCCTCGACGAGATGACCGCCCTGGCCCAGCTCGCCACCCAGTTCCCGAAGAACCGGGTGCTCGGTCAGGCCGGCATGCTCGACACCGCCCGGTTCACCAACTTCGTGGCCGAGGCGCTGAACGTACCGGTGAAGTCGGTCAAGACCCTCACCCTCGGCTCGCACGGCGACACCATGGTGCCGGTGCCCTCGAAGAGCACCGTCAACGGCAAGCCGCTGCGCGAGGTCATGCCCGACGGGCAGATCGAGGAGCTCGTGGTCAAGACCCGCAACGGTGGCGCCGAGGTCGTCGCGCTGCTGAAGACCGGGTCCGCGTACTACGCCCCCTCCGCCGCCGCGGCCAAGATGGCGAAGGCGGTCGCCGAGGACTCCGGCGAGATCATGCCGGTCTGCGCCTGGGTCGACGGCGAGTACGGCATCTCGGGCGTCTACCTGGGCGTCGAGGCGCAGATCGGCGCCGAGGGTGTGAAGCGGGTCGTCGAGACCGACCTCGACGCCGACGAGCTCAACAGCCTCAAGGAGGCCGCCGAGGCCGTCCGCGCCAAGCAGGCCGACGTCGCCAACATGTGACCTGAGCACCACCGAAGGAGGGGCGCGCCGCGTACGGCGCGCCCCTCCTGCCATCCCACCCCCACCCCCGGCTCACCCGGGCGACGGCGAGTGGGTGAGCCGGGGAAGGCGTCAGGGGTGGAGGTGGAAGGGGGCGGACAGGTGGGGGGTGGCCAGGATCGTGGGGCCGGCCTCGGCCAGGGTGCGCAGCAGGTTTGTGCGGGACGCGCGGGCCGTCGCCGGGTCCTCCTCGTGGGCGTACCCGAGTTCGGGAGCGACCAGCTGCACGGCGTGCACCAGCAGGTCGCCGGTGAGCAGCAGCCGTGACTCGTCCGCCTCCACCAGCACGCACTGGTGCCCAGGGGTGTGCCCGGGCGTCGGGAGCAGTCGTACGCCGGGCCCGATGGTGCTCTCGCCGTCGACCTCCCGCAGCTGGCCGGCGGCGCGCAACGGCGCGATCAGCCCGGCCCGCAGCTCCGGGTTGACCCGGTCGACGGCGGCTACCTCGGCACGCTGGAGCAGGTACGTGGCGTTTTGGAAGTACGGCGTGCCGGGTGACCCGGTGACCGCCCAGCCGACGTGGTCGGTGTGCAGGTGGGTGAGCACGACGGTCCGTACGTCGGCCGAATCGATACCGGCGGCGGCCAGTTCGGCGGGGAGCCGACCCGGCACCGGCGCCCAGCTCGCGGCCGGTGAGTCGGCCGGCCCGATGCCGGCGTCGACCAGGGTTGTCCGCCCGTCGCCGGCCCGGATCGCGAAGCAGCGGAAGTGCAGCCACCACCGTCCGTCGGCGGTCACCGCGGCCGGGTCCCGGCGGTCGGCCTCCCGCCACTGCTCGGCGGTGGCGGCCGGGAACGCCTCCGTGCGGGGCGCGAAGAACGGCCCCTCGCCGTCGGTGATCGCGGTGACCGTGATAGACCCGTGGGTACGGCTCAGTGGCATCCGGCGATGATGCCAGTGATCTTCCGCGCCGGCCGCCCCGATTTCCCTGCCGCCGAGGCCGGCTGGGGGGTGCCGGCCAGTTTCCAGTACGCTCGTACTGCTTGAGCACGTGTCCCCCGAGAGGAGCGCCGGCCGATGGCGAAGATCAAGGTAAACAACCCGGTCGTTGAGCTCGACGGCGACGAGATGACGCGGATCATCTGGAAGCAGATCCGTGAGCAGCTGATCCTGCCCTACCTCGACGTCGACCTGCACTACTACGACCTGTCGATCCAGCACCGCGACGAGACCGACGACCAGGTCACCGTCGACGCCGCCAACGCCATCAAGGAGCACGGCGTCGGCGTCAAGTGCGCGACGATCACCCCGGACGAGGCCCGGGTGGAGGAGTTCGGCCTCAAGAAGATGTGGCGTTCGCCGAACGGCACCATCCGCAACATCCTCGGCGGCGTCGTCTTCCGTGAGCCGATCATCATGTCCAACGTGCCGCGGCTGGTCCCCGGCTGGACCAAGCCGATCATCATCGGCCGGCACGCCCACGGTGACCAGTACAAGGCCACCGACTTCGTGGTGCCCGGCCCCGGCAAGGTGACCGTCACCTACACCCCGTCCGACGGCTCCGCGCCGGTGGAGATGGAGGTCGCCAACTTCTCCGGCGGCGGCATCGCCATGGGCATGTACAACTTCGACGAGTCGATCCGGGACTTCGCCCGGGCCTCGTTCCGGTACGGCCTGGACCGCGGGTACCCGGTCTACCTGTCAACGAAGAACACCATCCTGAAGGCGTACGACGGCCGGTTCAAGGACATCTTCGCCGAGGTGTTCGAGAACGAGTTCAAGGCGGAGTTCGACGCCGCCGGCCTCACCTACGAGCACCGGCTGATCGACGACATGGTCGCCGCCGCGCTGAAGTGGGAGGGCGGCTACGTCTGGGCCTGCAAGAACTACGACGGTGACGTGCAGTCCGACACCGTCGCGCAGGGCTTCGGCTCGCTGGGTCTGATGACCTCCGTCCTGCTCTCCCCGGATGGCCGCACCGTCGAGGCCGAGGCCGCGCACGGCACGGTCACCCGGCACTACCGGCAGTGGCAGAAGGGTGAGAAGACCTCGACCAACCCGATCGCCTCGATCTACGCCTGGACCCGGGGCCTGGCCCACCGGGGCAAGCTGGACGGCACCCCGGCGGTCACCGAGTTCGCCAACACCCTGGAGCAGGTCATCGTCGACACCGTCGAGGGCGGCCAGATGACCAAGGACCTCGCGCTGCTGATCTCGCGCGACGCCCCATGGCTGACCACCGACGAGTTCATGAACGCGCTCGACGAGAACCTGGCCCGCAAGCTGGCTGTCTGATCGCCACCAGCAACGACGAAGCCCGCCGGCATCGTGCCGGCGGGCTTCGTCGTGCCGGACGGATTATTTTTCCGTCACTCGACTCGGCGCGCCTCGTTGACCAAGGTGGACGAGATGCCAGTCGCGTCCAGGAGGGTTGGCCGCGGTGACCGCGCGGCACGAGTGCCAATCAGCCAGCCTTCCCGGCTGTCGTGCACAGCCAGCCGTCCCTTCCCTGCGGGGGGCCCTGTCCCGGGCCCCCCGCGCCCTGTTCCGAGGGTTTCCCCGCCTGTCCCCGGATGGAGCGGCCCCGGTCAGGCGGCGCGGAGGAGTTCGGCGGCGCGTTCCGGTGCGATGTCATTGATGAAGGCGCCCATGGCCGACTCCGAGCCGGCCAGGTACTTCAGCTTGTCCTTCGCCCTGCGGATGCTGAACAGCTGCAGGTGCAGGTGGCCCAGCTCGCGGTCGATCCGTACCGGCGCCTGGTGCCACGCCGCGATGTAGGGCATGGGCATGTCGAAGAGCCCGTCGAACCGGCGCAGCAGGTCCAGGTAGAGCGGCCCGAAGGCGTCCCGCTCCGCGTCGTCCAGCGCCGGGATGTCCGGCACCGGCCGGTTCGGGGCCACGTGCACCTCGAACGGCCAACGGGCGGCCGCCGGGACGTACGCCGTCCAGTGTTCGTTGGCCAGGACCACCCGCTCGCCGGCGGCCCGCTCGGCGGCGAGCACGTCGGCGTAAAGGTTGCCGCCGGTGCGCTCGGCGTGCCGGCGCGCGGCGGCGAGCATCGTCCGGGTCCGCGGCGTGACGAAGGGGTACGCGTAGATCTGGCCGTGCGGGTGGTGCAGCGTCACGCCGATCTCCACACCCCGATTCTCGAAGCAGAACACCTGCTCCACCCCGGGAAGCTCGCTCAGAACCACGGTGCGGTCGGCGAGCGCGTCGATCACCGTCCGGACCCGGGTGGGGGAGAGCCTCGCGAACGAGGCGTTGTGGTCGGAGGTGAAGCAGACGACCTCGCAACGACCGAGCCCCGGCCGGAACGGGGTGAACGGGGTGATCTCCCCGGGCGCGTCGGCGACCCGGCTGCTCAGCGACGGGAACCGGTTCTCGAAGACCACCACGTCGTAGTCCGACGCCGGGATCTCGGTGAGCCGGTCACCCACCGACGGGTCGAGGGGGCACTCGTCGGCCGGCGGCAGGAAGGTACGGGTCTGCCGGTGCACGGCGACCGCCACCCACTCGTCGGTCAGCGGGTCGTAGCGCAACTGCGACGCGTGCGGCGGAGGCGGTAGCTCTCGCCGGTCCGGCTGGTCACGGACGGCGTCGTCCCGCTCGTCGAAGTAGATCAGTTCCCGGCCGTCGGCCAGCCGGACCTCGGTGCGCTTCACTCCGCCGCCCCTCCATTCGTCGGCGCGCCCGTCGGCGACACCATCACCAGTTCGCCCACGCGTTCGCCGAGGATCCGTCGTGCCTCAATCGGCAGCCCGGCGTCGCTGATCAGCACGTGCGCGGCCGACAGCTCGACGATCGAGGAGATGCCGACGGTGCCCCACTTGGAGTGGTCGGCGAGCACCACCAGCCGGTCGGCCGCCGCGACCAGGGCGCGGTCGGTCTCCGCCTCCATGAGGTTGGGCGTGGTGAACCCGGCCCGCTCGCTGATCCCGTGGACGCCGAGGAAGAGCAGGTCCAGGTGCAGCGATCGGATCGCCCCGACGGCCAGCGGCCCGACCAGGGCGTCGGACGGCGTCCGCACCCCGCCGGTGAGCACCACCGTCTGGTCCGGCCGCCCACCCGCGTGCATGATCTCGGCCACCGGGAGCGAGTTGGTCACCACCGTCAGCCCGGGCACGTCCACCAGGCGGCGGGCGAGCTCGGCGGTGGTGGTGCCGGCGGAGAGCGCGACCGCCGCGCCCGGTCGGACCAGTTGCGCCGCCCGGCCGGCGATGGCCGCCTTCTCGGCCGGTTGCCGCACCGACTTCGCCCGGAACCCGGGTTCGTCGGTCGACCCCGGCCCGGCCAGCGTGGCCCCGCCGTGCACCTTGGCCAGCAGACCGCGCTCGTGCAGCGTCTCCAGGTCACGCCGGATCGTCATGTCCGAGACGCCGAACTCGGCGGCCAGCTCGCTGACCCGTACGCCGCCCGCCGCGCGGACCCGCTCCAGAATCGTCGCCTGCCGCTGCTGCGCCAGCATCCGCCGCACCTCCCGGCCGCTCACGTACTCTCACGTGGTCAAACGCGTTCCAACAAGAATGAACATTAGCGCGTGGCCGGAGCCGGTGAAAGGAGCGGGGTGGGTCCGGCGGCGGCCCGGAGCGACCAGCCGTCGGCCGAGCGCGCGATCACGGCCGCGCGGCTGAGCCTGGTCAGGCCCGGCCCGGCCACCCGCCGCGCGGCCGGCAACTCACCGACCGGTACCGCCCAACCGGGGCGCTGCCCGCGCCGAATGCCCGGCGCTCAGAGCGGCGGATGCTTGGGCTCGACCCAGCCGCTCTCGGTGAGGTGGTGCAGCACCGCCTGGACCGCCTCGTCCACGGGCAGATCGCTGGTGTCCAGCACCAGGTCGGCGTCGGTCGGCTCCTCGTACGGGTCGTCGACGCCGGTCATGCCGGTGACCAGGCCGGCGCGGGCCCGCGCGTACAAACCCTTGCGGTCACGCTGCTCGCAGACCTCCAACGGAGTGGCGACGTGCACCAGCACGAACCCCGCCCCAGCGGCCAGCGCCATCTCCCGGGCAGTCGCCCGGGCCGCCGCGTACGGCGCGATCGGGCAGCAGATGGCGACCCCCCGGTGCCGGGCGATCTCGGCGGCGACCCAGCCGATCCGGCGTACGTTCAGGTCCCGGTCGGCCTTGGTGAACCCGAGCCCCGCGGAGAGTTCCCGGCGCACCACGTCACCGTCGAGCAGGGTGACCGTCCGCTCACCGCCCTCGCGCAGCGCGTCCGAGAGGCCCCGGGCGATGGTCGACTTGCCCGAGCCGGACAGCCCGGTCAGGAAGACCACCAGCCCGCGGTACCGGCGCGGCGGACGGGCCCGGGCCAGCTCTCGGGCGACCGCGGGCGGGGTGTGCCACTCAGGCAGCGGGAAGCCCCGGTCCAGCAGGTCGTCGATCTCCGCCTGGGTCAACGCCAGCCGCCGGTTGCGCGGCGGGATGTCCTCCCGCCAGCGCCACTGCCCGTCCCGGCTGTCGTAGGCCAGCTCACGTGGCACCAGCACCCGCAGCCCGGCCCCGGGAAGCATGTCGCCGGTGGAGAGCAGATGGGTCACCCCGTACGCGGCCGACACCCTGGCCCGCAGCAGCGCCTCGCTGATCTCGTCGCGGCGGCGGGAGAGCGGCACGGCGACGAGGGTGGCCGGCGGCATCCGGTCGCGGGCGGCGAACACGGCGCGCACCAGCGACTCGGGTGGCAGCCCGCCGACCCCGTCCTCGCCGACCGGGATCAGGACGAGCAGATGCGCGCCGAGGGTGCGGGCGGCGTGCGCGATCTGGGCGAGCTGCGGGCGGTGCAGCGGCCGGTCGGCGATCACCCCGAGCACCCGGCCGGGAGGCAGCAACGCGCGTACCTCCTCCGGGGCGCGGCGCAGCCGCTGGAACGGCCCGTGACCGCCGTCGCCCAGGCGGCGCAGGGGGCCGCCGACGCCGGCGACCCCGTCGCGAACCGGCCACGTGTCGGCCACCTCCAGCGCCGCCACCGGGGCGCCCTCGCCGTCGGTGAGCACCAGTGCCCGGCGCGCCGGATCACGTGGATCGAGCCCCTGGGCGAGTGCCGCCGGCACCTGGAGGGTCACCGGGACCTGCCACGGGGTGTCGTCGGCGAGCCGGGCACGCCGGCTTACGGAGACCAGGTCGGCGCGCGTCATGAAGCCGCTGAGGGGGGCGTACGCCCCGGTCAGCAGCAGCTCAAGGTCGGCCAGTTCCCCCGGGCGCGGCGTGTACGCCGGCGCGTCGCGGAGCACCTCGTCGGGCAGCACCCACCCGTTGCTCATCACACCCCCACTCGCTGATCGGCACACAGTTTCGCAGCAGACCCGCGATCGGTCGAGGGTGCCACTCCACGAGGGAACCTCGACGGCCGCCCGGCCGACGGTGTGCGCGGTTCCCTCGAGACCGATTTCCTTAGGGGGCAAACCGGCGAGGATCAGGGGAGGACCGGGGGCGAGGCGCCCCCCACGACCAGCGTGTCCTGCCTACGCTGGTCGGCGTGACACTGATCGCGACGGAGTCGCTGACCAAGACCTACGGGGGTGGGGTCACGGCACTGGCCGACCTCACCGTCGCGGTCGAGCCGGGGATCATCGGGTTGGTCGGCGCCAACGGCGCCGGCAAGTCGACCCTGATCAAGATCCTGCTCGGCCTGCTCACCCCGACCAGCGGCCGGGTCCGGGTGCTCGACCTGGACCCGACCACCGACTCGGCGGCCGTCCGTGCCCGGGTCGGATACATGCCGGAACACGACGCCCTCCCGCCGGACCTCACCGCCGCCGAACTGGTCACCCATCTCGGACGGATCAGTGGCCTGCCGCGTACGGTCGCCCGGGAGCGGGCCTCCGAGGCGCTGCGGCACGTCGGGCTCTACGAGGAGCGCTACCGGCCGGTCGGTGGTTACTCCACCGGCATGAAGCAACGGGTCAAGCTCGCACAGGCGCTGGTGCACGATCCCGACCTGCTGCTGCTCGACGAGCCGACCAACGGCCTCGACCCGGCGGGACGGGACGGGATGCTGGCCCTCGTGCACCGGATCGGCACGGAGTTCGGCATCTCCGTACTGGTCTGCTCCCACCTGCTGGGCGAGGTGGAACGGATCTGCGACACGCTGGTCGCCATCGACGGCGGACGGTTGCTGCGGGCAGACCACATCTCGGCGATGACGTCGAGCACCGACGTGCTCGCCGTGGAGGTCAGCGAGGGCACCGAAGACCTCGCCGCGCGGTTGACCGCGCTCCAGCTGCCGGTGACCCGGGACGGACGGCTGCTGCTCGTACCGCTCGCCGACGACGCCACCTACGATCTGATCCTCGGCGCGGTCGCCGAGCTGGACCTGCCGCTGCACCGGCTCGACCAGCGCCGGCACCGGGTGGCCGAGCTGTTCGCCACGAGGGAGCCCAGCCATGTCTGAGCCGACCGGCGTCATCCACGACATCGGCTACCAGCGCTACACCGGTCCGCGGCTGGGTCGCCGGCAAGTCTTCGGCGCGCTCTACCTGCACGGTCTGCGCACCGCGTTCGGCCTGGGACGCAGCGCCAAGGCCAAGATCTTCCCCTGGCTGGTGATCGGCATCGTCACCCTGGTCGCCGCCGGCGTCACCGCGGTGCGCAGCCAGATCGGCGAGGTGGTGATGACCTACGCCCAGTTCGCCGACAACATGAGCTGGCTGGTCATCTTCTTCGTCGCGGTGGTCGCCCCCGAGCTGGTCTCCCGCGATTTGCACAGCGGCGTGCTACCGCTCTACTTCTCCCGCCCGCTGCCCCGCGGGGACTACGCCCTGGCCAAGCTGGCCGCGCTGGGCAGCGCGCTCTGGCTGCTGCTCGGGGCACCGCAGCTGGTGATGTTCCTGGGTGCCGCGTTCACCACCAAGGACGGGATGAGCGGTGTCTGGGACGAGTTGCTCGACCTGCTGCCCGGCCTGCTCTACGCCGTGCTGTGGGCGGTGGTCTTCGCCTCGGTCGGGCTGCTCATCGCCTCGCTCACCGGCAAGCGAGCCTTCGCGGCCGGCGGCGTCGTGGCCGTGTTCCTGATGACCGCCCCGATCGTCGGCATCCTGTCGATCATGCCGTCCCGTACGGTCAACGAGTTGGCGATGCTCGGCTCGCCCACCGCCCTGGTCCATGCCGTCGGCCAATACACCCTTGGTGACCTGCTGATACCCGGCGGGCAGGCCGGAAATCAAATCGGCGGCTTCGGACCGGTCTACGTGGCCGCCGCCGTGCTGCTGGTGGCCGCCTGCGTCGCCCTCTTGTTCCTGCGATACCGGAAGGTGGCCGCCCGATGACCACGATCAGCGCGGAGCCGGCGGCCCCGGCCACCCCCACCTCCACCCTCAACCTGCACGGCGTCTCCCGGTGGTACGGCAACGTGGTCGCCGTCAACGACGTCTCCATGCGCCTCGGCCCGGGCGTCACCGGGCTGCTCGGTCCGAACGGCGCGGGCAAGACCACCCTGCTGCACATGATGGCCGGTTTCCTGGCCCCGTCCCGCGGCACGGTCGCGCTCGACGGGGAGCCGACCTGGCGTAACCCCGCCGTCTACCGCCGGCTCGGTCTGGTCAGCGAGCGGGAGGCGGTGCACACGTTCCTCACCGCGTACGAGTTCGTGCTGGCCAGCGCGAAGCTGCACCGGCTGCCCGACCCGAAGGAGGCGGCCCGCCGGGCCATCGCGCTGGTCGAGATGGAGGGCGCGCAGGAGCGGCGGATCGGCACGTACTCCAAGGGCATGCGGCAGCGGACGAGGGTGGCCGCGGCACTGGTCCACGACCCGCAGGTGCTGCTGCTCGACGAGCCGTTCAACGGAATGGACCCGCGCCAGCGGCTGCACATGATGGAGCTGCTGCACCGCCTCGGAGACGCCGGCCGGACCATCCTGTTCAGCTCGCACATCCTGGAAGAGGTCGAGCAGGTCTCCGGCACCGTCCAGGTGATGGTCGCCGGCCGCCTCGCCGCCTCCGGCGACTTCCGCACGATCCGCCGGTTGATGACCAACCGGCCGCACGTCTTCGCGGTGCACTCCACCGACGACCGGGCGTTGGCCGTCGCGCTGATGGCCGAGCCCTCCGTCACCGGGGTCGAGCTGGGCCGTACCGGCCTGACCGTGCGGGCCGGCGACTACGGCGCCTTCACCCGGGCGCTGCCCCGGATCGCCCTGGCGAAGAGCATCCGGGTCCGGCAGCTGGTGCCCGAGGACGAGTCCCTGGAGAGCGTCTTCTCCTACCTGGTGGAGGCCTGAGATGTCGACCGTTTCCTGGATCACCGCCCGGGGCCTCTTCGGCCGCCGCCGGTTCCTGATGCTCTTCCCACTGCCCGTCGTGCTGGTGTTGCTCGCCGTGCTCTCCCGCTCGCTCGGGGTGGACCCGGGCGAGTGGGGGCCGCCGGTGCTGGTCGGGCTCGGGTTGGCCGTGGTGCTGCCGGTCGTCGCGCTGATCGTCGGCACCGGCGTGCTCGGCGCGGAGATCGACGACGGCACCGTAGTGCACATCCTCACGAAGCCGCTTCCGCGCTGGCAGATCGTGCTGCCGAAGCTCGCGGTGGCGACCGGGGTCACCGCGGCCACCCTCGCCGTGCCGCTCTACGTCGCGGGCGTGCTGGCCCATTCGGTACGGCTCGGTCTGGCGCTCGCCGTGGCCGGGTGCCTCGGCGCGCTGGCGTACTCGGCACTGTTCCTGGCGCTGAGCCTGATCACCCGGCGTCCGGTGCTGCTCGGCCTGGTCTACGTACTGATCTGGGAGGGGCTGCTCGGCAACTTCGTGAGCGGCACGAAGGTCCTGTCGATCCAGCAGTACGTGATCGCCCTCGCCGACCGGCTGGCGCCGACCAGCCTGCTGGAGACCAGTGTGTCGGTGCCGGTGGCGGCGGTGATGACCGCGCTGGTGAGCATCGGCTTCACCGTCCTGGCGATCGATCGGCTGCGCTCGTTCAGCGTGGCGGGCGAAACCAGCTGACACCCAAGTTTCGGTGAACAGGGGTCCCTGTCGACGCTTCGCGTGCGGCAGGGACCCCTGCTCACCGGTCTTGCGAAGGTAGGGCTGGCCGGATGGACCGGGCCGGACCGGTCGGCGAGGCTGGACCGGTGAGCGCAGAAGTGCGACAGGTGATGGCGGGGCGGCCGGGCACGGAGACCGGGCGGCACTGGCTGGTGAGCCTCGCGGTCACCGGGTTGGCTGCGGCGGTGACCACCACGCTCGCCCGGAGCAGCGGGCACTTCAACTGGTGGGCGCTTTTCGTGCTGATCCCCGGCGCGCTCATCGCGGCGTGTGGCGGGCCGCTGCTGGCCCGGGGCGGTGGGCGGGCGTTCGCCGGTTACGTGGTCTGCTGTGCCGGTGTGCTGGTCTTCGCCACCGGCGCGCTGCTCATGTTCGGCGTCATGGGCCGGGGCTGGCCTGTCATGATCATGGTGCCGTGCCTGGCGGTCGCCGGTACCTACGTGTGGCGGCCGGCGCATCCACTGGCCCGGGGTCTGCACCGGGCCGTGGCGCTGCTCGCGCTGACCGGGGCCCTGCTCGGCGCGACCTTCCAGCTGCTCCGCGTCCACCTCGTGGACTTCGGTGACGCCGGCTGGTGGGGTGCGTTCCTGATGCTGGCCGGGGTGATCGTGCTCGGCAACGCGGCCGAGTTGACCCGGCACCGCATGCCGTACCGGCTTCAGGCGATCACCCTGCTGGTCGGCCCGGCCGCAGTCGCCTTCCTCCTGGGCCTCCGCTTCCTCCGCACCTGGTAATCCAACCCCACGGGCAAGGTGCCCCTTGCCCCCGGAAAGAGTGGCCTTCCGTGCGCGGACGCCACTCTTTCCGGGCAAGTGCAAGGAGGGGACTTCAGAAGGCGGAGGCGATCACCAGCTCCGTCGCACGGTCGGGAAGAAGGTCCAGCTTGGCGATCCGGCCCGCCGCCCGTAGGTCGTCGGAGACCAGGGTGAGTTTCTGCAGCAGGGCGGCCGGACCGAGCGCCTCGGCGAGCGGCACCTCGGCCCGCATCGAGAGCTTCCGCTCCGACTTGGCCCGGCGCACCTGGCTGAGCGCATCCCCGGCGATCCGGAGCAGCTCCGGATCCGCCTCGCCCTCGATCGCCCGGCCCACCTCGTACGTCGTCGGCCACGGCGCGCGGTGCACCGAGCCGTACCGCCACCACGACCAGACCTCCTCGGTGACGAACGGCAACACCGGGGCGAAGAGCCGCAACTGCACCGAGAGTGCGGTGGCCAGTGCCGCCCGGGCCGAGTCGCCCCCCGGCCCGGAGCCGTAGGCGCGCTCCTTGACCAGTTCGATGTAGTCGTCGCAGAAGCGCCAGAAGAACGACTCGGTCGTCAGCAGCGCGGCGGTGTGGTCGTACGCCTCGAGGGCGGTCGTCGCGGCGGTGACCACTCCGGAGAGCTCGGCGAGCATGGCGCGGTCCAGCGGCTCGGTGGCGGCGGCGCGCAGCGCGTCGCCGGCACCCAGTCCGAGGGCGAACTTCGACGCGTTGAGCACCTTGGTCGCCAGCCGGCGGCCGATCTTGATCTGGGCCGGGTCGAACGCCAGGTCCATGCCGGGCTTACCGCTGGCCGCCCAGTACCGCACCGCGTCGGATCCGCTCTGCTCCAGCAACGCCATCGGGGTCACCACGTTCCCCTTGGACTTGGACATCTTCTTCCGGTCCGGGTCGAGGATCCAGCCGGACAGTTCCGCGTCCCGCCACGGGAGCACACCGTGCTCCAGATGCGAACGGACGATGGTGGAGAAGAGCCAGGTGCGGATGATGTCGTGCCCCTGCGGTCGCAGGTCCATCGGGAAGACCCGGTCGAACAGGTCCGGGTCGGTCTCCCAGCCGCCGATGATCTGTGGGCTGAGGGACGAGGTGGCCCAGGTGTCCAGCACGTCCGGGTCACCGACGAAACCGCCGGGCCGGCCGCGCTGGGACTCGTCGTATCCGGCCGGCGCGTCGGTCGAAGGGTCAACCGGCAGCGCGGACTCGTCCGGCGTGAGAGGCTGGGACCGGTCCGGCTCGCCAGCGTCGTCGAGCCGGTACCACACCGGCACCGGCACGCCGAAGAAGCGCTGCCGGCTGACCAGCCAGTCGCCGGTCAGCCCGCCCACCCAGTGTTCGTAGCGGTGCCGCATGTGCTCCGGCACCCAGCGCAGCTCCCGGCCGCGGGCGAGCAGCTCCTCGCGCAGCTGCAGGTCGCGTCCGCCGTTGCGCAGGTACCACTGCCGCGTGGAGACGATCTCCAGTGGCCGATCACCCCGCTCGTAGAACTTCACCGGATGGGTGATGGGGCGTGGCTCGCCGACCAGGTCACCCGCGTCGGCCAGCATCCCGACGATTTCACGGCGGGCGCCGTTGACGGTCTGCCCGGCCAGCGCCGCGTACGGCTGTGCCGGCACGCCGGCCGGCGGTTCCGGCAGCAGCCGGCCGTCCCGCCCGATCACCACGCGGGTGTCGAGTTGCAGCTCACGCCACCAGGTCACGTCGGTGAGGTCGCCGAACGTGCAGACCATCACCATGCCGGTGCCCTTGGCCGGGTCGGCGAGCGGGTGCGCGTGCACCGGCACCTCGACCCCGAACAGCGGGCTGCGCACGGTGGCGCCCACCAGCTCGGCGTACCGCTCGTCGTCCGGGTGGCAGACCAGGGCCACGCAGGCCGGCAGCAACTCCGGCCGGGTCGTGTCGATCAGCACCTCGCGCCCGCCCGGGCCGGTGAACCGCAGCCGGTGGTAGGCGCCGGGGCGCTCCCGGTCCTCCAGCTCGGCCTGGGCCACGGCGGTGGCGAAGCCGACGTCCCAGAGCGTCGGCGCCTCCGCCTGGTACGCCTCACCGCGGGCCAGGTTGCGCAGGAACGCCCGCTGGCTGGTGGCCCGCGCCATCCGACCGATCGTGGTGTACGTGAACGACCAGTCCACCGACAGCCCGAGCCGCCGCCACAGCCGCTCGAAGACCTGCTCGTCGGCGACGGTGAGCCGTTCGCAGAGTTCGATGAAGTTGCGCCGCGAGATCGGGGTCGGGTTCTTCCGGGCCTCGTCCGTCACCGGGGTGGCCGGTGGACGCCAGGCCGGGTCGTACGGCAGCTCGGGATCGCACCACACGCCGTAGACGTTCTGCGCCCGGCGTTCGGTGGGCAGGCCGTTGTCGTCCCAGCCCATCGGGTAGAACACGGCCTTGCCGCGCATCCGCTGGAACCGGGCGATCGTGTCCGTGTGCGTGTACGAGAAGACGTGCCCCATGTGCAGCTCGCCCGATACGGTGGGGGGTGGTGTGTCGATGGAGTAAACGTCCGCCCGCTGCTTCGCCCGGTCGAACGCGTACGTGCCATCCTCCTGCCAGCGGCGCGCCCATGCCTCCTCGATGCCGTCCAGGGTCGGACGCTCGGGGACGCCGGTGCGCGCCGTACTCGCCGTATCAGTCATCCTGCGATCGTAGGCAGCCGCCAACGGCCGGACCACGCGGTTGACGGCGTGACACGATGCAATTCGTGCCGACGCATCCGCTGAGCCCCGACGAGCTGCTCACCACCACCCGTACGGTCCGTCGCCGGCTGGACCTGACCCGCCCGGTGCCCATGGAGCTGGTTCGTGAGTGCCTGGAGATCGCGTTGCAGGCGCCCAGCGGCTCCAACCGGCAGGGGTGGCACTTCGTGCTGGTGACCGATCCGATGCTGCGGGCCGAGATCGGTCTGCTCTACCAGCGGGCGGTGCGCGCCTACCTCGACTCGGAGTCCTCGGCGGGCCGCCTCTTCGCGGACGACCCGGCGCGGGCGGCGGTGCAGAGCCGGGTGGCCGAGAGCGTGGCCTGGCTCGGCGACCGCATGGGGCAGGTGCCGGTGTTGCTGGTGCCGTGCCTGCGGTTGTCCGGCGGCGGTGAGCTCGCCGCCGGCAATCAGGCCGGGCTGTGGGGATCGTTGCTGCCGGCGGTGTGGAGCTACATGCTCGCCGCGCGGGCGCGTGGCCTCGGCACCGCCTGGACCACCCTGCATCTGGTGTACGAGGCGGAGGTGGCCGAACTGCTCGGCCTTCCCGAGGAGGTACGCCAGGCGGCGTTGGTCCCGACCGCCTGGTACACCGGTGGGGACTTCCGCCCGGCGATCCGGCAGCCGCTGGACGAGGTACTGCACGTCGACCGCTGGTGAACCCTCCCGGTCAGCGGAGGGAGTCCTGCCACTGCCGGCGCAGGGCGGCGTACCGGCCGCCCGCTTCGGCGAGCTGATCGGGCGGGCCGTCCTCGACGATCCGTCCCCCGTCGAGCACGAGCACCCGGTCGGCGATCTCCACGGTGGAGAGCCGGTGCGCGATGACCAGCGCCGTCCGGTCCCGCAGGATCGTGCCGAGCGCCCGCTGTACGAGCCGCTCCGTCGGCACGTCCAGCGACGAGGTCGCCTCGTCGAGCAGCAGTACGGCCGGATCGGCCAGGAAGGCCCGGGCGAACGCGACCAGCTGCCGCTGCCCGGCGGAGAGCCGCCCGCCGCGCCGGTGCACCTGGGTGGCGTACCCGTCGGGAAGGGCGGCGATGAAGTCGTGCGCGCCGACCGCCCGCGCGGCCGCCCGCACGGCGGCGTCGTCGGCGTCCGGGCGGCCGAACCTGATGTTCTCCTCCACGGTGCCGGTGAACAGGTGGTTCTCCTGGGTCACCAGGACCACGGCCCGGCGCAGGTCGGCGTCGGCCACGTCGCGGAGGTCGACGCCGGCCAGGCTTACCGTGCCGGCGACCGGGTCGTAGAACCGGGCGACCAGCTTGGCGATCGTCGACTTGCCGGCGCCGGTCGGTCCGATCAGGGCGACGGTCTGCCCGGCGGGCACGGTCAGCTCCAGGTCGGTGAGGATGGCCGCGCCGGCACGGTAGCCGAAGGAGACGGTACGGAACCTCAGCTCGCCGTGGCCGGGGCCGTGCGGCAGCGGCACCGGCGTGGCCGGCTCGGCGACGGTCGGCCGCTCGTCGAGCACGCCGGCGAGCTTCTCCAACGCCGCCGTGGCGGACTGCAACGAGTTGTAGAACTGGCTGAGTTCCTGCATCGGCTCGAAGAATCGCCGGAGATACAGCAGGAACGCGGCGAGCACCCCGATCTCGGTCCGCCCGCCGAGCACCCGCCAGCCGCCGTAGCAGAGCACCGCCGCCACCGTCACGTTGCCGATCACCTTGATGCCCGGTGAGTACGTGGCGATCAGCCGGAAGGTGCGCAGGCTCGACCGGCGGTACTCGTCGCTGAGCGCGGCGAAGATGCGCTGGTTGCGCGGCTCGCGCCGGTACGCCTGGACGGCCCGGATGCCGTGCATCGACTCGATGAAGTGGACGATGACGAGGGCCACCGCCTCGCGGGTCCGCCGATACGCCCCGGCCGAGGCCCGCGCGAACCAGCGGGACAGCCAGAACAGGAACGGGAAGGCGAGCAGCGTCACGGCGGCCAGCGGAAGGTCGAGCCAGAGCAGGACGGCGGCGACGGAGACGATGGAGAGCACGGCGAGCACGAGGCTGTCGATGCCGCCGTCGGCCAGTTCGGCGATCGAGTCCAGGTCGCTGGTGAGCCGGGAGACCATCCGGCCGGACGTGTACCGCTCGTGGAAGGCCACCGACAGGCGCAGGAAGTGCCCGTACACCCGTTGGCGGAGGTCGAGCAGGACGGCCTGGCCGATCCGCGCCGAGAGGGTGAGGAAGCCGCGGCGGGCCGCGTACTCGGTCAGCGCCGCCGCCCCGAACGCACCGGCCACGGCGACCAGCGGCCGGGCGTCGCCCGCCCGCAGGGGCGCGATGCCCCGGTCGATACCGAGCATGACGAGGTACGGCCCGGCCATCGCGGCGCCGTTCTGGGCGAGCAGCAGCGCCACCGCCGCGGCGAGGCGACCCCGGTGCGGGCGTAGCAGATCCGCCAGGAGCACGCGACTTCGCACGCGGAGCCGGGCGAGCGCCTGCGGCGTGTTCTCCTCGGCGCGGCTGCGGTCGGCGTCCGGATCGGTGGCCTGCCCGCGCCACCGGGACAGTCCGGTGTCGCCGCTGCCGGGCGGCGCCGCCCCCGCCGCCTCGGCTGGTGCGTCGGCGCGGGGCGGTGGGGAGTCCCGCGCCGCGGGTGGCAGGCCCGCCGGCGCGGGCGGCCGGCGGGCCCGCAGCCGCCACCGGCCGCCCCGGCCGGCCACCTTGATCGTCACGACCGCACCAACCCGCTCCCGTCCGGCGTACCACCGGAAAGTGGCGCGGTCTTCCCGGGCGGTGCGTCCGCGGTCGGCGGTCTCCCGGCGTCCGCCGCCGTTGCGGCGGGCTGCGCGGTGTCCGGGGGATCGGCGGAGAGCAGGGCGCGGTACGCCGGGACGGTGGCGAGCAGTTCGGAGTGCCGGCCGACCGCGGTGACGCGGCCGTCCTCGATGAGCGCCACCCGGTCGGCCAGCGCGATGGTCGACGGCCGGTGTACGACGAGCAGCGCGGTGCAGTCGCGCAGCACCCGTTTCAGGGCCGCCTCCACCAGCGCCTCGGTCTGCACGTCGAGTGCCGAGAGCGGGTCGTCGAGCACCAGCAGTGCGGGGCGGCCCAGCACCGCGCGGGCCAGCGCCAGTCGCTGCCGCTGCCCGCCGGAGAGGGAGAGCCCCTGCTCGCCGACCCGGGTGCCGAGCCCCCACGGCAGGTCGTCGGCGAAGTCGGCCTGGGCGAGCGCGAGCGCGGCCCGGATCTCCTCCTCACCGGCGTCCGGGCGGCCCAGGGCGAGGTTCTCCCGGACCGACATGGAGAAGAGGATGGGCTCCTCGAACGCCACCCCGACGAGCCGGCGCAGCGAGTCGAGCCGCAACTCCCGCAGGTCGTGCCCGTCCAGGGTGATCCGGCCGCCGGTCACGTCGTGCAGCCGCGGCACCAGCGAGAGCAGCGTGCTCTTGCCGCAGCCGGTCGCGCCGACCAGGGCGAGCGTCTCGCCCGGCTCGACGGTCAGGTCGACGTCCCGCAGCAGCGGCGCCGACGCGCCCGGGTAGGCGAACGACACGTGCTCGAAGCTCAGCCGACCGCGTACGGCCGAGCGGGGCAGCGCGATGGCGCCGGGCGAGTCGACGATCCGTGGGGGAGTGTCGAGCACCTCCTGGACCCGGTCCGCGGCGGTCGCCGCCTCCTGACCGTTCGCGATGATCCAGCCCAGTGACTGCACCGGCCAGATGAGCATGAGCTGGAGGCTCACGAACGCGACCAGCTCCCCGATCGTCAGTACGCCCCGGGCGGCGGCGGCCGCTCCGGCGGCCAGCACCACGCCCAGGGTCAGGTTCGGCACCAGGTCGAGCAGGGCCGAGGTGCGGGCCAGCAGCCGACCCTTGCCGACCCCGGTGTCGTGCAGGGTGCGGGCGGCGGCACCGAAGCGGGCGGCCAGTTGCGGCCCCCGCCCGTACGCCCGCATGGTGCGCAGACCCTGCGCGGTCTCCTCGACCAAGGTGGCCACGTCGCCCTGCTGGTCCTGCATCCGCCGGGACGCGGCATGGTACTGCCGGGCGAACCGGCGGGTGATCAGGAACAGCGGCACCGCGCTGGCGGCCACCAGCAGTCCCAACGCCGGGTGCAGGCGGATGAGGAGCACCACCACGACCGCGTAGGTCAACACGTTGAGCACGAGGAACAGCAGGCCGAAGGAGAGGAACCGCCGGATCGCCGACAGGTCGCTGGTGATCCGGGAGAGCAACTGGCCGGACTGCCAGCGGTCGTGGAAGCTCGCCGGCAGCCGTTGCAGGTGGGCGTAGAGGTCCGCCCGCAGCGCCGCCTCCATGCCGACGGCGGAGGAGGACTGCACCCAGCGGCGGATGAAGATGAGCACCGCCTCGGCCAGCCCCAGCAGCAGCGCCAGAGCGCTGAGCTGGAGCAGACCGGCCGGGTCCCGCCGGGCCACCGGCCCGTCCACGACCCGTTGCACCACGAGCGGTACGGCGATGCCCGCCCCGGTGGCGGCCAACGCCGCGGGCAGCACCCAGGCGAACTCGGTCGCGTACGGGCGCAGGTAGCGGCGCAGCCGCCAGAGGTTGTGCACCGGGTGGGGGCCCGCGGCGACCCGGGCGGGCGGGTCGCCGTTGCGCTCCGCAGGCACTACCCGACGTTAGCGTCAACTGCGCTCCGCGCCGGTGTCAGCTTGCCGTCAACCGCCGCTCATGGCCGAGAAGCCACTTCTTCACGTCGAGCCCCCAGCGGTAGCCGCCGAGCGTCCCGTCGGTACGCAGCACCCGGTGGCAGGGCACGAAGAGCGCGGCCGCGTTGCGGGCGCAGGCCGCCGCGGCGGCGCGTACGGCCAGCGGCCGTCCGGCGAGCCCGGCGAATCCGGTGTACGTGACCGGCTCACCCGGCTTCACGTCGCGCAGCACCTGCCAGGCGTGCGTCAGGAACTCGCCGCCGGTGCGCTGTTCGACGGGTACCGCGTCGATCGCGGTCAGGTCACCGTCGAGATAGGAACGAACGGCGGTGGTCACCGGACCGAGGTCGGCGCGGTGCCGCAGCGGCGCTCTTAGCGCCGGGTGGACGAGTGGCAGCAGGGCCTCGGGGTCGTCGGTGAAGCCGGCCGCCCGAACCGCCCCGTCCGGGCCGGCCAGGACGCTGAGCGGACCGGCCGGGGTGGCCAGCACGACGGTGTCTACAGTGGTCAAATCGTTCTCCAGAGTCTGATCACCGCGTAGGACCGCCAGGGTCGCCAGCGGTCCGCGTACGCGGCGAGGGTTTTCGGGTCGTCGGGCAGGCCCCGCGCGGCCGCGCCGCGCCGAACGGCCAGGTCGGTGGGGAGCAGGACGTCCGGGTCGCCGAGCGCGCGCATCGCGACGTATCCGGCGGTCCAGGGGCCGACCCCGGGGAGCGCCATCAACCGGCGGACGGTCTCCTCCCGGTCCCCGCCGGGCGCGAGTTCGAGCTCGCCCTCGGCCACCGCCCGGGCCAGCCCCCGGATCGTCTCCCGCCGCCCCGCCGGCATCCGGAACGCCGGGTCCGGCAACCCCGCCACCGCTTCCGCCCTCGGGAATCCCCGCAACCCGCACCCGGCCGGGCGGAACCCGGGTCGATCATGAGGTTGTCGTCCCGACACGCCGCCGTCCGAGGCGACAACCTCATGATCGACGGAAGTCGGCGGCGGGGCCTCGGCAGCGGCGTGGGCCAGGAGGCGGGTCAGGGTCGTACGGGCGGCGGACACCGAGACCTGCTGACCGACGATCGCGCGCATCGCCATCTCGAAGCCGTCCACCGAGCGGGGCAGCCGGATGCCCGGCTCGGCCGCGACGGCGGCGGCGAGCGCCGGATCCGCGCCGAGCGTGCCGTCCACGGCCTCCGGGTCCGCGTCCAGGTCGAGCAGGCGGCGACAGCGGGCCACCGCCGGCGACAGGTCACGCATGTCGGTCAGGCGTAGCACCGCCGACACGTAACCGTCTGCCGGCGTCAGCGCCACCTCGCCCGAGCCGTGCGGCAACCGCAGCCCGCGGTGGTACGTCCCGTCCCGGACCTCCTCGACCCCCGGCAGCGCACGCAGCGCGAGGAAGTCCAGCAACGCGGTGGCGTGCAGCGGCGGGCGGTACGCGAGCCGGAGCGTGATCGTTCCCGCGCCGCCCGCGACGAGCCGCTGGCCGCAGGCCCGGCGCAGCTCCGTCGGTGCCACGCCGTAGACCTCCCGGACGGTGTCGTTGAACTGCCGTACGCTGCCGAACCCCGCCGCGAACGCGACCTCGGCCATGCCGAGCCCGGCCGTCTCGATCAGGATCCGGGCGGTCTGCGCCCGCTGTGCCCGGGCCAGCGCGAGCGGTCCCGCCCCGACCTCGGCGTGCAGCATCCGGTGCAGGTGCCGTTCGGTGTAGCCGAGCCGCGTGGCCAGCCCCGGCACCCCCTCCCGGTCGACCACCCCGTCCGCGATCAGCCGCATGGCCCGGCCGACCACGTCGGCGCGTACGTCCCACTGGGGTGAGCCGGGCGCGGCGTCGGGCCGGCAGCGGCGGCAGGCGCGCAGTCCCGCACCCTGCGCCGCCGCCGCGGACGGGAAGAACCGGACGTTCTGCCGCTTCGGTGTGGTGGCCGGGCAGGACGGCCGGCAGTAGATCCCGGTCGACGTCACGCCGGTGTAGAACCAGCCGTCGAATCGCTGGTCACGGCTGTCGACCGCCCGGTAGCACCGCTCGAAGTCCAACTCCACGCCACCGATGATGCCCCCACCGGCGGGGCGTCGGCTGGCGGGAATCGGACCTGACCGTACCGCCCGTCAGCCACTGCGACGTCCGGGCCACGACGCCGACGCCCGCCCCGGCGCCGCGAGCGACCCAGAACGGTTCGGGTTCGCGCTCGGCGTCGGCGACGTCCGGGTCCGTCTGGGTGGTTCCGCCCGCGCCGTCGAAAGTGTCGGTAGTGGGCGGTACCGTCCGGCCACCAACTCAAGAAGGGGTACGGCGATGGCGAGCGTGGCGGGTCCGGAAACGACGCGGAGCGACCACCCTCCGCTGGACCGGGCCGTGCTGCAGGGCTTCTACCGCCGGATGCGTGCCGTGGCGCCGGCTGCCGTCGGCGCGATCGAGCGGGACCGCGCCGACGACCCCACCCGCTCCTTCGCCGACACCGCCTGCGGCCGGCTGGCTCGCTCCCTCGATCACGACGGGCTGCGGGCGCTCGGCATGTGGGCGCACCACTGGTGCATGCGGTTCTACGACGACGACACCCGGCCCGGCCTGCGCCTCGTCCGGGAGATCGCCGAGCGCTTCGGGCTGGGCTGGACGGCTGACGAGGTGCGCTGGATGCTCCGCGAGTCGCGAGTGGCCGGCCCGTCGGCCGAGGCCCGGTTCACCCTTCCGCTCGCCGCGCTTCGCGAGCTGGCACCCGGGCAGCTCTCGGCCGCCGAGCTGGCCCTGGCCGGTTGTCCCGTCGGCGAGCCGTCGGCGATCGTGCCCCGCCAACTGCGCCGCCGCTGATCGGCGGGGGCGACGCCCAACTGCCGAGCGCGGCGGCGGTCGGCGGGCAGGGCGCCTCCGCCCGTGTCCACTGGGTCGTCGCCCCGGTCACGGCTGGGGCAGGATGGTCGGCGGGGCCGCCGCCCTCGACGGAAAGGACCACCGTGCCTGCCAGCGAACCGACCATCCTCGCCACCAGCATGGGTTTCTTCAGCCGCCGCCGCGGGCCGTACGACCTGCGGCCCGGGCCGATCTTCGAGCTCGCCGCCGAGTTGGCGCAGGCCGGCCCGGAGCCGCGCATCTGCTACCTGGGGCAGGCGGTCGGCGACCAGCCCACCACGTTCACCGCGCTCTACGGCGCCTTCGCGGGCACCCGGTTCCGCATGTCGCACCTGGCGCTCTTCCCGATGCCGAACGTCGACGACATCCGCGCCCACCTGCTCGCCCAGGACGTCATCTGGGTAGGCGGCGGCAGCGTGGCGAACCTGCTCGCGGTCTGGCGGGTGCACGGCCTCGACGAGATCCTGCACGAGTGCTGGCAGGCCGGGGTGGTGCTGGGCGGGGTGTCCGCCGGCTCGATCTGCTGGCACAGGGGCGGTGCCACCGACAGCTTCGGCCCGCAGTTGCGGGCGTACACCGACGGGCTCGGCTGGCTGCCGTACGGCAACGGTGTGCACTACGACAGCGAGGGGCAGCGCCGCCCGCTGATCCATCGGCTGGTCGGCGACGGCACGCTGCCCGTCTCGCACTGCACGGACGACGGCGTCGGCCTCGTCTACCGGCGCGACAAGCTGGTCGAGGCGGTCGCGGACCGGGAGGGCGTCTCGGCGTACGAGGTGAGCCGCGCCGCGGACGGCACCGTATCGGAGACTGTCATCACCCCGCGCCTGCTCGGGGCCTGACCGACCCCGGGCGTGGCAGTTCCGGTGTCCCTGCCCGCCGAAGACGCCTCGGTCTGACGACCCGCCGCGCGAACTCCGCACCGCGTTCCCGGGGGCGGAGGTCATCGGCGTAAGCTGGCTCGTCGTGAGTCTCACCATCGGCATCGTCGGCCTGCCCAACGTCGGCAAGAGCACCCTGTTCAATGCGCTGACCAAGAACGACGTGCTCGCGGCGAACTACCCGTTCGCCACGATCGAGCCCAACGTCGGCGTTGTCGGGTTGCCCGACGAGCGGCTGCACAAGCTCGCCGAGATCTTCAGCTCGCAGAAGGTGCTGCCCGCGCCGGTGTCGTTCGTCGACATCGCCGGCCTGGTGCGTGGCGCCTCGAAGGGGCAGGGCCGGGGCAACGCGTTCCTCGCGAACATCCGGGACGCTTCGGCGATCTGCCAGGTGGTCCGGGCCTTCTCCGACCCGAACGTGGTGCACGTCGACGGCAAGGTGTCCCCGGCCGACGACATCGAGACGATCAACACCGAGCTGATTCTGGCCGACATCCAGACGCTGGAGAAGGCGGTGCCGCGGCTGGAGAAGGAGGCCAAGCTCCGCAAGGACCGCGCCGCCGCGCTGACCGCCGCGAAGAAGGCCGTCGAGCTGCTGGACACCGGCGTCACCCTGTACGCGGGCGCCAAGGACGCGGGCGTCGAGCTTGAGCACCTGCGGGAGCTGCACCTGCTCACCACGAAGCCGTTCCTCTACGTCTTCAACGTCGACGAGGCCGAGCTCGGCAACGCCGAGTTCCTCGACGAGCTGCGTGCGCTCGTCGCCCCGGCGGAGGCGATCTTCATGGATGCCAAGATCGAGTCGGAGCTGGTGGACCTGCCGGAGGACGAGGCCCGCGAGCTGCTCGAGTCGATCGGGCAGAACGAGCCGGGCCTGGACCAGCTGGTCCGGGTCGGGTTCCGCACGCTCGGACTCCAGACGTACCTCACGGCCGGCCCCAAGGAGGCGCGGGCCTGGACCGTCCCGACCGGCGCGACCGCGCCGGAGGCCGCGGGCGTCATCCACTCCGACTTCCAGCGTGGCTTCATCAAGGCCGAGGTGGTCTCCTACGACGACCTGGTCGGGGCCGGGAGCATGGGCGCCGCCAAGGCGGCCGGCAAGGTCCGGATCGAGGGCAAGGAGTACGTCATGCAGGACGGCGACGTCGTGGAATTTCGCTTCAACGTCTGAATCCAGCCTGTTGGCGCAGGTCAGGAGTTTCTCGGCGATTGCCGGCAACGAGCGGTCGCAGCGGGCAATCGGCAAGCTTGGGGCAGTCCGCGAAGGCGTCTGGCGGAATCACCGGCTGCTGAGCACTCGCAGGTATCGGGACAGCGTCTGCTACAGCGTGACCGACTCGGAATGGCCTCAGGTGCGGGACCGCCTCACGTCCCTCGCTGAGTCCTCCTGCCGAAGCACTAACGCCGAGGCGGCCGGCTGTCGGCGATGTCGGGCTCCACTTGACGCCTTGCACATCAGTTCCACTTGACGAGTGACGAGGTCCCGCGCGATGGGCCTCCGCTGTCACACCGAGTCACTGCCAGCCGGACGCCACTGGCGGTCTGGTCCGACGGCGTCCCTCAGCGGCACGACCAGCGGCGCTTGTCACGATTCGGTGATGGCGGCCGGGGGTGATATGAAACGGGCGATGCTCGGCCGTTAGGCACAGACTTGGGGGCGGATGTGGATCAGCATGCTGGTCGAACCGCACCGGGGGTGCGGGCCCACGTCGCGCGTGCTGTCGGTCGCGCCCAACTTGTGCTGTTGGACTTTGACGGTGTGATGTTCGACGTGCGGGCCACGATGGGTCCGGAAGCCCGTGAGCAGGCGATCACGGGCTTGCTGATGAGTCGCGAACACCGGCCCCGATCAGTGCCGGTCACATTCTCGTTCTTCGGGGTTCACCCGACGCTGGAGTATCTCGCGAAGCACGAACCTGATCACGCCGTTGAGGCGGAGGCACTCATCTCGGGCCTGGAGGTGGAAGCGGCGCTCACCGCCAAGCCGACGCGGGGCCTGGACCAACTCCTCGCCGTCCGTGCTGCCGCCGGGCGCAAGGTAGCCGTGATCAGCGACCTCTCCGAGGACGCAGTGTGGGCCACGCTCCGAGCGCACATGCTGGATAGGTACGTCGCTGCCGTCGCCGCTCGGCAGGGACTCGACCTTCCTGGCGTCGACGCCGGTTGTACCGCTGTACGCGCGGCCGATCTGCTCGGAGTGCCCGTCGCGTCCTGCCTTGTCGTGTGCGGTTCCTTTCTGCGGCTGTACCAGGCTCGACGTGCGGGTGCGATTGGGCTTGGCTGCGAATGCGGACGCGATTCACGCAAACACTTGGCCGCTAACCAGACCCCCGTCGTTTCGAACCTTGCCACCCTGACCCAGGCATTGCTCGTTCCGTAGCACCAGACTCCAGCTCCGAAGACTCGATCACGAGGGACACGCCACAGTCAACATCCGCAGCCAAGCCCGTCGTCCGCCCGACAGCAGTAGTGGATCGACGAGCTAGTGATCGCGGAGCACGGACACGATCAGGCGGCGGACGCAGCCGGATCTGCCCATGATCCTGTCGTCTAGGGTGGGACAGGTGGTGGGCACTGCGTGGTGACAGCGAACCTTGCGGCGGTGAGAGCCTTGTCTGTTGATCGGCAACTCGGCTGGGCATCCTGGAGTGGTCAGCGCCGCAAAGTCAGGAGCGGAAAGTCCTACCGCTTACTCGTACTGTCCTGGCGGAGCGCGTTGCTCACGCTTGCTATTGGCGCACTGATCCAGGTCCTGTCGATCAACGACATAATTGGCCACTCCGCGGAAGTAGTTCTAATTCTTCCGTGTGTTTTGGTGTTTCTCGTGTCTGCACTCGTGGCTGTCGTGGCACTAGCAATTGAGGCAGCCCATTTTTCGCAGATCCCACTTGGAAGAGGGGTAACTCAGCGTCAAGCTCGTTTCCGTACCATGTTCTTGGTGGATCTGGTAACGCTTCATGTGCTTCCACGTAGGAGTTCAGGTGCTGGGTGACTGACTGGGTGACGACGGTGCCGTACATGCTCGGACGTTGAGGGACGTTGTCGGATCGTTCGTGCAGGTAGTCGGTCCTCCGGCCGCTGGCCACCGCGTTGTGGTGTTTCCTACACGCCGAAGGCGTCCAGTGGCTCCACGTCGGTCCCGACGGACAGTGGGTGCAGCCCCGTCTTCTCGCACGCCTCAACGTCCCAATGGATGCCGCCAGTTGCCGGGCAGTCTTGTCGCCTGTCCCGACGTGTCCACCGGGCGAATCCCACACGCCCGGGTAGGCGCGGCGGTTCCGACTCGGTGGACGCGGTGGCTTCAGCCCGATCCCCGGATGGACACCCGCGTGTTCCGTGACGGTCGCGTACGACCCGGTGCCACTCGTCCGGACAGGCTCGGGAGGTTCTGCCCATGACGTCTCGGTGATGATGTTTTCCTCTCTCGGTTCATTTCCTGGTTGTCGGGTGTCACGTTTTTGCGCTGCGGGACGATCGCGTCGGATAGGTGGGGTGGGAGTGCGGATGGACTTGGACGAGGTGCGGGTGTGGCGACTGGGTGTCGCGTTGAGGATCTTCGCCGGCCTGCTCTTCGGCGTTGTGACCGCAGGGGTGGTGGCTTTCCTCGCCTACCAGGCTGCCGCGCCCGACGGCGACTTGCGTTCGGCGCTCGTGGCCCCGGTGCCTTTCGGCTTGTTGGGATTCTTGTTGTGGCGGCAGACATTCCATCCTCGGCTCTCCGCAGGTCCCGAAGGATTGGTCCTGCGCAGCCAGTGGCGTACGACCCGCGTTCCGTGGTCGGCCGTTGTGCGGTGTGATGCGGGCTATTACGGAATTGCCATCACCTGCACCGACGGCAGTCGGGTGATGGCTCCCGCACCACAGAAGTCGAACCTGAGCCGCTGGCTCGGGCGTCAGACCGGAGCGGACGACGTTGCCGACTACCTCGAACGGCGTGCCGGGGAGCACCGACGGGAGGTCGAAGCGAGTGGCGTGCCGGGTGAGTGACGACGGGTAGGGGCCCGGCCGGACGACGGCGAGCGGAATCCATCACCGGTGTCGGGGAGGGAGCTGCCGCTGGTCGGTAGATCGTCTGCGACGATCTGCGAATGCAGGACACAAGGCGGCGCCGGCTGGCCGCTCAGGCGGCCTCCGATCGAATCCTCTCCGGGGCCCGGCCGGCCACCATGCGGGACCACCTCGCCGCGCTGGCCGAGGGCGGGAATCTGGACGACCAGCCCGACTTCTACGGCGACGGACCGGTGGGCGCGCTGGAGGAGCGGGTCGCGGAACTCCTCGGCGCCGAAGCCGCCGTCTTCTTCCCCACGGGCACGATGGCGCAGCAGGTGGCGCTGCGCTTCGGTGCCGACCTCAGCGGACATCGCACGGCGGCCCTGCACCCGCTCGGTCACCAGGAGGTGCACGAGCGGCACGCCCACGCCCACCTGGGCCGTCTGCGCAGCACCTGGCCGACGACCGTGCCCCGCAACCCCACCGCCGACGAGATCAGCGCGCTGGCCGAGCCGGTGAGCACCGTCGTCTTCGAGCTCCCGCTGCGCGACGCGGGTTTCGTACTCCCCTCCTGGGACGAACTCGTGGCCGCGTGCGCCGCGACGCGCGCCATCGGGGCGCGCGTGCACTTTGACGGTGCACGGATCTGGGAGTCCGGCCCATACCTTGCGCACACCCTCAGCGAGATCGTCGGCCTCGCCGACAGCAGCTACGTGTCGTTCTACAAGACACTCGGCGGCATCAGCGGCGCGGCGCTCGCCGGCACCACGGAACTGGCCGCGTACGCGCGGGTCTGGCGGCACCGGTACGGCGGTCAGCTGTTCCAGCAGTGGCCGGCCGCCCTGAGCGCTCTCGCCGGACTCGACATGGTGCTGCCGCGCGTCCCCGAGTACGTACGACACGCCCGCACGGTCGCGGCCGCCCTCGCCACGCTGCCGGGGGCCCGGGTTTATCCGGACCCTCCGCACACGCACCAGTTCCGGCTCTGGCTACCCCACCCGGCAGAGACGCTCAACGACGCGGCGCTGGCGCTCGCCGAGAAGGAGAAGGTGTGGTTCGTCGGCGGCTGGCAGGAGACTGAGGTGCCGGGCGTGTCGAGAGCCGAGGTCACCGTCGCCGGGCCCGGCCTCGAATGGAGCGCCGAAGACGTCGTCGAGGCCGGCGAACGGTTCCTCCACGTCGCCGGCTCGCTGCGGGACTGACCGGCCGTCAGGCCGGCTGCCAGCGGAGCCAGCGCTGGTCGTGCTGGAAGCCGACCCGCTGGTAGAAGCGCACCGCGCGTTCGGTGGAGTGGACGGTCACGTGCTCCAGGTCCAGCTTCCGAGCCTCGTCCAGCACGGCCTCCAGCAGTTCGGCGCCGATTCCGCTGTCACGCAGCTCGGGTACCACGTACACCGACTGGACGTCGCCGCTGCGCCGGGCGCGGTCGGCGGGCGTGGGCACCCGGTCGGCGACCATCAGCCACGCCATCCCGACCACCGCGCCGTCGACCTCGGCGAGGAAGGGCAGGTGGCTCGACAGGTGGTCGGCGACCCAAGTGGAGAAGAGCCGCAGGAACGCGTCACGGTCGGTGCCGGTGTAGCCGCGCTCCTCGGTCAGGCGGCGCCACCGGAGGCTGCCCAGGTCCGGCGCGTCGGCTGCTGTCGCCGCCCGTACGGTCACCTGCATCTGACACCCCTGTGCGCTCGCGCGGATCAGCTCGGCACGGCGGAGGCCGCCCCGACAGAGGATCTTAGGTGCCGCCGCGGCGCGCGTCAGCCCTCGCCGAAGACCGCGAGCGCGACCTGGTAGCAGTCGAAGGCTCGGGCCGCGCCGGCGTACGCGGCGAGGTGAATGAAGAGCTCGACGATCTCCTCCTTGCTGACGCCGGAGTGCAGCGCGATCCGCAGCTGCCCGCGCAGCGGCTCGTGTGTGCCGAGCGTGGCGGCGATGGCGACGGAGACGAGGGCCCGGCTCCGGGTGTCCAGCCCGGGGCGCGGCCACGACTCGCCGAACGTCTGCACCGTGGCGAGGCGGCGGAAGTCCTGCCCGACCTCCGGCTCGCCGGGAGCGAGCGGAAGGGTGAGCGGGGTACCCAGGAGCCTTTCGGCCGTGTCGAGTGCCCGCTGGTAGCTGTCCGGCTGATCGGTCATCGTCGTCTCTCCCGAAGCCTGAATTCCGGCACGAGGCCGCGCAACCTGCCGCGCTCGTCGGTGCCCGCGCCGGGCCGGCGGAGCGGTCGGTTACTCTTCCCGCTCCGTCGACGGTTATTCCGACGTCACCGGGCGGCGGGCGATGACCAGGAGTTCGCCGTCGCCCGCACCGACCGGCTCGCGCCCCCACCCACCGAAGACGTGCTCGACGTAGAACCCGGCCACCCGCAGCGAGTCGCGCAGGTCCCGTTCGGTGCGGAAGCGCAGCGTGGCCGAGCTGTGCAATTCCTCGCCGTCGGGAAAGACGTAGTGGTGCTCGAAGCCGACGTCGCCCGCGGCGATCGCCGTCACCTCGGTCCACGCCTCGACCTTGCGGCCGTCCGGCAGGACGATCCGACGCCGCGAGTCGACCGGGTTCCACCGCTCCCAGCGCCGGTCCGCCGGGTCACGTGAGTCGAAGACCAGCCGGCCACCGGGCGCCAACGCCCGGCGCAGATCGGCGAGGGTGGCCGCCCACTGGGCGTGGGTGGCGAAGATCTGGGCCACGTGGCTGGTCATCAGTGCCACGTCGTACGCGTCGCTCGGAAGTACGGCCGACGTGCCCTCGATCCAGGTGACCCGGTCGGCACCGGGTTTCTGCCGGGCAGCGGCGAGGGAGGCGTGCGCCGGGTCGACGCCGGTGACGGCGTGACCGGCCGCCGCCAACGCTATGGTCAGCCGTCCGGTACCGCAGCCGAGGTCGAGCACCCGGGCGGTGGGCGTCTCGCCGACCACGGTGAGGAAGAAGTCGTCGTCGGGGCCCCAGGGGCATTCCGCGTCGTACACCTGCACCAGGCGAGGGTCTTCGAACTCCGCGTGCTTCACCGTTCCGGGTTCCCGCCCGCCACGTCGCCGCCCTTCACTCGCCGCTTCTCGCCGCCTCGTCCACGGTCAGGAGATGTAGTGCAGGATCACATTGTGGACGTGGTGGCTCTTCTGCGTGCCACGGAATTCCACCTCGTAGGTGTGCGTACCGACGTGGATCGCGATCGCGCCCGTCGAGAAGAACGAGCCGCCCCAGGACTTGTTGCTGACCACGCTCACGCTGGTGATCTTCGAGTACGGGATGCTGGTGATCGCGTACCGCTTGCCGATGAACGAGCGATCCTGGACGATCACTCGCCGATCGGTGAGGCCGATGAATCCGGTGCCGGTGCCGACGGCGTCGTAGACGGCGATGATCTGCTCCCCGTCGAGCAACCCGCTCTGGATCTGCTGGAACTGCTCCTTGCGGTCGTACGTCGCGTTGGCCATGAGCCTCACGTTAGGAAGCGCCCGCCAGCCGCCGGAAGCGGCGTGGATCAGCTTGCGACCGAGTCGGCCGCGGCTCGGACGAACTCGCGGACCCGGGCGGTGGTGTTGCTCCCCAGCCAGACCGGGCCGCGCCGGATCGGTGGGGCGTCGTGGATCGGAACGTAGGCGACATCGGGGCGCGGGTAGTAGCGCATGGTGTGCGCACCGACCGGTAGGACACCCCGGCCCAACGCCACCAGCGACAGCATCTCCGAGAACGTGTTGCCTGTCGGCCCTCTCGGCACGGAACGGCCCGACGGGGTGCGGTCCGGTGTCCGGTCCCGCTTGAACCCGGTCGAGGTCACTGCCGGGTACTGCACCACCGGGTGCTCTGCCAGCACCTCGAGAGAGACCGACTCCGCGGCGGCCAGCGGATGCCCGGCCGGTACCGCCAGCGCCCGGCCCTCGGTGAGCATCGTCGGCCCGGTCGCCATGCCGTCGAAGGGGTACGCGGCGATTAGTACGTCGATCGAGCCGTCGAGCAAGCTCGGCCGGGAGTTGAACAGCTGGACCTCGCGTACCTCGACCTCGCATTCGGGGTGGCGCTGGCTGAACAGAGCGACGGCCTTGAGCAGCGCGGGCGCGGTCCACTCGCCGAGGAAAGCGACACGTAGCGTCCCCGTCACTCCGCGACCGGCATCCACGGCCCGCGCGACTGCCTCGTCGATCCCGGCCACCAGTGGCCGGAGTTCGTCGGCGAAGCGCCGGCCGATCGGGGTGAGCTGGACGACGCGGCTGGTCCGTGCGAAGAGTGGGGCGCCGATCCGCCGCTCCAGCCGTTTGATCACGTGGCTGACTCGGCCGGTCGTCACTCGCAGCCGTTCGGCGGTCCGCCCGAAGTGCAGCTCGTCGGCGAGAACGAGGAAGGTCTCGAGCTCGTACCGCTCCAGCATCGCGCCGTCCAATCGTTGCGCCAGGGTCAACGATCGTAGCCCGATCCCGTCTTGGTCGCCGCCGCCGTCGGGCCGAGAGTGGAGTCGTCCACGAGCGAGAGGCAAGCAATGAGCAGCAGCAACACCATCGAGGGTTATCTGGCCGACCTCCGGCCGCCGCTTCGGGAGATCGCAGTGCGGCTCCGATCCGTCATCGACGCGGCCCTACCGGGCACCACCGCCGCCGTGTGGCACGGCCATCCGGTCTGGGGCGTCGGCGACAACCCGGGCCGCCGGCCGGTCAGCCTGGTCAAGGCCTACGGCGCGTACGTCACCTTCGGGCTGTGGCGGGGACAGGAGGTCGACGACCCGTCCGGGCGGTTGATCCCGGGAGCCCGGCAGATGGCCTCGGTCAAACTGCGCACCGTCGCCGACGTTGATCCGGCCCTGTTCACCGGTTGGCTCGGCCAGGCGCGGGAGTTGGAGGCGTGAGCGGCGTGCGGATCATCGGCTTCGACCACCTCGTGCTCAATGTCGCCGACGTCGAGCGGTCGCTCGACTTCTACTGCGGTCGGCTCGGTCTGGCACCGGTCCGGGTCGACGAATGGCGCGCCGGGCGTGTCCCGTTCCCCTCGGCGCGGGTCAGCCAGGACACCATCATCGACCTGATCCAGGCCGACCGAGGGGAGCGGAACGTTGACCACTTCTGTCTGGTGGTGGCTCCGCTGGACTGGGCGGAGGTGATCGACTCAGGGGCGTTCACCGTGCTGGAGGGGCCGGTCGGGCGGTTCGGGGCGCGCGGCTCCGCCACCTCGATCTACGTCAGCGATCCGGACGGCAACTCCATCGAACTCCGCTGGTATCCGGCGGACCGCTGCGACTGACCGTCGTACCGAAGCCCCGTCGGCGCGGCCCGTTGGACGCGTCCGGCGGGGCGATTCTCGGTGACGACGAAGCTTCAGGTCTCCAGCCAAGTCCTCGATCGTGGCGATCGCCTCCGGTCGCTGCGCTCCCGCTGCCGGACCGGCATCATCAGCAACAGCTTCGTGGGTGCACGGGACTGTGAGCAGGAGCAATCCGGCTTCGCCGACGACCGGGAAGCGTACGCCGGGCCGTCAGGACTCGGTGACCGTGCGGTAGGCGTCCTCGATCCGGGCGGCGAGCAGCACCTCGCCCTCGCTGAGCGGGACGTTGCCGTGCCCCACCCGGATCTGGGTGTGGTCCGCCCGGCGGCTGATCTCCGGCCGCAGGTGCAGCGCGTCCGCCACCACCTTCACCCGCTCCGTCAGTGCGGCGTGCTGGCTGTCGTCGATCACGAGGGTGCGTTGGATCTGCTCGCCCTCGCGGGTCCACCCGGGGAGCAGTGTGAGTGCGTCGGAGAGGTAGTCCTGCTTCGCTCGGCCGTTGAACAGCGCACGCATCACCGCACCTCCCAGGCGCCGTTGCCGGCTTGTGGCCAAATCGTCGCCATCCCGTGTCTTGTCGGTGGCTTCTAGTCTTTCGCCCTGCAGTTCGTGTGTCCACGCCCACACTTCCGGGTCTTCCTGACCTAGCGGCCGGTTCCGGTACCCAAACCGCCGATTGATCTGGCACGCTGGACGGCCGTGCAGACCGAACGGGCGAGTGGCGGCGGGCAGGCCGCGCGGCGGGACCTCAAGGTGATCGTGGGCGCGGCGATCATCCGGGACGGACGGGTGCTCGCGTGCGCGCGCTCCGCACCGCCGGAGGTGGCCGGCATGTGGGAGTTCCCGGGTGGCAAGGTCGAACGGGGGGAGTCCGAGCCGGAAGCGCTGGCCCGGGAATGCGTCGAGGAACTGGCCGTACGCGTGGAGATCGGCGACCGGGTCGGCCGCGACGTCAAGATGGCCCACGGACGCTCGGTGCTCAAGGTGTACGCCGCGCGCCTGCTCGGTGACGCCGAGCCCCAGCCGCTGGAGCACTCGGGGCTGCGCTGGCTCTCCGCCGCCGAGCTGCACTCGGTGACCTGGCTGCCCGCCGACGCCCCCATCGTGGCCGCCCTGCGTCCCCTGCTCGCCGCCGGCTGACCGTTCGGCGGCCTGCTGGCCGGGCCTGCGAGGCCGGTCGTCCGGTAACCGTCTTGGCCGGCCCGGCCGGGCCGCGCTGATGACGTAGCGGGCATTTCGGCAGAATAGAAGCGGGGGCCGGCGGCAAATGCCGCGGCCCCCGTCGTCATCGTCGTCGACGTGCTCAGTGCTTGTCCTGCTCCGGGTGGGCGAAGTTGAGGTGCTCCGGAGGGAGCGGGAAGCTCACGTCGTCGCCGAAGGGCGACGGCGCGGCGGCCCGGTCGAAGGTCAGCTCCGTGAGCGGCAGCTTGCCCCGCTCGTCCACCGCCGGCGCGGACGGGTGGGGCACCTCGCGGTGCCAGTTCACCCCGCCCTGCGCCTGGGCCTCGGCCTGCGGGTCGTGCGAGCCGCCGGCGTGCGAGTGCACTCCGCCCCGCGTGGTGCTGGGCGTCGCCGGCCCGGCCGCGCGGGCGCTGGTCACGCTGGTCTGGGGCGTCTCGCCCCGACGGAAGATCTTGCTACCAAGCCACACAAGGGGATCGTACCTGCGGTCGACCGCGCGTTCCTTCATGGGGATGATCCCGTTGTCAGTGATCTTGATGTGTTCGGGGCAAACCTCGGTGCAGCACTTGGTGATGTTGCAGTACCCCAGGCCCATCTCCGCCTGTGCGTACTCCTTACGGTCGGTCCGGGTGTCGAGCGGGTGCATGTCCAGTTCCGCGGCGCGGATGAAGAACCGCGGCCCGGAGAAGGCCGGCTTGTTCTCCTCGTGATCGCGGATCACGTGGCACACGTTCTGGCACAGGAAGCACTCGATGCACTTGCGGAACTCCTGCGAGCGCTCCACGTCGACCTGCTGCATCCGATAGTCGCCGGGCGCCACGTCCGCCGGCGGCGCGAAGGCGGGGGTCTCGCGGGCCTTCTCGTAGTTGAACGAGACGTCGGTGACCAGGTCCCGGATGACCGGGAACGTGCGCAGCGGCGTGACCGAGACCGTCTCCTCCGGCTCGAACGTCGACATCCGGGTCATGCAGGCCAGCCGCGGCTTCCCGTTGATCTCCATGGAGCAGGAGCCGCACTTGCCCGCCTTGCAGTTCCACCGGCAGGCCAGATCGGGCGCGTCGGTGGCCTGTAGCCGGTGGATGACGTCGAGGACGACCTCGCCCTCGTTCACCTCGACCATGTAGTCCTGCAGGTCGCCGCCGTTCTCGTCGCCCCGCCAGATGCGGAACTCCCGCTTGCTTCCCATCAGTTGTTCGCCTCCTCGGTGAGGGCGTCGAACTCGGCGAGTTCCTCGTCGGTCAGGTACTTGGCCAGCTCGGCCCGGTCGAACAGGCCGATCAGCTCCGGCCGCATCTTCGGTAGCGGCTTGCGGGTCAGCGTGACCGTGTCACCGCCCATCGAGCAGACCAGGTTGACCCGGCGCCACTGCGGGTCCATGGCCGGGTGATCCTCCCGGGTGTGCCCGCCGCGCGACTCGCGGCGCTCCAACGCCGCCTTGGCGGTGCACTCGGAGACCACCAGCATGTTGCGCAGATCCAGCGCGAGATGCCAGCCCGGGTTGTAGCGCCGCCCACCGGCCGCGCTCACCTTCGCCACCCGCTCGCGCAGCTCGGCGAGGCGGACCAGGGCGTCGGCCAACTCGCCCTCGCGCCGGATGATTCCTACCAGATCTCCCATCACCGCCTGGAGGTCCTGCTGGAGGGTGTACGGGCTCTCGCCCGTGTCCCGCTGCAACGGCGCCAACGCCGTCTCCACCGCGGCCTCGACCGCCTGCACCGCCACCTTCGGCCGCTCGGCCAGAGCCTCGGTGTACGAGGCCGCGTGGCCGCCCGCGCGCTTGCCGAAGACGAGCAGGTCGGACAGGGAGTTGCCGCCGAGCCGGTTGGAGCCGTGCATGCCGCCGGAGACCTCACCCGCGGCGAAGAGGCCGCGTACGTGGCCGACCGCCGCCCCGCTGTCGGGCTCCACCTCGACGCCACCCATCACGTAGTGACAGGTCGGGCCGACCTCCATCGGCTCCTTGGTGATGTCGACGTCGGCCAGCTCCTTGAACTGGTGGTACATCGACGGCAGCCGGCGGCGGATCTCGTCGGCCGACTTGCGGCTCGCGATGTCGAGGTAGACCCCGCCGGCGGGCGTACCCCGACCGGCCTTGACCTCGCTGTTGATGGCCCGCGCCACCTCGTCACGGGGCAGCAGCTCCGGTGGGCGGCGGTTGTTGTCCGGGTCGGTGTACCAGCGGTCCGCCTCCTCCTCGGTCTCCGCGTACTGCTTGCGGAAGACGTCGGGCACGTAGTCGAACATGAACCGCTTGCCGTCGGAGTTTCGTAGCACGCCGCCGTCGCCGCGGACCGACTCGGTGACCAGGATGCCCTTGACCGACGGCGGCCAGACCATTCCGGTCGGGTGGAACTGGAGGAACTCCATGTTGATCAGATTCGCCCCGGCGCGCAGCGCGAGCGCGTGGCCGTCCCCGGTGTACTCCCACGAGTTCGAGGTGACCTTGTAGGACCGGCCGACACCGCCGGTGGCCAGCACCACGGCGGGGGCCTCGAAGAGAATGAACTCGCCGGACTCCCGGTAGTAGCCGAACGCCCCGGCCACCCGGTCGCCGTCGAGCAGCAGTTCGGTGATGGTGGTCTCGGCGAAGACCCGGATCCGGGCGTCGTACGAGCCGAGCTCGCGCTTGTCCTCCTGCTGCAGCGAGACGATCTTCTGCTGAAGGGTGCGGATCAGCTCCAGGCCGGTGCGGTCGCCGACGTGTGCCAGTCGCGGGTATTCGTGGCCGCCGAAGTTGCGCTGCGAGATCTTGCCGTTCTTGGTGCGGTCGAAGAGCGCACCGTACGTCTCCAGCTCCCAGATCCGCTGCGGCGACTCCTTCGCGTGCAGCTCGGCCATCCGGAAGTTGTTCAGGAACTTGCCGCCGCGCATGGTGTCGCGGAAGTGCACCTGCCAGCTGTCGCGTGGGTTCACGTTGCCCATCGCGGCGGCGGCGCCGCCCTCGGCCATCACCGTGTGCGCCTTGCCGAACAGCGACTTCGAGATGATCGCGGTCTTCTTGCCGGCCAGCCGGGCCTCGATCGCCGCGCGCAGGCCGGCGCCGCCGGCGCCGATCACGACGACGTCGTAGTGGTGTCGTTCGATTCGAGTGGTAGTCGTCATGTCCAGGCCCTCTAGTTGATGAACCGCAGGTCGGGGAACCACTCGGCCGCGACCGCCATGACGTAGAAGTCGGTCAGCGCCAGGGTGCCGAGCGTGATCCAGGCGAGCTGCATGTGCCTGACGTTGAGCCAGGACACGCCGGTCCAGGCCCGGTAGCGCAGCGGGTGCTTGGAGAAGTGCTTGAGCCGGCCGCCGATGATGTGCCGGCAGGAGTGGCAGGAGATGGTGTACGCCCAGAGCATCACCACGTTGCCGATCAGGATGAGGTTGCCCAGCCCGAATCCGAAGCCCTTCGGCGAGTGGAAGGCGAGCACCGCGTCCCAGGAGTTGATCAGCGAGATGATCACGGCGGCGTAGAAGAAGTAGCGGTGCAGGTTCTGCCCGAGCAGCGGGAAGCGGGTCTCACCGCTGTAGCTCTGGTGCCCGTCCGGGACCGCGCAGGCCGGCGGCGAGAGCCAGAACGACCGGTAGTACGCCTTGCGGTAGTAGTAGCAGGTCAGCCGGAACAGCAGCAGGAAGGGCAGCGTGAACGCGGCCTCGGGGATGATCCACCAGTCGGGGAGGATCCGTCCGAAGTGTGCGGCGCCCTCGACGCACCGGTCCGTGATGCACGGGGAGTAGAACGGGGTCAGGTAGTGGAAATCCTCGACCCAGTACCAGTTGTGCAGGTAGACCCGGACCGTCGCGTACGCGACCCAGGCGGTGAGTCCGACGACGGTGATCAGTGGGGCGAGCCACCAGCGGTCGGTGCGCAACGTCTTCGCCGCGATGGCGGCGCGCCCCCGCGCTCCCCGCGGCCTCGTTGCCGTTGATGTCATTCGAGTCGTCTCCTCGACGGGGCGCCCGCACCCGCGCGGGCGGAACTTCCTCCGGTCGGCACGCGGACCGTTGAAACCGCACCCGCTTGCCACGTCATGCGCACACCAACGACCACGCCGGCGCGCCGGCGCAGCTAAGTGACACACGTTACGCCGATCTTCGCTTGCCGTCCGTCCAAGACGGCGTCCCGTGTGTCCGGCTGGCCCAGGAGCCCCCGGAACGATGATCGATGTGACGATGTTAAGTAAGTCGTTGTCCCGTCGTGACGCCGGGGTGGCCGAGCAGCACCGGGGCCCCTCGGGTGTGTGCCGCCACCGGGTCAGCCGGAGGCGCCACCGGTGAAGTTCCACTCGGCCAGCCGCAGCGGTGGGCCCGCCCACCAGACCCCGTCCAGCCGGTCCGGTTGACGCACCGGACGCCGGCCGAGGCCGAGCACCCGACCGGGCCCCAGCGCCCGCGGGTACGACTCGGTGAACCGGAAGTCGCGTACCGCCGCGGTCACCTCGCCGTCCTCGATCAGCCAGACGCCGTTGCGCGTCAACCCGGTCACCACCAGGCTCTTCGGGTCGAGCACCCGGGTGTACCACAGGTCGCTGACCAGCAACCCGCGGGTGACCTGTGCGACCAGGGCGGCGGTGTCCCGGTCGGCGACCGCGCCGGCAGCCGGAACCCCCGGGCTGCCGTCCGCGTCCCCGCCCGTCCCGTCGCTGCCGAGCAGCCGCAGGTTACGGGGGATCGGCCCGAAGCTCGCGCCGCCCATGATCCCGTGCCCGGTGGACTGCGCCCCCGCGTTCACGGCCGTCCTCCGGTCGTGCGCGACGGCGGCGGTGGTGCCGGCCTCGACCAGCGTCAGCCGTCGCCGGGGGGTGCCCTCCACATCGAACGGCAGGTCGACCGCGGCGAGCGGATCGTCGACCACGGTGACGGCCGGGTCGAACTGTGCCGTTCCCGGTTCGGCGAAGGACTGCCGCTCGGCGTGCCGCTTGCCGTTGAAGCCGTACCAGGACAGGTTCTGGAGCAGGTCCGCCACCGCCGCGGGCTCGAACACCACCTCGTAGCGTCCCGGCGGCAACTCGACGGGAGCCACCGCCGCGCGAGCCTTGGCCGCCGCCCGGGTGCCCAGCGCGGCGCCGTCGATGTCGGCGAGCCGGTCGGCGCAGAGCCGAGCGACCCCGTCCGCGCCCCCGGCCCGGGCGATGCCGTCCATGGCCGCCTCGACGGCGTGACCGTACGCCGAGTGGCCCACGCTGTTCGCGAATCCCGATGAGCGGTGGGTGGTACGGCAGTAGCCGGCCGTCTCCAGTCCGTCGGCCGCCTCGACGAAGGCGCGGACCCGCTCGGCCCGCTCGTCCGGGTCGGCGTACGCGGTGGCCTCGTCGACCGGCCCGCTGGCCGCTGTCGGGGTGGGCGGGGTGAGTCCGGGCCAGGCCGGGTCGGGCGGACCTAGCCGGGCGGCGGTGAGGGTCCGTTCGACCAGCGTGCGCAGCCCCTCCGGGCTCACCTCGCTGCCGCTGCCCGCGGCGGTGCGTCCGTCGACGTGCACCCGCAGCCGGACGCCGACACCGGACTCGGCGACGTTCTGGTGGATGAAGGAGGTGGCGAACCGGGTCAACGCCAGATCGGCCCGGGTGACCACCGCCTCGGCCTGCGCGTCCGGGCCGCCGACGCGGCGGACCAGTTCGACCACCTGGCCGGCGAGTTCCAGCTCGGTCATGCCGACCAACCTTCCGTTCGCGACTGCGGGGCTCGCAAACCCGGCTCACTCCTCGCGCTCACGCGGACACCCCCACGCGAACGTTGCGGAACCGGGCCGGCGCGGCCGGATGCCCGGTGTGCCCGGTCTGGCCCGGCTGGCCCTTGCCGCAGTTCGGCGTGCCCCAGGCGACGGTCTCCGAGGAGAGCATGTCCATCGACCGCCAGAAGAGCGGGCCGATGCCGGTGTAGGTCGGGTTGCGCAGCATCCGGCCGCGCCGGCCCCGCTTCACCTCCCAGCCGACCTCACAGCCGAACTGGAAGTTGAGCCGCTTGTCGTCGATCGACCAGGACCGGTTGAGGTCCATCAGCACCCCGTCGTCGGTGGCCGCGATGATCTCCTCCAACGTGTGTGGGCCGGGTTCGAGTCCGACGTTGGTCATCCGCACCATCGGCAGCCGGGCCCAGCCGTCGGACCGTACGCTCCCGCCGTAGTCCAGGCCCGCGACGGCGGCCGAGTCACGGCCGGCGAGCACGCCCACCCAGCGGCCCTCGCGGACCGCGTCCCGCTTCACCGCGGGGGAGCCCTCGTCGTCGAAGCCGAAGCTGCCCAGCGCGCCCGGGATGGTCGGATCGATGGTGACGTTCATCAGCTCGGAGCCGTAGCGCAACGAGCCGAGCTGGGCGAGGTCCAGCCAGGACGTGCCGGCGAAGGCGGCCTCCCAGCCGAGGATCCGGTCCAGCTCGATGGCGTGCCCGACCGACTCGTGGATCTGCAGAGCCAGTTGTTCGCCGCCGAGGATCAGGTCGGTCTCGCCCGCCGGGCACGGGGGAGCGGTGAGCAGCTCGCGGGACTCCTCGGCGATCCGGGCGGCGTGCGCGGCCAGGTCCAACGACTCGACGAGTTCCCAGCCGGTGGTGCCGTACTGGCCGCGGTAGCTGGGATAGGAACGGCGCTGGGTCTCGCCGTCGCCGATCGAGGTGGCCGAGATGCCGCCGCCGCACTCGCGGATGCGCTGGTCGATCCGGTGCCCCTCGCTGGAGACGAACCACTTGCTCGTGTCCCAGATCTGGTAGAGCCCCTCGGCCAGGTCGGCGCCGTGCTCCCGCATGGCCCTGGTCGACCGCACCAGCAGGTCGCCCTTGTCGGAGAGCGGCACGCCGAGCGGGTCGATGTGGCACTCCGATGCCCAGGTCGCGGTAACCGCTTCGGTGGGCACCAGGTCGACGGGCGGGCCGGGCACGCGCGCGCTGGCCGCGGCGATCCGCGCGGCACGCCGACCGGCGTCGCGGGCCGCGGCGTCGGAGAGGTCGGGTACGGCGTAGAAGCCCCAGCTCGATCCGACCAGGGCGCGTACCCCGAGGCCGATGCTCTCGTGCTGGGTCAGCTCCTCGATCTCGCCGTTGCGTGCGGACATCGACTCGTAGGTCCGCTGCATGACGCGCGCATCGGCGTACCGGGCTCCGGCGTCCACTGCGGCCTGCACGGCGGCGGTCGCCGCGTCGAACTCGGTCACGACCGCACTTCGATCTGTTGATCGCTCATGCGACCGACCCTAGGCCAGTGGCCCGACCTGCGTCAGGGCAGCAGCTCTTCGGGCCGGATCGTGGCCCGGACCGGCTCGGTCAGTTCCAGTGTCTCGCCGCGCTTGGCCGCCGAGTGCTCCACGTAGTGGCGGCCGCGACGCCGATGGAGGCGCAGGGCACCGGCCGCTTGATCGGCCAACAGGTACCAGTCGATGCCGGCAGCCGCGTAGTGGTGCATCTTGAGCACCTTGTCGTGAAGGCTCCCGTCGAAGAGTTCGACGCGCTGGGACGTCTCGCCGAGGGAGAGGTACTCCTCTTCGGTCCACGGGCCTTCGTGGTCGAACACCGCCACGGTCATGGTCACCTCCACCTCGTGTCGGCGGGAACGCTTGCCTGACTGCCGCTGTCATCGTCGCTCCGGAAGTGCGCCGACGTGGCGAGGTGAAGAAGCGGACTTCGTGAATGTGCTGGTGAGGGGTGTTCACGGACGTTGCCGAGTCGTTACGCTGACGGCCGCTGACAGCCGCTGGACTTGTAGCTTATTTTCACCCTCAGGGATTATCTGTAAGTTCTCTTCGTCACTGAGGGAGGCGGTCGTGGACAGGCCGAAGTCGGTGCCGTCCGGGCAACCGGGCGACCGCCCCAGCATGCCCGAACAGCGTTCCACCAGCGGGCCGTACCTGCGGGTGGACGATCTGCGGGTTCGTTTCGACACCGAGGACGGCGTGGTCCGTGCGGTCGACGGGGTGTCCTTCACGGTCGAGCGCGGCCGGACGCTCGGCATCGTCGGTGAATCCGGATCGGGCAAGAGCGTCACCTCGCTGGCCATCCTCGGGCTGCACAACGCCAAGCGGACGACGATCACCGGCGAGATCTCGGTCGGCGGCCGCCAGCTGGTCGGTCTGCCGGAGGAGGAGGTACGCCGGCTGCGCGGCCGGGACATGGCGATGATCTTCCAGGATCCGCTGTCGGCACTGCACCCGTACTACACGGTGGGCAAGCAGATCGCCGAGGCGTACCGGGTACACCACCCGGGCGCGGGCCGGCGGGAGGCCCGGCAGCGGGCGGTCGACATGCTCGGCCGGGTCGGCATTCCCCAACCGGCGCGCCGATTCGACCAGTACCCGCACGAGTTCTCGGGCGGTATGCGTCAGCGCGCGATGATCGCGATGGCGCTGGTCAACGACCCCGACCTGGTCATCGCCGACGAGCCGACCACCGCGCTGGACGTCACGGTGCAGGCGCAGATCCTGGACCTGCTCGCCGACCTCCAGGCGGAGTTCCACTCGGCGATCATCATGATCACGCACGACCTCGGTGTGGTCAGCCAGGTGGCCGACGACGTGCTGGTCATGTACGGCGGCCGGGCCGTCGAGCGGGGCAGTGTCGAACAGGTGCTGCGCCGCCCGCAGCACCCGTACACCTGGGGCCTGCTCTCCAGCGTGCCGTCCCTGCACGGCGACGCGGACGCGGACCTGGTGCCGATCCGGGGCAACCCGCCGAGCCTGATCAACCTGCCCTCGGGCTGCTCCTTCCACCCGCGCTGCCGGTACGCCGACCGCACCGGAGGCCGGTCCCGTACCGAGGTGCCGCAGCTGCGCCCGGCCGGCGAGGAGCGCCACCTGGTCGCCTGCCACCTGGCCGCCGAGGAGCGGACCCGGCTGTACCGCGAGGACATCGCACACGTGGGGGTCGCCCGGTGAGCGCGAGGAACGCAGCGCAGCGGAGTACCGCAGTCGCGATCGAAGGCAGGCTCCGATGAGTGAGGTGAGCGTGGCGCCGGCAGCGGCCGAGCCGCTGCTGCGGGTGCGGGGGCTGGCGAAGCACTTCCCGGTACGCACCGGCTCGCGCGGCCAGAGCCTGGTTCGCGCGGTCGACGGGCTGGACTTCGAGGTGCGGCCGGGCGAGACGCTCGGCCTGGTCGGTGAGTCCGGCTGCGGCAAGACCACCACCGGGCGGATGCTGGTCCGGCTGCTGGAGCCGACCGCCGGCACCATCGAGTTCGAGGGGCGGGACATCACGCACGCCGGCCGGCGGCAGTTGCGCCCGCTGCGCCAGGACCTGCAGATCATCTTCCAGGACCCGTACGCCTCGTTGAATCCCCGGCACACGGTGGGTCGGATCATCGCGATGCCGCTGCAGGTCAACGGCATCGAGCCACCCGGCGGCGTCAAGGCCAGGGTGCAGGAGCTGCTGGAGATCGTCGGGCTGAACCCGGAGCACTACAACCGGTACCCGCACGAGTTCTCCGGCGGGCAGCGACAGCGGATCGGCATCGCCCGGGCGTTGGCGCTGAGGCCGAAGCTCATCGTCGCCGACGAGCCGGTCTCCGCCCTGGACGTCTCGATCCAGGCGCAGGTCGTCAACCTGCTCCGCCAGTTGCAGCGCGATCTGGGGCTGGCGTTCGTGTTCATCGCGCACGACCTGGCCGTGGTGCGGCACTTCTGCCAGCGGGTGGCCGTGATGTACCTCGGCAGGATCGTGGAGATCGGCGACCGGGTCGACATCTACGAGCGGCCGCAGCATCCGTACACCCGGGCGTTGCTGTCGGCAATCCCGGATGTCACGAAGCTCGGCCCCGGCGGCCGGATCCGGCTCACCGGCGACGTGCCGACCCCGCTCGACCCGCCGTCGGGCTGCCGGTTCCGCACCCGCTGCTGGAAGGCGCAGGAGGTCTGCGCGACCGAGGAGCCGGCGCTGGTGTCGCGGGGTAGCGGACAGTCCGTCGCCTGCCACTTCCCGGAGTCCGGACCGGTGGCGGGGGAGAGCGGCGATCCGGCCGCCGTCACCGTCGAGGAGGTGTCGAAGTGAGCCTGTCCCCGGTGGAGGGTGTCGCGCTCGCCGAGATCGAGTCCGGTGGCCCGGAGGTGCCGGAACGCAAGGACGTCGTCGGCCGCTCACCGGGCCGGCTCGCCTGGATCCGGCTGCGTCGCGACCGTACGGCGATGGTCAGCGGCGGGATGCTGCTCTTCTTCATGCTGCTGGCGCTCGCCGCCCCGCTGGTCGAGCTGCTCTACGGCATCGGCCCGAAGGAGCAGTTCCAGAGTCTGCTGGACGGCTTCGGAATGCCGCTGGGCTATTCCGGCGGGGTCTCCGGCGACCACTGGTTCGGCCTGGAGCCGGGGCTCGGCCGGGACATCTTCATCCGGCTGATCTACGGACTGCGTACCTCGCTGTTCATCGCGTTCGCCGCGGCGGTCGTCACCGCGACGCTCGGCGTCGTGCTCGGCACGCTCGCCGGCTATCTCGGCGGCTGGCTGGACGCGGTGATCAACTGGATCACCGACCTGACGCTGGCCATGCCGTTCCTGGTCATCGCGCTGGCTCTGACGCCGACGCTGGTGCTGCGCTTCTACGGCGAGCGGGAGGCCGTCTCACCGGCCTTCGGGGTGGCGGTGCTGATCGGCGTCTTCGCGATCTTCGGCTGGACGAGCACCGCCAGGCTGGTCCGCGGTCAGGTGATCGCGCTGCGCGAGCGGGAGTTCGTCGAGGCGGCCCGGGCCAGTGGCGCCGGACTCGGGCACATGGTCTTCCGGCAGCTGCTGCCGAACATCTGGGCCCCGATCCTGGTGTCGTTCTCCCTGGCCGTACCGCAGTTCATCACCAGCGAGGCCGCGCTCTCCTTCATCGGCGTCGGGTTGAGCGACGAGACGCCGAGCTTCGGCCGGATGATCTACCGCAGCCTGGACTACCTCCAGACCGACCCGGCGTACGTCTTCTTCCCCGGCATCACGATCTTCGCGCTCGTGTTCGCCTTCAACCTCTTCGGCGACGCGCTGCGCGACGCGCTCGACCCGAAGTCGTCCCGGTAGAGGTGTCGAGATGAGCACGACGAGTGCGGTGGAGCGGGGCCCGGTGGCCGTGAACGGAGGAGAGCTCTGATGACTCGATTTCTGGTCAAGCGGCTCTTCTCCGCGGTCCTGACCCTCTTCGCGGTGAGCGTGCTGACCTTCCTGATGTTCTTCGCGCTGCCCCGGGACCCGGTCACCGGCATGTGTCCGAAGAACTGCAACCCGGAGCGGCTGGAGCGGGTCCGTGACGAGTTGGGTCTGAACGATCCGCTGGTCACGCAGTACGCCGGCTACATGAAGGGCATCGTCACCGGTCGGGACCTGGGCAGCGCCCAGGGCGGCCACTGCGACGCGCCCTGCCTGGGATGGTCGTACGTCACCAACGAGGCGGTCTCGGACACCATCGCGCGGGTGTTGCCGGTGACGCTCAGCATCGTGATCCCTGCGGCGGTCCTCTGGTTGCTGCTCGGGGTGGGGCTCGGCATGGTCTCGGCGCTACGCCGCGGCACCTGGTTGGACCGGCTCGCCATCGGCTTCTCGCTCACCGGCGCGTCGTTGCAGCTCTACTTCGTCGGTGCGGTGCTGCTGCTGGTGTTCGTCTACAACCTGCGGCTGCTGCCGGTGCCCAGCTACACGTCGATCCTCGACAACCCGGTGAAGTGGGCGAGTGGGCTGGTGCTGGCGTGGTTCTCCCTGGCTTTCCTCTTCTCCGCCATCTACGCGCGGCTCTCCCGGGCGCAGATGCTGGAGACGCTCTCGGAGGACTTCGTCCGTACCGCACGGGCGAAGGGCCTGGCCAAGCCCAAGGTGTACGGACGGCACGCGCTTCGCGCGGCGATCACGCCGGTGGTGACGATCGCCGGGCTGGACGTCGGTGGCGCCCTCGGCGGCACGGTGATCACCGAGACGACGTTCGGCATCCAGGGCCTGGGTCGTACCGCCGTCGACGCGGTGCGGGCCGGTGACCTGCCCACCATCATGGCCACCGTGCTGATCGCCGCGGTCTTCGTGGTGCTCGCGAACGTGCTGGTCGACCTGTTGTACGCGGCCATCGATCCGCGGGTGCGGCTGCGCTGACGCGGGGCGGTCCCGGCGGCGGCGCGGCCGGGGCGGGGCCGCCGGGCGATGATGAAAGTTATCGACAACTGTTACACAACTCGTAGGTTTTCTTCTTTACGATCCTCGGGACGTCGGCGGTTCCCTCCGACGGGCCGCAGGTCAGATGGGTGGAGGAGGTAGGAGATGCGACCACGCGTGGTGGCCGCCGCAGGCGGGGCGATCGCACTGGTTGTGGTGTTGGGTGCCTGCTCGAAGAACACGGGCGAAGGCACCACCGTGGACACCGACCGTACGCAGACCGGGGTGATCGCGACCGACCTGAAGGACTCGCAGGGCCCGGCCGCGGAGGTGGCGGGAGCGAGCAAGGGCGGCACCTTCAGCATCATCCGGGAGACCCCCATCTCCCACCTGGACCCGCAGCGGACGTACTCGTTCGCAGGCCTGATGGCGAGCCCGCTCTTCGCCCGCTACCTCACCACCTGGAAGGACGACGGCAAGGGCGGCCTGGTCCTCGTCGGTGACCTCGCCGAGACCCCGGGCAGCGACGTCAACAACGACTGCAAGGTCTGGGAATTCAAGATCAAGGGCGGGGTGAAGTTCGAGGACGGCAGCCCGATCACCTCGAAGGAGATCGCCTACGGCATCGCCCGCTCCTTCGACCCGGACCTCACCGGCGGCCCGACCTACATCCAGGAGTGGCTGGCCGACACCCCGCAGTTCGACACCAAGTGGGACTTCAAGAAGAACAAGGGCTCGCTGCCGCCGGGGCTGACCACCCCGGACGAGAAGACGCTGCGCTTCGAGTTCGCCAAGCCCCGCTGCGACCTGCCGTTCGCGGCCTCGCTGCCGACCACCGCGCCGCTGCCGCCGGCCAAGGACACCGGGGTCAACCTGGACAACAAGCCGTTCTCGTCCGGGCCGTACAAGATCGTCGAGAACCAGGTCGGCGTGAAGCTGACCCTGGACCGGAACCCGAACTGGGACGCGAAGACCGACCCGGTCCGGCACCAGTACCCGGACCAGTTCGTCTGGACCTTCGGCCCGACCCCGGACGCCGCCAACAACCGGGTGATCGCCGACAACGGTCCCGACCAGAGCGCGCTCGCCTTCAACACCGTGCCGGCCTCGCTGGTCGCCAAGGTGGCCGGGGACGCCGCGCTGAAGTCCCGCACCATCCTCTCGCCGACGCCGAGCGCCAACCAGCTCGTCATCAACAACCAGCGGGTCAAGGACCTGAAGATCCGCCAGGCGCTCAACTACGCGATCGACCGCGAGGGTCTGATCAAGGCGATGGGTGGGCCGACCGTCGCCGCGCCACTCACCACGCTGATGCCGCCGTCGACCATCGGCTTCAAGGCGTACGACGCGTACCCGGCCGGGGCCAGCGGCAACCTCGAGAAGGTCAAGGAGCTGCTCGGCGGTCAGACCCCGGAGCTGGTCCTCGGCGTCTCCGACGGCGCGACCGAGCAGCTGCAGGGCACCCAGCTCAAGGCCAACCTGGAGCGGGCCGGCTTCAAGATCACGCTGCGGAACATCCCGGACGACGCGAAGCTCGACGAGATCAAGAAGAAGGACAACCCCTGGGACCTGTACATCGGTAACTGGGCGGCGGACTGGCCGAGCGGCGCGTCGATCCTGCCGGTGCTCTACGACGGGCGCACCATCAAGCCCGAGGGCAACAGCAACCAGGCGTACTTCAACGACCCGGCGATCAACGCGGAGATGGACCGGATCCTGGCCATGTCTCCCGCCGAGCAGGGCCCGGAGTGGGCCAAGCTCGACGAGCGGATCATGAAGGAGTACGCCCCGGTGGTGCCGCTCTTCGTCGACGTGGCCTACAACGTGCACGGCTCCAAGGCCGGCGGGGTCTTCATCTCCAGCGTCTTCGGCTACCCGGCGTTCGTGAACGCGTACGTCAAGCAGTAGTCCCACCGCACGAACAGGCCCCCGGTCGACAGCGTCGTCGGCCGGGGGTCGTGCGCTGCCCGGCGCCGACAGGGGTTTCGGCAGGCGTCGGCGACGCCCTGTCTACCGCAGGTGCGTGCGGACGAAGTCCAGCTCCAGCCGGAGCAGCCGCTCCGCGGTGCCGCCGGCGGCCATGTGCGTCGCGCCGGTCAGCGGCAGCACCGAGTGCGGCCGGCCGGAGGAGAGCAGAGCGGCCGACAGCCGCAGGGTGTGCGCGGCGACCACGTTGTCGTCGGCCATGCCGTGCACCAGCAGCAGCGGGCGAGCCTCTTCCGGACCGGTCACCGGCTCGGCGGCCAACTCGACCAGCGAATGGTGCGCGTAGACGTCCACGCCATCGTCCGGCATCCCCAGGTAGCGCTCCGTGTAGGCGGTGTCGTAGAGGCTCCAGTCAGACACCGGTGCGCCGGCGATGCCGCAGCGGAACAACTCCGGGTGGCGCAGCACCGCCAGCCCGGCCAACCAGCCACCGAACGACCAGCCCCGTACCGCCACCCGGCTCAGATCCAGATCCGGGTGCTTGTCGGCCAGCGCGGTGAGCGCCTCCACCTGGTCGAGCAGGACCACGTCGGCCACCCGCCGGTGGATCGCCTTCTCGAACGACGGCGCGACCCCCGGCGTACCGCGGTTGTCCACGACCACGACCGCGAAGCCGGCATCGGCCCACCACTGCCGCTCCAGCCAGGCCGCCCGCGCCGCGACCACCTCCTGGTGGCCCGGGCCGCCGTAGACGTCCAGCAGAACGGGCAACCGCCGGCCGGTGACGTAGCTGTTCGGGTAGAGCACCGCACTGGGCAACCGCCGGTCGGTCACCCGCTCCAGCAGCGGCAGCGGCGAGTACGGCGCGACGGCGGCGTGCGACTCGAGCACCGCCACCTCCTCGTCGCCACGCCAGACCGTCCACCGCGTTCCCGCGTGGTCGAGCGAGGCGACACCCACCACGAGCACGTCCCCGCCGACGGCGGCGGTGTGCCAGCCCGAGTCGGAGGTCAACCGCCGGGCGTCGACCCCGCCGCCGATCGTCGTGCGTACCCGGAACAGGTGCCGCTCGCTCGGCTCGCCGTCACTCGCCTCGACCAGCAGATCGGGCGCGCCCGCGCCGACGGTGGGCAGCCGTCCCACCACCCGCCGCACGTACAGCGAGGGCGGGGTGAGCAGCGTGCCGTCGGCGAACAGGCAGCGCGCGTCGTACCCGTCGTGGGCCAGCTCGCCGCCGACCAGCACCCGGCCGTCGGGCAGGTGGGCGGGGGTGCCGGCGATCGGCTCGACCCAGCGCGGATCGGCCAGCTCGGCGTGCACCTGGGTCTCACCGGTGCGCGGATCCACCGCGAGCACGAGGCCGTGCTGCTGCGCACGACGCAGCACGGTGATCAGCGGGCCGCCGTCGGCCCAGCTCACGGCGGTCAGGTAGGGGTAGGTCTCCCGGTCCCAGTGCACGTCGACCCAACCACCGTCGAGGTCGAGCAGGTGCAGGCTGACCTCGGCGTTCGGCCCACCGGCCCGCGGGTACGCGACGGTCGTCGGCGGGGTGGCCGGGTCGGCCGGGTCGTGCAGGTGCCACCGGTCGAGCCGGGACTCGTCGACCCGGGCCGCCAGCACCGAGCGGCCGTCCGGCGCCCACCAGTAGCCGCGGAAGCGGTTGAACTCCTCGGCCGCGATGTGCTCGGCCAGGCCCCAGGTGACCCCGGAGTCCTCGCCGGCGAGCATCGTGTCGGTGCCGTCCGCGTCGACGACCCGCAGCTCGCCCCGACGAACCCCGTCCGTCGCGTCGGTGACGTAGGCGAGCCGCTCGCCGGTCGGATCCGGACGGGGATCGAGCACCGGTCCGACTGCGGCCACCTCGACAACGTCGCCGTGCACCAGGTCGGCGCGGAACAGCCGGCCGGCGATCGCGAAGACCGCCACCCGGCCGGCGGCGTCCAGGGCGTACGAGCCGATGCCGTCGGCGCTGAGCCGTAGCCGTTCGCGCAGCGCGCGTTCGCCGGGGGAGAGCTCGGTGGGGCCGGTGTCCGCGTCGAGCAGCACCGCCGGGTCGGCGACGAGCCGTTCCTCGCCCGTGGCGACGTCCAGGAGCCAGAGCGCGTCGGCCGGGTCCTCGGGGCCGGCCGAACGCAGGAAGATCACCCGGGATCCGTCGTCGGCCACGGAGACGGCGCGCGGCGCGCCGTGGCTGAACCGGCGGGTGCGGGCGGCCAGCTCCGGATAGTCCACGGCCAGATCGTAAGTCGGCTCTCGGGGTGATGTGGCCGACCTGCGCGGACGCGTTGACGTCGGCCGGACGGAACCGCCGGTTAGAGTGACGGGCGTGACGACGCTGCCCGACCGCCGCCTGCTGCTGGTCCACGCGCACCCCGACGACGAGACCATCGGCACCGGCTCGACGATGGCCCACTACGCCGCCACCGGCGCGCACGTGACGCTGGTGACCTGCACGCTCGGCGAGGAGGGCGAGATCCACGTGCCGGCGCTGGCGCAGCTCGCCGCCGATCAGGCCGACCAGCTCGGCGGCTACCGGATCGCCGAGCTGAACGCCGCCTGCGCCGCGCTGGGCGTCACCGACCACCGCTTCCTCGGTGGCGCGGGCCGCTACCGCGACTCCGGGATGATGGGGCTGACCACCAACGAGCACCGCCGGGCCTTCTGGCAGGCCGACCTGGACGAGGCCGCCGGACACCTGGTCGAGGTCATGCGCGAGACCCGACCGCAAGTCATGATCACGTACGACGAGAACGGCTTCTACGGGCACCCGGACCACATCCAGGCGAACCGGGTGGCGATGCGGGCGGTCGAGTTGGCCGAGGCCGAGGGTGTGGCCCCCGCCAAGGTCTACTGGACGGCCATGCCGCTCAGCGTGCTCAAGGCCGGCATGAGCCAGTTCGTCGAGTCGTCCGACAATCCGTTCGCCGGTGTCGACGACGTCTCGGAGCTGCCGTTCGGCACTCCCGACGAGCAGATCGCGGCCCGGATCGACGCCACCGATCGGCACACCGCGAAGCAGGCCGCGATGCGCGCCCACGCCACCCAGATCCCGGCCACCTCGTGGCTCTACACGATCGCCGGCGGCATCGGCGGTGAGTTCATGGGCGTGGAGTACTACACCCTCGCGAAGGGGGAGAAGGGGCCGGGCAGCGGCCCGTACGGCTGGGAGGACGACCTCTTCGCCGGCCTCGCCGACGACAGCCCGGACCGGGTCCCGGCAGCGGCGGCCGGTCTGCGGTGACGCTGCCCGCCGCCCCGATGTCGGTCGCCCCGGAAGAGACCAGCCCGCCGCCGGCGGGGCCACCACCGCGCCTGCTCGACCTCGGCATCAGGGTGGCCGGCGGTCTCGTGGCGGTCGTGGCCGGTGTGGTGACCGGGGTGCTGGAGCTGCTGCTCGCCACGCTCCGGGTGGCCGGGCAGCTCATCGGCGTGTCGGTGCTGGTGGCGGTCGCCGCGAACATCGCGCTCGGCTGGTTCGCCCACCAGACCGTCGGGCGCCGTTGGTCGGTGGCGCTGCCGGCGGTGCCGTGGTTCCTGCTGATGGTTGTCGCGGCGGTCCGGACGTCCGAGGGGGACCTGCTCCTCGCCGGTGACAACTGGGTCGGCCTCGTCATGATCGTGGCCGGCGCGATGACCTTCGCCGTCATGGGTTTCCGCCAGATCCTCGCCCCGCCACCGTCCCCACGCGGGTGGTGACGGGACACAGGTTCGAGTGGTAGATATTCCTGCCAGAAACCGTTCGAGGGAACGGTGTGGCAGGAGGTCGTGCGATGGACAGGCGCTGGCGCGACATCGGAGTGCTCGCCGGGGTGCTCTTCGCGATCAACGTGGTCGCCCGGCTGATCATCCACTTCGGGTTCGACGGTGAGGACACCGTCGCCGACCGGGTGTCGCTCGGCATGTTCGTGCTGATCGGGGTGATCCTCGCCGTGGTCGCCTTCGTGTGGGCGCGGCGTCGACCGCTGGGCGACTGGTCGGCCGACGTGGCGGGCGCGGTGCTGACCGCGATGCTGCTGACCGTGCTGGTCGGCCCGCTGCTGGTCGGCGACAGCCCGTTCGCCGGCGGCGCGGGCACGTTCTTCGCCCAGATCTGGCTCTACCTCGGGGCCACGCTGGCTGGGGCGCTGGTCGGCTACCTGGTCGCCACCGCGCTCGGCCTCGATCACCGGTCGCAGAGCCTCAAGCGGTACACCGAGCTGAAGGCCGCCAAGCCCCCCAAGGTCGTCCGCCGCTGACGGGCCCCCGGACGGGTCAGTGCGGGGCGACGCGGGTCAGGTACGTGTGGTGGGTGGTGAAGCCGAGCCGCTGGTAGAGGGCCACGGCCGCGGTGTTGCGCTGCTCGACCTGGAGGAAGGCGTGCGTGGCACCGGCCTGCGCACCCCACTGGGCGAGCGCGCGGACGATCCGGCCGGCCAGCCCCTGTCGGCGGGCCGCCGGTAGCACCTCGACGAGGGTCAGTCCCAGCCAGCGTCCCCGCCCGGTCACCGTGCCCCGGCCGATCCCGACCAGCGTGCCGTCGGCGTACGCGTGCGCGAAACGGACCTGGTCCACGGCGGTCAGCACGTGGCGGGCGGCGTCCGGCAGGCCAGCCTTGCGGTCGCCCACGACGGCCAGCCACTGCGGCGTGGGGGCGGGCATCAGCCGGACCACTGCCAGCTCGCCCGGACCCTTGCGCGGCGTCGGGTCCACCGAGCCGCCGTCCGGCTGCGGCGCCCGCTCGGGGTGCGGCGGCGCGGCCTGAGCCGGCGCGGCGGGCATCTGCGCGGCCGCGCCGTCGGTCACGGGTGGTTGCCGCCGAACAGCGCCGTCGGCCGGCGCGGCGGTGTGCGGCAGGGGCAGCGGTGCGGTCTGCACCAGCACCGGAGGCCGGCTGCTCCAACCCCGAGCATCCAGCTCGGCGCCGACCGGCGCGGCGAGCGGCAACGGGGTGTTCACCATCGGGGGAAGCCCGCGTTCGGCGTACCACCGCTCGACGGCGTCCAGGGCGGCCGGCAGCGGCCGGTCCGGGTCGCCGACCGGCAGCGCCGAGTTGGCCCGGCCGGTCCAGCCGTCGGCGGCCCGCAGCAGCCAGCCGCCCAGCGGTTCGTGCACCGGCGCCGGCCAGGCCTCGTCGGCGGCCAGTTCCAGGTCGATCACGGCGGACGCGGTGGGACGGCGAGCCGGCGGCACCCGCTTGGCGCGGTGCACCTCGGCCCTGGGCACCCGCAGCGGGCCCCGGGCGGTGGCCAGAGTGAGATGGGTCTCGTCCAGTTCGACCAGCTCGCCGAGGGCGTCGGAGAAGAGCGGTCGACCTTCCCGAATGCCCACAATTCGCCGAATCACGATCCGGTGTCCCACATCCTGCTGACCCAGCACGATCGACCCCCTCCCCGGCGAGATACTAGGCTCTTACCGTCGCGGGAGATCGCGGCGCGTCTTGCGGAGGAGAAGACCGGTGACCTACATCATCGCCGAGCCGTGCGTGGATGTGCTCGACAAGGCATGCATCGAGGAGTGCCCGGTCGACTGCATTTACGAGGGCAACCGGATGCTCTACATCCACCCCGACGAGTGCGTCGACTGTGGTGCCTGTGAGCCCGTCTGCCCGGTCGAGGCGATCTTCTACGAGGACGACGTCCCGGAGCAGTGGAAGGACTACACCGGCGCCAACTACGAGTTCTTCGAGGACCTCGGCTCGCCCGGTGGCGCCTCGAAGATCGGCAAGGTGGAGAAGGACGCGGCGTTCGTCGCCGCGCAGCCGCCCCGCGGCGAGGGACACTGAACCGCCCCGCGCCGGTCTCGGCGCGCCTGCCGGAGTTCCCCTGGGACACCCTGGACGCGTCGGCCACGGTGGCCGCGGCGCACCCCGGCGGTCTGATCAACCTCTCCGTCGGCACGCCGGTCGACCCGGTGCCCCAGGTGATCCGGCAGGCGCTGGCTGACGCGTCCGACGCCCCCGGCTACCCGCTGACCGCCGGCACCCCCGCGCTGCGGGCGGCGATCAGCGCCTGGGTGGCCCGCGCCTGCGGCGCCGGGGTGGACGGTCTGGGCGTGCTGCCGAGCATCGGCTCCAAGGAACTCGTCGCCTGGCTGCCGACCCTGCTCGGGATCGGGCCCGGCGACGTGGTCGTGGTGCCGTCGGTGAGCTACCCGACGTACGAGGTCGGTGTCCGGCTCGCCGGCGCCACGGCGGTACGCAGCGATTCGCTGACGTCGGTCGGCCCGAACTCGCGGGTCCGGCTGGTCTGGGTCAACTCGCCGGGAAACCCGACGGGCAAGGTGCTGCCCGCCCGCCACCTGCGCAAGGTGGTCGACTGGGCACGTGAGCGGGGCGCGGTCGTCGCCAGTGACGAGTGCTACCTGCCCCTGGGCTGGTCGGCCGAGCCGGTCTCGGTGCTGTCGCCCGAGGTTTGTGGCGGCTCGTACGACGGCGTGCTGGCCGTGCACTCGCTCTCCAAGCGCTCGAACCTGGCCGGCTACCGGGCCGGCTTCGTGGCCGGGGATCCGGCGCTGGTGGCCGAGTTGCTGGCGGTACGCAAGCACGCCGGCATGATCGTGCCCGCCCCCGTGCAGGCGGCGATGGTGGCCGCCCTGCAGGACGAGCAGCACGCCGAGGAGCAACGCCAGCGCTACCGGGCGAGGCGGGAGACGCTGCGCCAGGCGTTCGACGAGGCCGGCTTCACCATCGAGCACTCGGAGGCGGGCCTCTACCTCTGGGCGACCCGCGGTGAGGACTGCTGGAAGACCGTCGACTGGCTGGCCCGCCGTGGCATCCTCGTCGCTCCGGGCTCGTTCTACGGCCCGGCCGGGGAGCAGCACATCCGGATCGCGCTGACCGAGTCCGACGAGCGTGTCGCGGCGGTGGCCGGCCGGCTCGCCGAGGGCTGAGGTCGTGCCGTCATCCGTGGCGGCACGACCGGAACGCCGAGGGACGTGATGGTGGACAGATCAGTCGGGCCGCCGAGGGTCGCCGTGGTGGGCACCGGCCTCATCGGCGGCTCGATCCTGCTCCGGCTGCGCGAGGCGTACCCGGACGTGGTCGGCTGGGACCCCGATCCGGCGACCCGTGCCCTGGGCCGCGACCAGGGCGTACGCTTCCCCGACGAGTTGGCGGACGCGGTCCGGGACCGGGACGTCGTGTTCCTCGCCGGGCCGCTCTCGAGCCTGCCGGAGACCCTGCTCACCGTGGCCCGGCAGACCGGTGACCGGTGTGTGATCACCGATGTCGGCAGCACCAAGGGGGCGGTGGCCCGCTTCGCCGTCGAGCACGATCTGACCGGCCGGTTCGTGCCCGGCCACCCCATGGCGGGCACCGAGCGCTCCGGGCTGGCGGCCGCCGTGCCCGAACTGTTCGACGGCGCGGCCTGGGTCCTCTGCCCGACGTCCGCGGGGATCGGGTCCTTCCGGCTGCTGGCCGGCCTCCTCGTGACGGTGTTCTCGGCCCGGGTGGTGCCGATGGCGCCGACGGTGCACGACTCGGTGGTCGCCCTCTCGTCCCACGTCCCGCACCTGCTGGCGGGCAGCCTCGCCGGCGCGGCGGCCGACGTGGACGTCCGGGACGCCGTGCTCGGCCTGGCCGCCGGGAGTTTCCGGGACGGCACCCGGGTGGTGGGCACGCCCGCAGAACGCATCGCGGACATGCTCTTCCAGAACCGGGACCAGGTGCTCCGCCAGCTCGGCGAGGTCCGCGCGGTGCTCGACGGGCTGGTCGACGCGATGCGCCGGGACGACCAGGACGCGCTGGTCGAGCGCTACCGGCAGGCACAGGAGCTGCGCCATGCGCTGTTCGACCGGACCCTGGACGAGTGCCGCGGTGAGTTCCCGGCCGGCGGGGATCACGCCGCCGAGCTGGCGTACCTGCTGGAGCTGGGTTCCGCCGGCGGCTACCTGACCGGCTGTGAGACCGCTGCGGACGTGGTGACGTACCTCGGGCGGCGGCCGCCGGCCACCGCCGTGCGGTGAGCACGGGCTGAGCACTGCCCCGACGGCCCGCCGCGGCCACGACTAGGGTGAGGGCATGGTGGACGGGCCGGTGGTGACGGTACGCGGGGAGGTGTACCGGGAGGTGGCGCCGGAGCTGGCCGCGTTCACGGTCACCGTGACGGCCCGCGACCGGGACCGTGAGACCACCCTGACCAGGCTGGCCGAACGGGCCGCCACCGTCCGCGTGCTGCTCGACGGCGAGGGCACCGCGATCGACCGTAGAGAAACCGGTGACCTGCGGGTGCGGCCGGAGACCCGGCGTGCCACCGAGCGGGTGGTCGCCTGGCACGGCGCTGTCACCACCACCGTCACGGTCAGCGACTTCACCGCCCTCGGCGAGCTCATGCTCCGCCTCGCCGAGCAGGATCAGGTGGAGGTCGCCGGGCCCTGGTGGTCGCTGCGCCCGGACAGCCCGGCGTACCGGCAGGTGCGGCACGCCGCGATCGCCGACGCGCTGGCCCGGGGCCGGGAGTACGCGGAGGCGCTGGGCGCACGCGTCACCGCGCTGATCGAGCTCGCGGACACCGGCGTCGAGCGGCCGATGATGGCCCGGATGGCGTACGCCGGCGGCCCCGAGGCGGGCGGGCGGCCGGAGCTCGACCTCGATCCGCAGCCGCAGAGCGTGCAGGCTGCCGTGCAGGCGCGGTTCGCGATCACCGAGGCGGTCCTGAGCTGATGGCGCAGGCACGCGTGCTCCCGGTCGAGGAGCTGATCGAGCGGGCGCGCTCGCTGGCCGAGGACGGGCCCCGCCAGCTGCTCGGCATCGCGGGCGCCCCGGGGGCGGGCAAGTCCACCCTCGCCGAGCGGATCGTCGCCGGGGTTGGGCCGGCCGCCCGGCTGGTGCCGATGGACGGTTTCCACCTCGCCCAGTCGGAGCTGGAGCGGCTCGGCCGCGCCGACCGCAAGGGTGCCGTCGACACCTTCGACGCCAACGGGTACGTCTCCCTGCTACGTCGGCTGCACCGGCTCGAACCGACCTCCGTCTACGCGCCCGCGTTCCGGCGGGACCTGGAGGAGCCGATCGCAGGAGCCATCGAGGTGCCGCCGGCGGTGCGCCTGGTGGTGACCGAGGGCAACTACCTGTTGCTGTCGCAGACCCCCTGGGACGAGGCGCGGTCTCTGCTGCATCAGGCCTGGTTCCTCGACCTGGACGCCGAGTTGCGGCTGCGCCGGCTCACCGCCCGGCACGTCGCGTACGGACGGTCCGAGGCGGAGGCACGGGCGTGGGCGATGGGCAGCGACGAGCGGAACGCGGCGCTGGTGACCGGCAGCGCCGACCGGGCGGACCTGGTGGTGCGGTTGACCGAGGCGCCGCCGGGGTGACGGCATCCCGGCCCTGATCAAGTCATTCGACGGGACGTACGGCGCGAGCGGGGTTGCCGAGCGCGACGACGTTCGGTGGCAGGTCGCGGGTCACCACGGCCCCCGCGCCGACTACCGTGTTCGCTCCGATGTTCACCCCGGCGAGCACGATGGCGCCGCCGCCGAGCCAGACGTTGTCGCCGAGTGTGATCGGCTTGGCCGACTCCCACTTCGCCCGGCGCGGCTCCGGCTCGACGGGGTGTGTCGGGGTGAGCAGTTGGACGTTCGGTCCGACCTGGACGTCGGCACCGATGGAGATCGGTGCGACGTCGAGGAAGACGGCGTTGAAGTTGACGAAGCAGCGCGGCCCGATCCGGATCCGGGAGCCGTAGTCGCAGTAGAACGGTGGCCGGATCCAGGTGTCGTCGCCCACCGCGCCGAGCAGGTCCCGCAGGGCCGCGAGCCGGGCCCGGGGGTCGTCGGCGGGGCTGGTGTTGAAGCGTTCCATCAGCCGCGCGGCGTGGGCCAGGTCCGCGACGATCTCCGGTTCGTCGGCCCGGTACAGCTCGCCGGCGAGCATGCGCTGCTTCATGGACGTCACCGGTAGATCATCCCGATCTTTCACACCTGCTGGTGGTAAGTCGTTCAATTTTCTGACTCTTCGCTGCATAACGCGTGTGCAATGCTGACCGACGTCAATGTCTCCATCGGTTAGGACGCCCCAGCAGGGAGGATCCGTTGCACCGAACACGGAAGTTGACCGGAGCAGCTCTCACGCTCACCCTCGTGCTCGCCACGCCGGCGGTCGCGGTGGCCGCACCGTCGGCCGGTTCGCCCGCCCCGGCGGCCGGGCCGGCCTCGTCGATGCCCACCGACCACCCCAACACTGTCACCCTGCTCACCGGGGACAAGGTGACCGTCTCCGCGACCGGTGGCGCCAGTGTCCGTCCCGCCCCCGGGCGTGAGCACGTACGCTTCCTGACCCGACGGGATCAGGGGCGGCTCTCGGTCGTGCCGCAGGACGCGCTACCGCTGATCGGCAGCGGCCGCGTCGACCCGCGGCTCTTCGACGTCACCGGGCTGATCGCCGCCGGCTACGACGACACCCGGCGCGACGACCTACCGGTGCTGCTGCGCCAGCGCGCCGGCGCCGAGCGGCGCGCCGCCGCCCCGCCGGACGTCACGGTCACCCGGGACCTGCCCGCGATCGGCGGGGTGGCCGGCACGGTGGACAAGGACCGGGCGGACGAGTTCTGGGCCACGGTCACCGGCCGGTCCGGCGCCAGAGCCGGCGCGCAGGGTGTCGACCGGATCTGGCTCGACGGTCGGCGCCGGGTCACGCTCGACCACAGCGTCCCGCAGATCGGGGCACCGGCCGCCTACGCGGCCGGCTACACCGGCGAGGGCGTACGCGTCGCGGTGCTCGACACCGGTGTGGACACCAACCACCCGGACCTGACCGGCCGGGTGGCCGAGGCGCGCAACTTCACCGAGGACCCGGCCCCGGGCGACCTGGTGGGGCACGGCACGCACGTCGCCTCGATCATCGCCGGCAGCGGCGCCGCCTCCGGCGGTAGCTACCGGGGGGTCGCGCCGGACGCGACACTGCTCTCCGGCAAGGTCTGCGAGACCAGCTTCTGCACCGACTCCGCCATCCTCGCGGGCATGCACTGGGCCGCCGTCGAACAGCAGGCGGACGTGGTGAACATGAGCCTCACCGGCCCGGACACGCCGGAGACCGATCCACTCGAGGAGGCGGTGACCCAGCTCACCGAGCAGACCGGCACCCTGTTCGTGGTCTCCGCCGGCAACGACGGCGGATTCGCGCCGGTCGGCTCGCCCGGCACCGCCGACGCGGCACTCGCGGTCGGCGCCGTCGACCGCGACGACGAACTCGCCGACTTCTCCAGCCGCGGCCCGCGGGTCGGCGACGACGCGATCAAGCCGGACATCACCGCCCCGGGCGTGGAGATCGTGGCGGCCCGGGCGGCGGACGGCCAGATCGGCGAACCGGTGGGGGAGTCGTACGTCGCCATCTCCGGCACGTCGATGGCCGCGCCGCACGTCGCGGGCGCGACCGCGCTCCTCGCCCAACAGCACGGCGACTGGACGGCCGGTCAGCTCAAGGCGACGCTGATGGCCTCGGCCCAGCCCCACCCGGAGCGGACCGCGTACGAGCAGGGGGCCGGGCGGGTCGACGTGGCCCGGGCCATCGGTCAGACCGTCACCAGCGATCCGGTGAGCGTCTCGTTCGGGCGGGCGCTCTGGCCGCACGACGACGACACGCCGATCAACCGGCAGGTGACCTGGCGCAACGACGGCCCGACCGCGCTCACCCTGGACCTCACCCTCGACGTCACCGGCCCGGACGGGGCACCCGCGCCGAGCGGGATGTTCGCCCTGAACGCCGACCAGGTGACCGTGCCGGCCGGCGGTACGGCGACCGCCACGGTCACCGCCGACACCCGGGTGGGCGACACCGACGGGCACTACACCGGCCGGGTGGTCGCCCGATCCGGTGACACGGTCGCGGTCACCCCGGTCGCCGTGCACCGGGAGGTGGAGAGCTACACGCTCACCGTCCGGCACCTCGACGACACGGGTGCGGCGGCGTCCGGCCACAGCACCACCCTCGTCAACCTGGCGGACACCAGCAGCCACGACCTGTACGACCCGGACGGCACCGTGCAGGTCCGCGTGCCGAAGGGGCGGTACGCCCTGGTCAGCTACCTGTACAGCGGCGATGAGCAGAATCCGCGTACCGCGCTGCTCGCCCGCCCCGAACTGGTGCTCGACCGGGACACCGAGCTCACCGTCGACGCCCGGCGGGCGAAGCCGGTGAGCACCACGGTGCCGGACCGCAAGGCCACCCCGCAGCTGGTCGAAATCGGAGCGAACATCCTCGCCGTCAACGGCAACTCGTACAGCTTCAGTCTGCTGAACTTCGACTTCACCGGCCTGCTCAGCGGTCAGGTCGGCCCGGACGGCGACGCGGACCGCTTCGTCGGCACGGTGAGCAGCCAGTGGGCCGACCCGGATGCGGCCGGCAGCCCATACCTCTACGCGCTCAGCGAGGGTTTCCCCGGCCGGCTGCCGACCGGCTTCGACCGGCGCTACCGCCCCGGTGACCTGGCCACCGTCACCCACACGTTCCGCGGTGCGTACCCGGGTCTGGAGGCGGAGCGGGCGGTCTTTCCGCAGGTGGCGTCGACGGGCGGCGGCTGGGCGGTCCTGCTGCCGACCGCGGTGCCGGGGCAGCGCGTCGAGCACTACAACACCCGCGGCGTGCGCTGGAACTCCGAGCTGACCTTCGGCGTGCGTACCGAGGACGGGTGGCTCGAACCTCGTGCCGCCCTGTCCAGCGACGTCCGGTCCTACCGGGCCGGCAGACATCTGCGGGAGAGCTGGAACACGGCACCGTACGGGCCGTCCTTCCCCGAGCCGCGCTGGCCGGGGCAGGGCATCAGCCGGCAGGGCGACGTGCTCGTACTCGACGTGCCGCTGCACAGCGACGCGTCCGGTCACGCCGGCGGGTCGCTGTCCGACAGCGCCCGGACGGCCCTCTACCGCAACGGGAAGCTGATCGCGGAGAACACCTACCCGGGGTCCGGCATGTTCGAGGTCCCGCCGGGCAGCGCCGGTTACCGGCTGGAGACCGTGACCCGGCGCGGCTTCACCGATCTGAGCACCGAGGTCGGTGCGGCGTGGACGTTCCGCTCCCGGCACGTTCCCGGCGACGACTTCGCCCGGCTGCCCGCGATGGCGGTCCGCTTCGCGCCACCGCTGGACGCGGCGAACAGCGCACCCGCCGGCCGGAGCTTCGTCATCCCGGTCCAGGTGGAACGTCAGCCGGGGGCGCCCTCGGCCCGCGTCGCCGCGCTGACCGTCGAGGTCTCCTACGACGGTGGCTCGACCTGGCAGCGGGCGAAGGTCCAGCAGACCCGCGACGGCTGGAAGGCCACGGTCCGGCACCCGGCCGGACCCGGGTACGCCTCGCTGCGGGCCACCGCACGGGACAGCGCCGGTGACACGGTGACCCAGCACATCATCCAGGCGTACCGCTTGAGGTGAGGGTGGGCTCCTCCGGGCCGGCGGGCGACCGCGGGCCCGGAGGAGGCACCGGGTCAGTCGTTGGCGTGCAGCGCGGCGTTGAGCTCGATGCCCCGGCCGGTGCGTGGCCTGGCCTCCAGCGCGCCGGTCACCGAGTTGCGCCAGAAGAGCAGGCCGTCCACGCCGGAGAGGTCCCTGGCCTTGACCACCCGGCCGTCCGGCAGGGTGATCTTCGAGGCGGCGGTGATGTAGCAGCCGGCCTCGACCACGCAGTCGTCGCCGAGGGAGATGCCGACGCCGGCGTTCGCGCCGATCAGGCTCCGCTCACCGATGCGGATCTTCTCGGTGCCGCCACCGGAGAGCGTGCCCATGATCGAGGCGCCGCCACCGATGTCGGAGCCGTCGCCGACCGCGACACCCTGCACGATCCGCCCCTCGACCATCGAGGTGCCGAGCGTGCCGGCGTTGAAGTTCACGAACCCCTCGTGCATCACGGTGCTGCCGGAGGCCAGGTGCGCGCCGAGGCGGACCCGGTCGGCGTCGGCGATCCGTACTCCGGAGGGCACCACGTAGTCGGTCATCCGGGGGAACTTGTCCACCCCGTACACGGTCAGGTGACGGCCCGCGGCCCGCTCGATCACCCGCAGCTCGTCGACCCGCTCCGGCGGGCACGGCCCGGCCGAGGTCCAGGCCACGTTCGCCAACTTGCCGAAGATGCCGTCGAGGTTGAGTCCGTTCGGCCGCACCAGGCGGTGGGAGAGCAGGTGCAACCGGAGGTACGCGTCCGGCGCGTCCTTGATCGGATCGTCCAGCGAGCCGATGACGGTGATCACCTGGACGGTACGCAGACCGGGCAGGGTCCGCTCGCCGATCGACGACGGCGGCAGGTCGAGCACGTCCGCCTTCTCCTCGCCGGCCACCAGCGGAAGCTCGCCGAGCCCCAGCTTGCCGGTCGGGTACCAGGTGTCGAGCACCTGCTCGTCGGCGGTGACCGTGGCCAGGCCGATGCCCCAGGCGGATTGCGCGGACGTCACTGATTCACCTCTCGTTCGCGGTCGCGGGGACGCAAGCTCGCTCGGCACCCCCACCGGCTCTGACGGTACCGTGCGAACCATGGAGAACCCGTTGACCCCCGAGGTCCTCGCCGATCCGGTGGCGCTGACCCGCGCCCTCGTCGACATCGAGTCCGTCTCCCTCAACGAGAAGGCGATCGCGGACTGCGTCGAGGAGGTGCTCCGGGGTGTGCCGCACCTGACCACGCACCGGTACGGCAACACGGTGATGGCGCGGACCGAGCTGCACCGCGCGCAGCGGGTGGTGCTGGCCGGGCACCTGGACACGGTGCCGCTGAACGGCAACTTCCCCTCCACCATGCGTGGCGACCTGATGTACGGCTGCGGCACCTCGGACATGAAGTCGGGTGTGGCGTACGCCCTGCACCTGGCGGTGACCCTGCCCGACCCTCGCTACGACGTCACGTACTTCTTCTACGAGGCGGAGGAGATCGAGTCGAAGTACAACGGGCTGCACCTGGTCGGTGAGGCGCACCCCGAGTGGCTCCAGGCGGACTTCGCGGTGCTGCTGGAACCGACGTACGGCATCGTCGAGGCCGGTTGTCAGGGGACCATGCGGGCGATCGTCACCACGCACGGCGAGCGGGCGCACGCGGCCCGGTCCTGGCACGGCGTGAACGCCATCCACGGTGCCGCTGAGGTGTTGCGCCGCCTCACGACGTACGAGGCGCGACGGGTGAGCATCGACGGCTGCGACTACCGCGAGGGGCTCAACGCGGTACGCATCAACGGTGGGGTGGCCGGCAACGTCATTCCCGACCGCTGTGAGATCGAGATCAACTACCGGTACGCCCCGGACCGTGACCCGGCGGCCGCCGAGGCGCACCTGCGGGAGGTCTTCGCCGGCTTCGACCTGGCGGTGACCGACGCGGCGGCCGGTGCCCTGCCCGGGCTGGACGCGCCCGCGGCGAGGGAGTTCGTGGCGGCGGTCGGCGCGGCGCCGATCGGCAAGCTGGGCTGGACGGATGTGGCCCGGTTCGCGGCGCTGGGCATTCCGGCGTTGAACTTCGGCCCGGGCGATCCGAACCTGGCCCACCACAAGGACGAGCACGTCGAGATCAGCAAGATCCGTGACGGGGCGGCCACCCTGCACCGCTGGCTCGCCTCGGTCTGAGCCCGTACACGGGATCAGGAGGCTCGCGGCCGATGGCGCGAGCCTCCTGATCGGTTTCGGCCTGGGCGGGTGGTCAGAGTTGGGCGGTGAGGGACGGGTCGGTGGTCTGCCGGACGTCGGCGTCGCCGGTCGGCTCGCCGCCGGCCGGCTCCATCTGGCGGGCGCGGCGGCGCTCGGCCACCACGTCGCGGATCCGCCGCTGCATCTGACGACGGATCCGGATCATCTCGCTGTTGCTGATCACGCTGGCTCCTCCCCCGAAGGCGCGCGCCGGGGCATACCCGGTATGTGAATAGTAAGACGCACGGGCGACGGATTTAGTTGCCCAAGATCGCGGACTATTTCGCCGCGTTCTCGCCCCGCGCACCCGGCCGAACCCGCTCCACTACGGTTGCTTGCATGAGTCAGAGCAACGGGCGGGAGGCGAGCCGGCAACCCGGGCGGGAACGACACCGGGGCGCGGTCACCCTGCGACGGCAGGCAATCCCGAGTAGCACCGCCGATCAGCGGTTGCTCGATTCCCGGGGGCGCAGCGACTGGAAGACCAGGGACGCCTGGCGGGCGTTGCGCATCCTCTCGGAGTTCGTGGAGGGCTTCGACACCCTCGCCGACCTTCCCCCGGCGGTCAGCGTCTTCGGCTCCGCCCGCAGCGGCCCGGACAGCCCTGAGTGCCGGCTGGCCGAGGAGTTGGGCGAGGCACTCGCCCGCGCCGGCTACGCGGTGATCACCGGCGGTGGCCCGGGCGTGATGGAGGCCGCCAACCGGGGCGCGAGCAGGACCGGTGGTCTCTCGGTCGGGCTCGGCATCGAGCTCCCCTTCGAGCAGGGCATCAACGACTGGGTCGACCTCGCCATCGACTTCCGCTACTTCTTCGCCCGCAAGACCATGTTCGTCAAGTACGCCCACGGCTTCGTCGTGCTCCCCGGCGGGTTCGGCACCATGGACGAGCTCTTCGAAGCGCTCACCCTGGTGCAGACCGGCAAGGTCACCCGGTTCCCGGTGGTGCTGATGGGCACCGAGTACTGGCGCGGACTGATCGACTGGCTCCGCGACACGATGGCGGCCGACGGCAAGATCGGACCGGTCGACCTGGAGCTGATCTGCCTCACCGACTCCGTCGACGCGGCGGTCCGGCACATCGTCGAGGCCGAGGCGGCGCTCTCCGCCGAGCAGGAGGCGGTCCGGGAGGAGGCGGTGGCCCGGGTCGCCGCCGACCAGCTGGACGCGGCCGCGGCCGCCGACGAGCGTGACGCGGCGGTGGCCGCCGACCAGGGTGACGCGGCGCGGGCCGCCGGCCGACTCGACGAGCCCCGCGGGGCGGGGGAGAGCTGAGCAGTGGCTGCGATCTGTGTCTTCTGCGCCTCCTCACGGACGCTCGACCAGCGCTGGCTCGACCTCGCCACCGACACCGGCGCGGAGATCGCCCGGCGCGGGCACACCCTGGTCAGCGGTGGTGGCTGCGTCGGGATGATGGGCGCGGTCGCCGACGGCGCGCGGGCGGCCGGCGGGCCGACCGTCGGGGTGATACCGCAGGCGCTGGTCGACCTGGAGGTCGCCGACCTGCGATCGGACGAGTTGCTGGTCACGGACTCGATGGCCAGCCGCAAGACCTTGATGATCGACAAGTCGGACGCGTTCCTGGCGCTGCCCGGTGGGCTCGGCACGTTGGACGAGCTCTTCGAGGTCTGGACGACCGCCACCCTCACCATGCACGTCAAGCCGATGGTGCTCGTGGACGCCGACCGCTTCTACCAGCCACTGCTGGCCTGGCTCGCCGACCTCACCGATCAGCATTTCCTCAAGCCGGCCGGTCTCGACCTGCTCACCGTCGTCGACTCCGTCCCCGCCGCCCTGGACGTCCTGGAGTCCCACCTGACCTGACCCCCACCCTCTCCCGGCCCCGCCGGCACCAGGCCTGTCGATCATGAAGTTGTCGCCCGTGGCATCGGCGTGTCGCGCAACAACTTCACGAGCACCGGGCAGTGGGGTCGGGGCGCGGGGTGGCGGGGTGGGTGGTGTCGTAGGGGCGTGGTGGGATGAGCTGATGCAGGCGTACCGGTTGGTGCGTCGGTCCGCAGGGCCGACCGACGGGCTCAGCCGGCCCGGTGGGTCGGCTGATGGGGCCACCCTGCCCGGTGAAGGTGATACGGCGCATCCCGGGTCGGCCGCGGATGAGCGCTCGGATGGCCGGCGGTGGCATCCGGGCGGCGGGTCGGCGTGGCGGGCCGACCCGGTGCAGGCGGAGGTGATCGCGCACACCGACGGGCCGATGCTGGTGCTGGGTGGTCCGGGCACCGGCAAGACCAGCACGCTCGTCGAAGCGGTAGCCGCGCGGGTGGCGGATGGGGTCGACCCCGAGCGCATCCTGGTGCTCACCTTCAGTCGCCGGGGGGCTACCACCCTGCGCCACCGGATCGAGGCCCGGGTGGCCCGCGACGGCCACCGGGTGCTCCGTGAGCCGCTGGTCCGCACGTTCCCGGCGTACGCGTTCGGGTTGCTCCGCCGGGCCGCGGCCGAGCGGGGCGAGCCGTCACCCCGGCTGCTCACCGGTCCAGAGCAGGATCTCATCATCCGCGAACTGCTGGACGTGGTCGGTGCGGAGCCGGAGGACGACCCGGTCGGCTGGCCGGAGGACCTACGATCGGCGCTGCGCACGCGGGCCTTCGCCGCCCAGTTGCGGGACCTGCTGATGCGCGCCGCGGAACGCGGGGTGGGTCCGGTCGAGCTGGCCCGCCTCGGCGAGAAGCTCGGCCGCGCCGACTGGCCGGCCGCCGCGCGGTTCCTGCGGGAGTACGTGGCCGTGCTGGCGCTGCGCGACGTGAGCAACCGCGGCTCGATCGCGTACGACCCGGCGGAGCTGGTCCGGGCCGCCACCGGGCTGCTGCGCGACGACGAGGAGCTGCTCGCGGCCGAGCGGCGCCGGCTGGCGTACGTCTACGTCGACGAGCTGGCTGACACCGACCCCGCCCAGCTGGACCTGCTCGCCGTGGTCGCCGGCGGTGGCAAGTCCCTGATCGCCTTCGCCGACCCGGATTCGTCCACGTACGCCTTCCGCGGCGCCGACCCGGCCGGGGTGACCACCTTCCCGCACCGGTTCCGGACGGTGTCCGGAGCGCCGGCGGCACAGGTGCTGCTCGACACCTCCTACCGGGCCGGTTCCCGGCTGCTGGCCGCGGCCGGTCGGGTTGCCCGCCGGCTGCGTGGCCCGGCCGCGCACCGCAGGTTGAGGCCGCTGCCCGAGGCGCCGCCCGGGGCGGTGGAGGTGCACACGTTCCGCTCGGCGACCAGCGAGGCGTCCTGGCTGGCCCACACGTTGCGTGCGGCGCATCTGCTCGACGGGGTTCCCTGGTCGGAGATGGCGGTGCTGCTCCGGTCGACCGCGCTGCAGTTGCCCACCCTGCGACGGGCGCTGCACGCCGCCGGGGTGCCGACCGTCGTGCACGGCGAGGACCTGCCGCTGCACCTGCAACCGGCGGTCGCGCCGCTGCTCCTGCTGCTGCGCTGCGCGCTCGAGCCAAAACGGCTCGACGAGGAGGCGGCGGTCGCGCTGCTGCACGCGCCGCTCGGTGGGGCCGATCCGCTGGCCGAGCGTCGGCTGCGGCAGGGCCTGCGCGCCCTGGCGCTGGCCGCCGGTGACCGACGTCCCTCCGGCGAGCTGCTCGTCGATGCGCTGCGGGATCCGGCGGAGCTGGCCGGTATCGACCGGCGCTGGGCCGAACCGGCCCAGACCGTGGCAGGGCTGCTGGCCGGCGCACGGGAGGCGGCCGAGCGCCCCGGCGCGACGGTTGAGGACGTGCTCTGGGCGGTCTGGCAGGCCAGCGGGCTGGCCGAGCGGTGGGCCGGCGCGATCACCCGGGGACGACCGGTGCCAGGCGAGGGGGACGTCGCCCGGCGGCGCCGCGCCGAGGCCGCCGACCGGGACCTCGACGCGGTGATGGTGCTCTTCGACGCGGCGGCCCGGTTCACCGACCGGTTGCCCGGCGCGCGTACGGAGGTGTTCCTCGACCACGTGCTCGGCCAGGAGTTGCCGGCCGACACCCTTGCCCCGACCGCCGACCGGGGCGACGCCGTCCGGTTGCTCACCGCACACGCGGCCAAGGGCCTGGAGTGGGATCTTGTCGCGGTCGCCGGTGTGCAGGAGGGGGTCTGGCCCGACCTGCGGTTGCGGGGCAGCCTGCTCGGCTCCGAGCGGCTGGTCGACGTGCTCGCCGGCCGCGCCGTCGACGGGGGCAACCTGGCCACCGTGGTCGGGCAGACCTCGGCCCTGCTCGACGAGGAGCGGCGGCTCTTCCATGTGGCGGTGAGCCGCGCCCGACGCCGACTACTGGTCAGCGCGGTCGCCTCGGCGGCGGTGGGCGGGGACGACCACGAGGAACAGCCGAGCCGCTTCCTGTACGAGCTCGGTCCGGTCGACCCGCCGGGCGACGGCGCGACCCCGCCGGGCGACGGCGCGACCCCGCCCGGTGACGAGCCGGCTCCGCCCGGCCCGCGACCCACGCCCGAGGACGGCCCGAAGGATCGTGGCGCGCCGGGCGAGGACCAGGACGATCGCGCGCCGGGCGAGGACCGGGACGATCGTGTCCGTGCCGCGGCCGGCGTGCGACCCGCGGAGTTGCCCGTCACCCGGCCTCCCCGGGCGCTCACGTTGCCGGCTCTCGTCGCCGAACTGCGTACGGTGGTGGTCGACCCGGCGGCCCCGTACGCCCGGCGGCGCGCTGCGGCGGCCGAGCTGGCCCGGCTGGCGGCCGCCGGGGTGTCCGGCGCGCACCCGGACGACTGGTGGGGGCTTCGCGGGCTCTCCGACGACCGGCCGCTGGTGGACGAGGGCGAACCGGTCCGGGTGACCCCCTCGGCGATGGAGAGCGCGCTGCGGTGCAGCCTGCGCTGGCTGCTGGAGCGGCACGGCGGCAGCGCGCCGGCCAGTACCGCGCAGGGAGTGGGCAACCTGGTGCACGCCGCCGCGATGCTCGCCGAGGACGCCAGCGCGGACCGAGGCGCGCTGCTCGACTACGTGGCCGCCAGATTCGACGCGATCGAACTGGCCGCCCGCTGGATGGCCGGGCCGGAGCGGTCGCGTGCCGAGGCGATGGTCGACAAGCTGCTGCGCTGGCTGGCCGGCAACCCGCGCCGGCTGCTCGCCATCGAGCACGAGTTCGCCGTGCGCCTGGACGACCCGCACCACCCGGTCGACCTGGTCGGCCGGGTGGACCGGCTGGAGGTCGACGCCGACGGGCGGCTCGTGGTGGTCGATCTGAAGACCGGCAAGTCCACGGCGGTGACCGGCAGCGACCTGGCCGAGCATCCGCAGTTGGGCGCGTACCAGGCGGCGGTCGAGGCCGGGGCGTTCACCGACTTCGGTGACGAGTCCGGCGGTGCCGCCCTGGTGCAGTTGGGCACGACGGCGAAGGACGCCAAGGAGCAGAGCCAGCCGCCGGCCGCGCAGGGACCGGAGGCCGGCTGGGCGACCGCGCTGGTGCGACGTACCGCCGATACGATGGCTGCCGCCACCTTCGCCGCGGTGGCCAACTCGAAGTGCCGGGTCTGCCCGGTGCGTACCAGCTGTCCGGTCTCGGGGCAGGGACGCCAGGTCGTCGAACCGCCGGCCGTCCGTCGCCAGGGGAAACCGGAACGTGGGGAGTGAGCTTGAGCCCCGCAGTCGCGAACGAGGGCCAGACCGCCCTGTTCGGCACCGCTACCCCGGCGCCCCGGGTGGCCGACGCCGGCCCCCGCTACACCCCGGTCGAGCTGGCCCGGCTGCTGCGGCTGCCGGCACCCACCCGGGAACAGGCGGCGATCATCTCCGCACCGGTGGAGCCGCTGCTGGTGGTCGCGGGCGCCGGGTCCGGCAAGACGGAGACGATGGCCGCCCGGGTGGTCTGGCTGGTGGCCAACTCGTACGTCCGCCCCGAGCAGGTGCTCGGGCTGACGTTCACCCGTAAGGCCGCCGGGGAGCTGGCACACCGCGTCCGTACCCGGCTCGACCAGCTGATCCGGCGTCTCGGGCGGCGGCAGCGAGATCCGCTGGACGACCCGCTCGCCGGCGAGCCGACGATCTCCACCTACCACTCGTACGCCGGGCGGATCGTCACCGAGCACGGGCTGCGCGCCGGTTACGAGCCGTCCACCCGGCTGCTCACCGAGGCGTCCCGTTGGCAGTTGGTGGACCTGCTGGTGCGCAACTTCGACGGCGACATGTCCGCGGTGGACAGGATGCCGAGCACCATCACCGACGCGGTGCTGGCGCTCGCCGGTGAGCTGGACGAACACCTGGTCGACCCGGATGAACTGGCCGCCTGGACCGGCCGGTTCTTCGCGGAGATACAGACCCGCCCCGGCCGGGTCTACGCCGACGTGCGCAAGGCGCTCCAACTCCAGCAGACGCGTCTCAAGCTGCTTCCGCTGGTCCGCGCGTACGCCCGGCGCAAGGACGACTTCGAGGCGATGGATTTCGCCGACCAGTTGGCTCGGGCCGCCCGGGTGGCGCGGGACCACCCGGCGGTCGGGGTGATCGAGCGGGACCGGTACCGGGTGGTGCTGCTCGACGAGTACCAGGACACGAGCCATGCCCAGGTGGTGTTGCTCACCGCGCTGTTCGGTGGCGGGCATCCGGTGACGGCAGTCGGTGACCCGTGCCAGTCGATCTACGGCTGGCGGGGAGCGTCGGCGGGCACGCTGGACCGGTTCCCCACCGAGTTCGCGCGCCGTGACGGTACGCCCGCTCCCGCGCTCAGCCTCACCACCAGTTGGCGCAACCGCCCGGAGATCCTCGGGGTGGCGAACGCGCTGGCCACGCCGCTGCGGGCCGCGGGCGCGCGGGTGCCGGAGCTGCACGCCGCGCACACCGTACGCGACCCGATTCCGCACCGCAGCCCCCGCGGCGCGGCCGGCGGCACCGTGCACTGCGCGCTGCTCGAGACCTACGCCGACGAGGCGGCGTGGATCGCCGACAGCGTGCTGGCGGCCTGGCGGGGTGCGGCCCGGATGCCCGAAGCGCTGCCCGAGCACATTCCGGTGCCGCAGCGGCCGACGACCGCCGTGCTGGTCCGGGTACGCAGCCAGATCCCGGCGATCGAGTCGGCGCTGCGTGAACGGGGCCTGCCCGTCGAGGTGGTGGGTCTGGGTGGGCTGCTGGACACCCCGGAGGTGCGGGACGTGGTCTGCACTCTGCGGGTGCTGGCCGACCCCACCGACGGTGCGGCGCTGCTGCGGCTGCTCACCGGCGCACGCTGGCGGATCGGGCCGCGTGACCTGGTGGCGCTGCACCGCCGGGCCCGCGCCATCGCGGGGGCGCGGCGTCAACTCGCCGCGGACGGTACGCCCGAGATCACGCCGGACCAGCTGGACGAGGCGACGCTCGTCGAGGCACTGGCCGACCTCGGACCGGCGCAGGCGTACTCGGCGGAGGGCTACGCCCGGCTGCGCGCGTACGGCCGGGAGCTGGCGCTGCTCCGCTACCGGCTCGACCAGTCGCTGCCGGATCTGATCGCGGACGTCGAGCGGACCATCGGCCTGGACGTGGAGGTGGCGGTCCGGGCCGGTCGGGACGGCACCGGCGACGCCGGCCTGGCCCGTGGTCACCTGGACGCGCTCGGCGACGTGGCCGCCCGGTTCAGCGGCGAGACGCCGGGGGCGACGCTCTCGGCGTTCCTGGCGTACCTGGCCGCCGCGGAGGACGAGGAGCGTGGCCTCAGCCCGGGCGAGGTCGAGGTTGTCGAGGGTGCGGTGCAGGTGCTCACCGCGCACGCGGCCAAGGGTCTGGAGTGGGACGTGGTGGCGGTCGCCGGCCTCACCCGTGGTGTCTGGCCAGGTCTGGTCCGCAACTCCGACCACTGGCTCGGTGGGCTGGGCGTACTGCCGTTCCCGCTGCGTGGTGACGCCGACGGCCTGCCCCGGCTGGACCTCACCGAGGTGACCGACCAGCGTGGCGTGGCCCGGGCGTTGACCGACTTCACCGACGACTGGCGGGCGCACGACGAGCGTGAGGAACGGCGGCTGGCGTACGTCGCCGTGACCCGTCCCCGGCGTCTGCTGCTCTGCTCGGGCTACTGGTGGGGGGAGGGGACCAAGCGGGCCCGCGGCCCGTCGGTCTTCCTGCGCGAGGTGCACGATGCCTGTTTGGACGGCGGTCCGGGCCACCTGGTCGACGTCTGGGCCTCCGAGCCGGCGCCGGATGCGGTGAACCCCACCACCGAGGTGGTGCTCCGGGCGGAGTGGCCGGCCGACCCGTTGGGTGCGCGCCGGCCGGCGCTGGCCGAGGCCGCCGCGATGGTCCGGCGGTTCCTGACCGAGGGGTCGCAGGTCGACGCGGGAGCGGACCATCCGCGCGATGCCTTGTCGGCCCGCGTCGCCGCCGCGCACGACGACCCGCTGCCCCGTGCCTGGGACGCGCGCGACGGCACGCCGACCGACGCGCACGACGGTGCGCCGACCCGTGCCCGGGGCGCGCACGACGAAGCGCCGGTCGAGGTGCGGGAGGGGGCGGCCGGAGGTGACGCCGCGCCGGATCCGATGGCGGACGATCCGGAGGTGGCGCGCTGGCGGCGCGAGGTCGATCTGCTGCTGGCGGAGCGGGCCGAGCTGACGCGGACCACGGGCGTGGTCGAGGTGGCGCTGCCCGGTCACCTGACCGTCACCCAACTGGTGGCGCTGCGCCGTGACCCGGCCGGGCTGGCCCGTACGCTGCGCCGCCCGACACCCAGCGAACCGAACCCGTACGCCCGCCGGGGCACCGCCTTCCACACCTGGCTGGAGCAGCGGTTCGGCGCGGACCGGCTGCTCGACCTGGACGAACTGCCGGGCGCGGCCGACGCGGACGCCGCCCCGGACGAGGCGCTCACCGAGCTTCAGGAGCGCTTCCTGGCGAGTGAGTGGGCCGATCGGGTGCCGGTCGAGGTGGAGGTGCCGTTCGCCACGGTGATCGCCGGGGTGGTGGTCCGGGGGCGGATGGACGCGGTCTTCAGCCGCCCGGGTGGGCGGTACGACGTGGTGGACTGGAAGACCGGCGCGCGGCCCACGGGTGCGGCGGCGGAGGCGGCGGCCGTGCAGCTGGCCGTCTACCGGTTGGCCTGGGCGGAGCTGGCCGGGGTGCCGGTCGACCGGGTGGGCGCGGCGTTCCACTACGTACGGGGCGGGGTGACGGCCCGTCCCGCGGACCTGCTCGACGTGGCCGGGTTGACGGCGCTGATCGCCGCCGTGCCCGAGGTTGCGGAAGGCGTTTCGCCGCACGCCCGTCCGTGGTAGGTTGGATCTGTTGCAGTTTTGGTTACCAGAGACTCTGTGTGCGCCTGGTGGATTGTGGCCCCAGGCGCACTTTGTTGTGTCCGGAGTTCTCCGGGCGGGGCGACCAGCAGCGACAGGCGTTCGACGCGATTCGGCGTGGAGCGCTCCTCCGGGCCCGCAGCAGGTGCGGGTCCGACGTTCCGTCAAGGAGACGAAACATGGCAATTGGCACGGTCAAGTGGTTCAACGCTGACAAGGGCTTTGGGTTCATCACCCCGGACGACGGCGGCGCCGACGTCTTCGCGCACTTCTCGGCGATCCAGTCCTCCGGCTACCGGAGCCTGGACGAGAACCAGCGGGTCGAGTTCGAGGTGACGCAGGGCCAGAAGGGCCCGCAGGCGGCCAACATCCGCCCGCTCTGATCGTCGAGTAACACCGCACCATCCACCGCGCCCATCGGGGCACGGTGACGGTGACCGGCCCGCCGCCGTGCGCGGCGGGCCGGCTCCGTACCCCATTCGGTTCGTGCTTGCGACCGCCGGCGGCTCTGCCGCACCGGCGACAGCGCCGTCCAGGCGCCTTCCTCGACACGTGCCGCCTCGAGGAAGGCTTCCTTTTGACTGCCGTCATTCCGTCGTTCGCCGGTACCGGCCTGGCTCCGGCCCTGCTCGCCGCACTGTCGGCACAGGGCATCGCCGAGCCGTTCCCCATCCAGTCGGCCACTCTGCCCGACTCGCTCGCCGGCCGCGACGTGCTCGGCCGGGGCCGTACCGGCTCCGGCAAGACCCTCGCCTTCGGGCTCGCGCTGCTGCACCGGACCGCCGGCCACCGGGCCCGTCCGGGCCGTCCGCTGGCGCTGGTGCTGGTGCCGACCCGCGAGCTCGCCCAGCAGGTCACCACGGCGCTCGTCCCGTACGCCCGCGCCGTCGGTCTGCGCTGCGCGACCGTGGTCGGGGGCCTGTCGTTGCAGCGGCAGGCGGACACGCTGCGCGCCGGGGCGGAGGTGCTGGTGGCCACGCCCGGCCGGCTGCACGACCTGATCAACCGCGGTGACGCCCGGCTGGACCAGGTCCGGGTCACCGTGCTCGACGAGGCCGACCAGATGGCCGACATGGGCTTCCTCCCGCAGGTCACGAAGCTGCTGGAGCAGGTCGCGCCGGACGGGCAACGGATGCTCTTCTCCGCCACGCTGGACGGTGGCGTGGACCGGCTGGTCCGCCGTTTCCTGACCGACCCGGTGTCGCACTCGGTCGACCCGGGGACCGCCACGGTCACCGCGATGACCCACCACGTGTTGCACGTCGACGCGGCGGAGAAGACGGCCGCGGTCACCCGGATCGCCGCCCGTGAAGGGCGCACCATCCTGTTCCTCGGCACCAAGCACCGGGCCGACCGGCTCGCCCGTCAGTTGCTGTCCAGGGGGGTACGCGCGGCGGCGCTGCACGGCGGCAAGTCGCAGCCCCAACGGACCCGGATCCTGGAGCAGTTCCGCACCGGTCAGGTGAGCGCCCTGGTCGCCACGGACGTGGCGGCCCGCGGCATCCACGTCGACGGGCTGGACCTGGTGGTCAACGTGGACCCGCCCACCGAGGCGAAGGACTACCTGCACCGGGGTGGTCGTACCGCCCGCGCCGGACAGTCCGGCCGAGTGGTGACCCTGGTCGTGCCGGAACAGCGCCGCGACGTCTCCCGTCTCATGGCCACGGCCGGCATCCGTCCCGAGTCCGTCCAGGTACGCCCCGGCGACGACGCGCTGGACCGGCTGACCGGGGCGCGGGAACCGTCCGGCGTGCCGGTGACGATCGCGCCGCCGGCACCCGTGCCGGCCAACCGTTCCGCCGGCCGGGGCACGGCCGGGGCGAGCGACGAGGGTGGTCGGCCGGGCCGGTCCGCGCACCGCGCGTCGGGGCGCTCGCGTCGCCCGCGCCGTCCACGCGGAGCCTGACACCGCGCGGGCCCTCGCGTTCGGCTCCGCCGGCCTCGCCGGCACCGCCGCCACGTCCACTTGCCAGCCGGGCCACAGTTCCGTCGGAACCTCGACGGCACGGTGAAATACCCCGGTGGCGGTGGCTGTCGAAGGTCACAGGTGGCGGAGGTGTCGACGCGCTAGGGTCGGTCACGTGGCGGCGCGGAGATCGAGAATTCCAGCGACCAAATATCCAGTCGAGCGGTTCAACCTCGACAACGGCCTGCGGGTGGTCCTCACCCCGGACCGGAGCGCCCCGGTCATCGGGGTCGCCGTCGTCTACGACGTCGGCATCCGCTCCGAACCGGAGGGGCGCACCGGCTTCGCCCACCTCTTCGAGCACCTCATGTTCCAGGGCTCGGAGAACCTGGAGAAGCTGGCTCACTTCCGGCACGTCCAGGGCGCGGGTGGCACCTTCAACGGCTCCACACATCTCGACTACACCGACTACTTCGAGACTCTGCCGAGCAACGCGCTCGAGCGCGCGCTCTTCCTGGAAGCCGACCGGATGCGCGGCCCCCGGCTGACCGAGGAGAACCTCCGCAACCAGGTGGACGTGGTCAAGGAGGAGATCCGGGTCAATGTGCTCAACCGGCCGTACGGCGGGTTTCCCTGGCTGACCCTGCCGCCGGTCATGTTCGACACGTTCCCGAACGCGCACGACGGCTACGGCTCCTTCGACGACCTGGAGTCGGCCACCGTCGCCGACGCGGCGGACTTCTTCCGGCGCTACTACGCCAGCGGCAACGCGGTGCTGGCCGTCAGCGGCGACATCGACGTGGCCGAGGCGACCAGGCTCATCGAGCGGCACTTCGGCGACGTGCCGGGCCGACCGGCACCGGAGCGCCCCGACTTCAACGAGCCCGATCTGACCGCCGAGCGGCGCACCTCGTACACCGACAAGCTCGCCCCGTTGCCGGCGATCGCCAGCGCCTGGCGGGTACCCGACCCGCTCACCGACTTCCTCGGCTACCTGCCGTACGTGGTGCTGGCCGAGGTGCTCACCGACGGTGACGCCTCCCGGCTGGTCGAGCGGCTGGTGCAGCGGGACCGGGCGGTCACCAGCGTCGGCGGCTATCTCGGCTTCATGGGCGACCCCTTCGACGTACGCGACCCGACGGCGCTGCTGCTCCAGGCCCACCTGCCTCCGGGCGGCGACGTGGAGAAGGTGCTGCGCACCGTGGACGAGGAGCTGGACCGGTTGGCCACCGACGGGTTGACCGAGGGGGAGTTGGCCCGTACCCAGGCCCGCATGGCCACCCACCTGCTGCGGGACACCGACGCGGTGCTCGGCCGGGCGCTGCGGATGGCGGTGCTGGAGCAGCAGCGCGGTGAGCCGGGCCTGCTCAACGACCTGCCCCGGCTGGTCGGCGAGGTCACCGACGAGCAGGTACGCGCCGCCGCCGCCACCCTGCGGCCGGGGCGCCGCGCCTCGATCGAGGTAATCGCCGGCGGTGCCCGGTGAGCGCGAGGAGTGAGCCGGGTTTGCGAGCCCCGCAGTCGCGAACGAAGGAGGCCCGGTGAGCGCGAGGAGTGAGCCGGGTTTGCGAGCCCCGCAGTCGCGAACGAAGAAGAGCTCGGTGAGCGCGAGGAGTGAGGAGAACGCGGTGACGGCAACTGTCGAGCCCGCGCAGCGGACCCTGCCGCCGCTCGGTCCGACGCGCAAGCTCAAGCTGCCGAAGCAGGCGGAGCGCACGCTGGCCAACGGCCTCACCGTGATCGCCGTACGCCGGCCGGCGGTGCCCCTGGTCGAGCTGCGGCTCTGGGTGCCCTTCGGGCGTACCCACCTGGCCCGTGGGGCGATGCTCGCGCAGACCGTCCTCTCCGGTACGGAGACCCACACGGCGACGCAGATCGCCGCGGAGTTGCAGAAGGTCGGCGGGGGGCTCGCCGCCGGAGTCGACCCGGACCGGCTCATGTTGTCCGGGGCGAGTCTGGTCTCCGGCCTGGACCGGATGCTGGAGTTGCTGGCCGACGTGCTCACCGGAGCCACCTACCCGGGTGACTGGGTGGAGACCGAGCGGGACCGGCTGGTCGACCGGATCCAGGTCGCTCAGAGCCAGCCCGCCCATCTGGCCCGGACCGCGCTGCTCAAGCGGATCTACGGCCGGCACCCGTACGCGGTGCAGACGCCGGAGCCGGACCAGGTCCGTGCCGTCCGCCCGCCCGTCCTGCGCCGGCTGCACGCCGAGCGGGTGCATCCGGCCGGCGCGGTGCTGGTGCTGGTCGGTGACGTGCATCCCGACCGTGCGCTGGACGCCGCCGATCAGGCGCTGTCCGGCTGGAAGGGCGACGGGCAGCCGGCCGAGCTGCCGCCCGCTCCGGCGCTCGAGCCGGGCCCGCTGCTTCTGGTCGACCGGCCGGGGTCGGTGCAGTCGTCGCTGCGGATCGCCTTGCCGGCGGTGCCCCGCACCCACCCGGACCACGCGGCGCTGCAGCTCGCAAACCTGATCTTCGGCGGCTACTTCTCCTCGCGTTGGGTCGAGAACATCCGCGAGGACAAGGGCTACACCTACGGTCCGCACTCGCTGGTCGAGCATTCGGTGGCCGGGTCGGTGCTGGTCGCTGCCGCCGAGGTGGCCACCGAGGTGACCGGCCCGGCCCTGCTCGAGACGAGGTACGAGTTGGGCCGGCTCGCCTCGCTGCCGCCGAAGGAGGAGGAGCTGGAGCAGGCCCGCCAGTACGCTCTCGGCACGCTCCAGCTCGGCATGTCCACTCAGGCCGGCCTGGCCGCCCTCGTGAGCGCGTACGCCGGCAACGACCTGCGGCTGGACTTCCTGGCCGAGCACGCCGCCCGGCTGGCGAAGGCCACTGTGGGGGACGTGGCCGAGGCGGCGGCCCGCTACCTCGCCCCGGCGAACGCGGTGACCGTGGTGCTCGGTGACGCCGAGCGGATCGCTCCGTCGCTGGCCGCGCTGACCTCGGTCGAGACGGCATGAACGAGCGCAGCGCGGGGCAGCCCCGGGCCGGTGCCGACCGAGGGGAGCCGACAGCATGAGTGGGGAGGCCGCACCACCGCTCGCCCGCTCCACGCTGGATCGGGCGGCGCACCGACGTACCGACCGGGTCTGGCTGGCCGAGGCGTGGCTGCGTGGCCGGGTGCTGGTGCTGGACTCGACGGCGGAGGGCCGGACGCTGGTGCGTACGGACGCCAACCCGCCGGCGCTCGCCCTGTTCGCCGCCGACGAGCTTCCTGCGGGCAGCGAGGCGGGTGCGATGTTCCTCGGGGTCGAGGAGGACGACGTGCCGATCTTCGCGGTGGACGTCCCGCTGCCGGAGCTGGCCGGCACCCGGGTGGTCGGTCTGCGCGACGTCGGTCATCTGCTCGACGACCGGGACGCCGGGTTGTACACCACCGCCTTGGCGCTGCTCAACTGGCACATCCGGCACATCTACTCGTCGGTGAGCGGCGCGCCGACCGAGATGGACGAGGCGGGTTGGTCCCGGATCGACCGGGACGGCGATCGGGTCTGGCCGCGTACCGACCCGGCGATGATCGTGCTGGTGCACGACGGGGTGCCGGGCCTGGAGGGGCGGTGTCTGCTGGGCAACAACGCGGCCTGGCCGAGCATGCCCGGGCAGCGGCGCTTCTCCTGCCTCGCCGGTTACATCGAGCCGGGGGAGTCGGCCGAGGCCGCCGTGCTGCGCGAGGTTCGCGAGGAGGTCGGCGTCGGGGTCGACGACATCATGTACGTCGGCAGCCAGTCATGGCCGTTCCCCGGCTCGTTGATGCTCGGCTTCCTGGCTACCGCCGACCCGGAGCACCCGGTGCGGGTCGACCCCACCGAGATCGCGTACGCCCGCTGGTTCACCCGGGCGGAGATCGGCGCGGCGCTGGCCGGCCGGGCGGTGGACGTGGGCGGGGGAGTGCAGCTGGTGCTGCCGCCTCCCGCGTCGATCGCGCTGTTCCTGATCCATCGCTGGTTGGACGGCTGGGTGGGGGTCGAGCCGCGTTGACCGTTGGAGCTGTCGTCCCGGTGGCGGCGGATGCGGCCCCGGCCCGTGACCGTCGTTGCCGCGGCGGTCACGGGCCGGGAACACGGGCCGTCGTGGTCGGTGGGCGATGAACGCGGCGGGGGAGCCGGTCCGGCCACGACGGACGCTTCAGGTTTGCCGGACTCGGTAGGCGGGTCGGTAGTCGGAGAGCGGCAGTACCTTGATTCGTTGCCTGCCGGCGCGGACCGCCCCTACCGAGGCCAGGGCGCGGGCCAGGTGCAGGGCTGCCTCGCGGTCCTCGGCGTGGACGACCTGCCGGCGTGGCTCGGGCGCGGTCGTCTCGTCCCGCAACCGGTGGCCGCCGGCCCAGGCGGCGGCGATGTCCCCGTCGACGACGGTACGGATGTCGGTGCGAACGATCAGGAACCGCATGGGGGTCTCCGATGAACCGCGACTGGTGAGCCGGTGTGGAAGTTCCACGTCACTCAGTCGTCATGCTACGCCGCGCGTTCGTCTCAGCAAGTGAAACTCGACGATTGGTCCGGAGTGTCGTCCGATCAGGGGATGCCTGGTCAGCGGCGGGTCGGGCGGTAACGCGACGGGGCCGCCGGCGTCCTGCCGGCGGCCCCGCTTGATGCGCCAGATCAGTTCAGATCGAACTGGCCCTCCTTCGCGCCCGCGATGAAGCCGAGCCAACCGGCACGGTTGAACAGCAGTACGGGACCGTGCGGGTCCTTGCTGTCCCGCAGGGCGATGGCAGCCGGGCCGCTGCCCACCGGGGCGACCTCCACGCAGTTGGAGGTCTGGCTACGGGTGCTCTTGCGCCACGGGGCGTCCGCCAGCTGTCGGGCGGGGGCGGACAGGTTGTTGCGGATCTCGTTCATGGTTCTGCTCCATTCGAACCGCTCCGATGGGACGAGTGGTGCCGCACGCACCGACGGAGGGTCCCCCGTGGATCACCTGTCCGTCAGCCGCCCCGGTTGCCGGCGGCGTTGGACCGGCGCCGTTGCCGACCCGTACGCCACTGTGGACGGGGATGCCGTCCCGGTCAGCCGTCCCGTCGCCTCGATCAACCAGGAGAGGGTGTCCGAGGCGGGAAGCGCCGCCGTGCATAGCCACTCGAAAACTACTTTATAGCGATTCAGGGTTTTTGCGTCGGTCGACATGACGTCGGTGAAGCCACCTTCGATGGCGACCGTCTCCGGATCGAGCGGATCGGCGAACCGGTAGAGGGAGAACGCGGTAGGCGGGAGGTACCAGTCGCCGACCCGGGCCTCGCGGAGCAGCACGTGCAGGGTGACGTTCGGCAGCATGGCCAGCTCGCAGAGCTGGACCAGTTGCTCGTGGAGCACGTCGGGCGGTCCGGCCCGGTGGCCGAGCGCCGCCTCCTCGATGACCGCCGTGTAGCGGGGCGCGTCGTACTCCCGCACGAGCAGCGACTGCCGGGCGAGCCGGGCCTGCACCTCGGTCTCCGGATCCTCCGTGGGCTCGGGATCGCCGGCGTGGTTGCCGACCTGCCGGGCCGAGACGATCCGGACGCCCGCGTAACCGGCCGTCTGGAGCAGCCCGGGAACGAGTACGGGGTTGTACTCCGAGATCTCGGCGCAGCCCGCCTCCAGTTCGGCGAAGCTCCGCTGCTGCTGGGTCATGACCGGGAAGTTCTTCAGCCAGCCGCGCATGTCGCCGGCCTCCAGGGTGATGCCGAGCAACTCGTCGCGCAGTGACTCGTCCGCCCCGTAGAGGTCGAGCAGGGTTCGGACGTCCTCCGGGTCCGGCCGGCTGCGGCCGTTCTCCAGACGGGACAGTTTGGACGCGGATGCCCAGCCGATCCGCTCGATGACCTGGTCTCCGGTGAGACCCGCGGTCTCGCGCAGTCGGCGCAGCTCGGTGCCCAACCTGCGACGACGCAGGATCGGGCTGGGTGAGGCAGGAGGCAAGGGTGTCCTCTTTCCCATCGACCGCCGCAGACGCGACGGTAACTGTATGAAGTTCGCCCCCCACGGTCAGTATGGACGTCGCGACCGGCGTCGGAGGTTCCGGCGGGGGCGTGTCTCGCAGAAAAGAGGACCGTGGAACGTGCGACCGCCTGATGACGGCGTCCGAACCGGTCCCGCCACCCCCGAGATCGTGCCCACCACGGGCACGCCACCACCAGCCGGAGGATCCATGCGCCACGTCCTGCGCCGACCCGAGTTCCGCCTGCTCTTCTGCGGGCTGCTGGCCAGCATGAGTGCGGAGTCCATCCTGCTGCTCGCGCTCGCCATCTGGGTCAAGGACCTGACCGGGTCGGACGGCCTGGCCGGTGCCACGATCTTCGCGGTCATCGCGCCGATGGTGCTGGCGCCGCTGGTCGGCTGGTTCGTCGACCGCTACCCGCGACGACCGTTCTTCGTGGTGGCGAACCTGGTCACCGCGGTGCTGCTGAGCCCGCTCTTCCTCGTGCGGGACCGGGACGACGTGTGGATCGTGTACGCGGTGGCCGCCCTGTACGGGCTCTCCTACCTGACACTGAGCGCCGCGCTCAGCGGGCTGATCCGGCAACTGGTCCCGGTCGACCTGTTGGCCGAGGCGAACGGCGCGCTCCAGACGGTGCGCCAGGGGCTGCGGTTGATCGGCCCGCTCGTCGGCGCCGGCCTCTACGCCACGATCGGTGGCCCGGCACTGGCCGGAGTCGGCGTGCTCGGGTTCGTCACGGCGGCCGCGGTGGTGGGCATGCTGCGTACCCGGGAGGAGAGGCCCACCGGCCCGGGGCCGCGCTGGCCGGCCGAGGTGAGCGCCGGCCTGCGGCACCTGTCCGGCGAGCCCGCGTTGCGTCGGGCGCTGCTCGGCTACGGGCTCGGATCGCTGGTGATGGGCTTCACCGAGTCGCTCATCTTCGCGTACGTCGACCAGGGGCTGCGCCGGGATGCCGCGTTCGTCGGGGTGCTGGTCACCGTGCAGGGCATCGGCGGGCTGGTCGGCGGGCTCTGCTCGCCCGGCGCGGTACGCCGCCTCGGCGAGGTGGGCACCCTCGCGACCGGGGTGGCGTTCTTCGGGCCGGCGGCGCTGGCGCTGGCGTACCCCGATCTCCGGCTCGGTGTCGCGGCGGTGCTGCTGGCCGGTGTCTCGCTTCCGCTGACCATGGTCGGCTTGAACACGCTCATCCAGCGCCGTACGCCGCCGCGGCTGCTCGGCCGGGTCACGGCCGCCTCGGAGGCGGTGGTCAGCGGGCCGCAGGCCGTCTCGATCGGCGCGGGCGCGTTACTGGTCGGCGCACTCGACTACCGGTTGCTCTTCCTGCTGACGGGCGTGGTCACGCTGCTCGCCGGCGGCTACCTGTGGCGTGCCCGGCACCTGACCCCGCCCGCCCCGATCCGCCGGTCCGGCTCCGGGGCGGCCCCGCACCGAGCCTCCCGGATCCCGTCCCCGCGCCGCCCGGCGTCGCCCCGACCCGACTCGCCCCGGCCCGGCTCGCCCCGATCTGTCGATCAGAAAGTTATCGGCGCGACACGCCGACGCCGCAATCGGTAAATTCATGATCATCGGGGTGGAGCGGGACCGAGGCGGGGCGGGGACAGGTTGGGAGTCAGGCGGTCTTGATGCTTGCCAGGTGCTTCTTGACCTGGGTGATGGACGGGTTGGTGAGCGCGCTGCCATCGGCGAAGCGCAGCGTCGGGACGGTCTGGTTGCCGCCGTTGACGCTCATCACGAACTCCGCGGCCTTCGGCTCCCGCTCGATGTCGACCACCTCGTACCCGATGCCCTCCCGGTCCAGCTGCGACTTCAGTCGGTGGCAGTAGCCGCACCACGAGGTGGAGTACATGGTCAGCATGGTCAGTTCCTCCCACTGCTCCGCCGGCGGCTTGCCGATCAAGCCGAGGCTGTCTGCTGCAACACTCGAGGTAGCTGAGAGAATTCCTGGCTGTGGCGGATCATTCTGGGGCGGAACGGGTGCTCGCCGGGCTGGATCCGGAGCAGCGCGGCGCGGTCACCGCACCGGCCGGACCGGTCTGCATCCTGGCCGGCGCCGGCACCGGGAAGACCAGGGCGATCACCTCGCGGATCGCGCACCGGGCGCTCACCGGGGAGATCTCCGCCCGGCACGTGCTCGCCGTCACGTTCACCGCCCGGGCCGCCGCCGAGATGCGCAGCCGCCTCACCGCGCTCGGCGTACCGGGTGTGCAGGCACGTACGTTCCACGCGGCGGCCCTGCGCCAGGTGCGCTACTTCGCGCCCAGGCTGCTCGACGGGCGGGCCATGCCCGAGCTGCTCGACAGCAAGGTCCGGCTGGTCACGCTCGCCGCCGCCCGGGTCGGTCTGCGTACCGACCGGGCCGCCGCCCGGGACCTGGCCGGTGAGATCGAGTGGGCCAAGTCCTCGCTCGTCGAGCCGGCCGAGTACGTCGTGGCGGCCGCCAAGGCCCTGCGGGACACCCCGCACGAACCGGCGAAGGTCGCCGAGGTCTTCGCGGCGTACGAGAAGATCAAGCGTGGCAACGGCGTGATTGACTTCGAGGACATGCTGCGCGCGGCGGTCTGGGGGATCGAGGAGCACGCGGACGTCGCCGAGCAGGTGCGGGCGCAGTACCGGCACTTCGTGGTCGACGAGTACCAGGACGTCAACCCGCTCCAGCAGCGCCTGCTGGATACCTGGCTCGGCGGGCGGGACGACCTGACCGTGGTCGGCGACGCCAGCCAGACGATCTACTCCTTCACCGGGGCGACCTCGTCGTACCTGGTCGACTTCCCGCGCCGGCACCGCAACGCCGTGGTGGTCCGGCTCGTGCGGGACTACCGCTCCACACCGCAGGTCGTGGGGCTGGCCAACGCCGTGATCTCCCAGGCTCGCGGCACCGAGGCCCGGTTGCGGCTGGAGCTGCGTGGACAGCGTCCGTCCGGCCCCGAACCGGAACTGCGGATTTTCACCGACGAGCCGGCCGAGGCGAACGCGGTGGCGGCGCGTGCCCGGGCGCTCATCGACGCGGGCACCCCGGCCCGGGAGATCGCCGTGCTGTTCCGCACCAACGCGCAGTCCGAGGCGTACGAGAAGGCGCTCACCGAGGCCGAGGTGCCGTACGTGGTGCGGGGGGCGGAGCGGTTCTTCGAGCGGGCCGAGGTGCGGCAGGCCATGGTCGCGCTGCGCGCCGCCACCCGCTCGATCCCGGGGGAGACCCCGCTGCCGACGGCCGTGGTCGAGGCGCTCGCCGCCGTGGGCTGGGCGCCGGACACGCCCCCGGCCGGTGGCGCCGCCCGGGAGCGCTGGGAGGCGCTCGCCGCGCTGGTCCAGCTCGCCGAGGAGTACGCGGCCACGCCGGCCGTCCTGCCGATCGGCGAGGCGGCGACGGTCGAGCGGCCGGTGACCCTGGCCGAGTTCACCGACGAGCTGCACCGCCGGGCCAGCCAGCAGCACGCGCCGACCCTGGACGGGGTGACCCTGGCCTCGCTGCACTCGGCGAAGGGGCTGGAGTGGGACGCGGTCTTCCTCGTCGGGCTCTCCGAGGGCACCCTCCCCACCACGTACGCGAAGACGGCCGAGCAGGTGGAGGAGGAGCGCCGGCTGCTCTACGTGGGGGTCACCCGCGCCCGCGAGTGGCTGTGGCTGTCGTACGCGGTGGCCCGCTCGCCGGGTGGGCGGGCGCGTCGACCGTCGCGTTTCCTGCCGCAGCTCGACCGCTCGGGCGGCAGCGGTGAGCGGGCCCGCGGCACCGGCGCGACGCCCCGGCCGGAGCGGCGCCGGACGCAGATCGTCTCCTGCCGGATCTGCGGCGCGACACTGCTCGCCGGCCCGGAGCGGAAGCTGGGACGCTGCGCGACCTGCCCGTCGGACATCGACGAGGAGCTGCACGAGCGGCTGCGTGAGTGGCGGCGGAGGGTCGCCGGTGACCAGCGGGTACCCGCCTATGTGGTGTTCACCGACGCCACCCTGACGGCGCTGGCCGAGCGGCGGCCGAGCCGTCCCGAGGACCTGATCGCCATCGCCGGGATCGGCCCACGCAAACTGGGCCTCTACGGCGAATCGGTACTGGCGCTCGTGGGTGGCGCGGCGGTCGACGAAATCTGCCCCGAGAAAACTTTCGAAATCGACCCGTAAATTCGTTTGCCCTCGCCCTCGGGCGAGGAATAGCCTCAGTGCGCACCTCGCGAGCGGCGCTGTTCGGGCTGCTCACGAGGGGTTGACCTAGTCGATTCGAGGAACGTGAGGGAGGTGGCACCCGTGAAGATCTTCACCTATGAGCGTCTGGCGGCGATGCCAGCTGCCTGCGCTCCGCTGTCGGCTGTCCGGGTGGCCCTCGCGGTCACGCGACCGTCGGTTCCGCAGGTGCACCAGGTCGAGGCTCAGGCCGAGCTGATCCTCGCCGCCGCGCCGAACGGACTCCGCGGGACCAGTGGCTTCACGGGCATGGGCATCGATGGCGTCGAGAAGCGCACCGATGTCCGCGGCGTTCCACCTCGAGGTAGACCGGTCTGATCACAGACCGACCGGCTCACCTCGAGGCCGCGGAACCCGTAAACCGGGATCCGCGGCCTCAGTTTTTTGTTCCGCCCATGTAGTCGGAAGTAGCGATCCACAAGATCGAAGTGAGAGAGAGGTGACCGGGTGATGAGTCTGGCGTTGGCCTCGCTCGACGTGGACGTCGAGCTCGAGGCGAACCTCCCCTGCCGGAAGTTCGACCCCGACCTGTGGTTCTCCGACTCGCCCACCGAGCTCGAGCTGGCCAAGTCGCTCTGCGGGGACTGCCCGCTGCGCGTCGAGTGCCTCGCCGGCGCGGTCGAGCGGGCCGAGCCCTGGGGCGTCTGGGGCGGCGAGATCTTCGAGCGTGGCGCGGTCGTCCCGCGCAAGCGGCCCCGTGGCCGTCCGCGCAAGGAGGACGTCGCCCGCGACGCCGCGCTTCGGGTCGAGGCCGAGGCGCGCCTGGCGGCCAGTGGGCTGTCCCGGGGGCGTAACGCGGTCCGGCTGGCGGCCTGACATGAACCCGATCCGAACCAACTACGCCGGCACCACGCCGGCGATGACTGGAAACAGCATGCTGCACGTACCCAACGGAGTTGAGATGCAACTACTTCACGAAGCGTTGACCCGGGCCCGAATGCGTCGGCCTCAGGCCGGCAACACCACGAGCACTGAGGCAACCCGTTCCGCCCTGACCGTCGCGATGAACGGCCGCCGGCAGGCGGCACGCGACCTGGGCCTTCGCTGACACCCACTGATTCGAGGGGCGGGCGGCCGGAATCCGGCCACCCGCCCCTCGGCGTAGCTGTGGCCGTCGACGGCGGAAGGAGCCGGTCGACGGGGCGCCCCGCACGCGCAGGGGCGTGCGGGGTGCGTGACTCAGCCGACCGGTGCGAAGCCGGGCAGCCAGCGTTCGAGGATGCGGCGGTACGGCGCCTTGGCCTCCAACTGGCACAGCACCCCGATCGACCCGAGGGTGACCCGGTGGATGAGCAGGTACGACGGGGGCAGGTTGAGCTGACGGCCTAGCTGGTACGCGGGCGAGCGCGGGCTGGCCAGCCGAGCGGCCTCGCCGCGCAACCAGGCCCGGGTGAACCGGAACTCGTCGGCGGCCACCGGCTCCAGCATCGGCCGCAGGTACTCCAGTACCGCCTGCGCGTCGATCTCCTCGGTCTCGCTGACGAAGCCCTCCGTACGCAGGCCCTCCACGACCGCGTCCGCCTCGCCCCGTAGCGCCATGCTGGCGAGGCGGCCGATCGGCTCCGGGGTGCCGTCGGGCATCCGGGCCACCGCGCCGAAGTCGATCACGCCGAGGCGGCCGTCGGGCAGCAGCCGGAAGTTACCCGGGTGCGGGTCGGCGTGCAGCAGTCCGGCCCGCATCGGCGCGGAGAGATGCAGTTCGGCCATCAGCCGGCCCGCCTCGTCCCGCTGTTCCTCGGTGCCGTTGCGGATGATCTCGGCGAGTGGGGTGCCCTCGACCCACTCGGTGACGAGCACCCGCGGCGAGGCCGAGACCACGGCGGGGATGTAGATGCCCGGGTCGTCGGCGTACGCGGTCGCGAAGGCGCGCTGCGACTCGGCCTCGAGTTCGTAGTCGAGCTCCTCGGTGATCCGCTCCCGTAGCTCGACCAGTAGCGGCTTGACGTCGAGCCCAGGCTGGATCGCCCGGAACATTCCGCCGAGACGGGAGAGCTGCTTGAGGTCGGCGAGCAGCGCGTCACCGGCGCCCGGATACTGGATCTTGACGGCGACGTCGCGGTGCTTCGGGGCACCGGCCGGGTCGTACCCCGGGTCCCGCCAGACCGCGCGGTGTACCTGCCCGATGCTCGCCGCCGCGGCCGGAGTGTCGTTGAACTCGACGAAGCGGTCCCGCCAGTCCGGGCCGAGCTGCTCGGTCAGCACCTTGTGCACGCTGGCGACGGGCAGCGGCGGCGCCGCCTCCTGGAGCTTGGTCAATGCCTGCCGGTACGGGGCGGCGATCTCCTCCGGCAGCGCCGCCTCGAAGACGGACAGCGCCTGTCCGAACTTCATCGCGCCGCCCTTGAGCTGGCCAAGGACGCTGAAGAGCTGCTCGGCGGTGCGCTGCTGGATCTCTGCGGAGATCACGTCGGAGGCGAGGCCGGTGACGCGCTTTCCCATGCCGAGGACGGTCCGGCCGGCGAAGCCGAGCGGCAGTGCGGCGAGCTTGGCGGTCCGGGACACGGCCCGGCGCGGGATGTCGGTCACCCGGTCATTGTTACCGACTCAGCGGGCGCGCGGCTGCTGAGCGCCTCGTCACCCGTCGTTCGTTCCGGACGTCAGGTCGGACATGGGGCATCAGTGGGCATGTCAGCGGGCCTGAGAGAGTGCCGCGATGCCCCGCGGCGGCTGCGGCGAGGCCGGCGGACGACGCCTCGCCGGATCGCCACCCGGACTCCGCATCGCTCACCCCGGGCTCGCCGGCGATCTCTCAACGGCCGCCCCGTGAGCATCGGCAGGAGGGGTGGGGTGGCCAGCCCCGCCGCCGCAACCGGCCGGCGGCGGTGACCTCCACCGCCGCGCCCACCGTCTCCGGCGTGCCCCCGTCGAGCTGGGCCAGCGCCTCCGCGGTGGCGAACCCGGCCGCGACGAGCAGGGTCGCGGTGGCGCCCGCGGGGAGCGATTCCGCGCCGGCGAGCTGGGCGGCGAGCCGAGGCCAGTCCGGATCCCGGTCGGTGCGGTGCAGGTCGACACAGTTCAGGCACGGGCCGGCCGGCGGACGCACCAGCGGCCCGATCACCGGCACGCCCTCCTGGAGGGTGATCAGCAGGTGCGGTTGGCGGCGCTGGGCGTATCCGGCGGCGAGCAGAGCGGCCGGGCGGTCGATGCCGAGCTGCACCACCAGGTCTGCTCGGCCGCGCCGGCCGGTGGAGCCGGCGGAACCGGGGGCGGCCCGGGCGAACGCCTCCCGTACGGCGGCGGCGAGCGGCCGCCCGAGGTCCGCGGCGGGGATGCCGGCGCCGGCCAGGTCGGCCGGGCGCACCGGGCCGCTGAGCTCCGCGGTGACCTGTCCGACGCCGGCCTGGGCGAGCGCCACGGCCACCGCGGCGCCGAGCGGGCCGGTCCCGGTCACCAGCACCCGGGCGGCCAGTCGGCGGCGGAGCACCTGGGCCGGAGTGGCCGGTAGCCGGGCGGCGGCGAGCGCGAGCGCACCGGCCTCCGCGCCGAGCCGGGCCCGCGTCGGTCCGGCCAGGTCGCGCGGCAGCAGGGTGTGTCCCGGTACGAGCAGACCGGCGGCGCGCAGGGCTTCGATGAGGGTACGGGCCGGTTCGGCGCCGACGTCGGTGGTGAGCGGGTGGCTCAGCACGCCGCGCTCGCTGCGCGTGCCGTCGAGCAGGTCGAGCAGTCGGGCGGCCCGCGGGTCGGCGATCTCGAGCAGGACGGCGCGCTCCGGCCCGACCCCGAGCTGGAGGGTGTGCCGGTCGCGCCACAGCCTGGTTAGGCCGGGAAGCAGCGTGGGACGGGGGAGGGGGACGCGACTCATGGCAACGAATCGTGACCGCATCCATGCGCTACGTCGATCGTTGTCCACAGGTGCGGAGCGCCCTGTCCAGGGCTGTCCACAGGAGGTCCTGAGTTATCCACAGGCGTGGTGGCGTGCTGTCGGCCACCCGACACGGCGTTCCACCGGGCGGCTCGGTACTCCCGCCGGCCGGGTCCTGCCCGGCAGAGACGGGCGGGGCGCGACCATCAGAGTCGCGCCCCGCCCGTTGCCGAACCGGTCAGACCTTGGCCTTGCCCAGGATGCGGTTCACTGTTGTGCCGCACACCGGACACTTGCCCTTGGCCATGTTCATCCCGGTCTTCGAGACCTCGATGTGTCCCTCGAAGTCCCGCTTCTCCTTGCACTTGACGCAGTAACCGTTGTAGGTCTGGGCCTGGTCGGCCACGGTGCCCTCCTCGTCTCGTCCGCCGGCCGCTACCGGTTCCGGCGGGGTTCCCGGCGGCGGGCCGTGAGAGGCGCCGCGCTGGGTCTAACTCCAGCGGCCACCCACGTGGCCGCTGGTCCGCGGACCCTACCCAGGTCTGGGCAGTTCCATGTCAGCTGCGCGTCGACACTGTGAGGAAGCCGACCACGAGAGTGTGCACGGCGAATAACGTCGGATAAGTCAGTTTGGCGGGGACACGCCGACCGAACCGCCACAGACGCCCCTTCGGGGCGCCCCCGTGGGGTGGGCGAGCCGCTTGATCACTTACCGTGGGCGTGGCCGGCGCTCTTCCCAGGTGGCGGGGCCGGGCTTCGCCACGAAGGGTTACGGGGTGTGTCTCGACACGCCGACCAGAAATTTTTCAGGACTCCTGGCGACCAATCACCATCTTCTGGACGCGTGTCGAGGGGTTGACCCTTGCGTACCCCTGGTCACTAGGCAGTAGCTTTCCTTCGTGGCAGCAAATCGAGGCTGCGCGGGTCTGTGATGGCAGGGGCGCGCAAGCCGGTCGTCGAGGTACGGCGCAGCCAGCGCCGACGACGTACGGTGTCCGCGTACCGCGACGGTGAGCGGGTCGTCGTCCTGATTCCCGACCAGTTCTCCCGGGCCGAGGAGAGCGAGTGGGTCGACCGCATGCTCGCCCGACTCGCCGCCCGTGAGGGGCGACTGGCCCGATCCGATGCCGAGCTGATCGCCCGGGCCACCCGGCTGATGGACGCCTACCTCTCCGACTACGGCACGCGGGCCGTCCCGGCCAGTGTCCGGTGGGTGACCAACCAGAACGGCCGCTGGGGCTCCTGCACTCCCGCTGACCGGACGATCCGCATCTCCCACCGGGTGCAGGAGATGCCGGACTGGGTGATCGACTACGTCTTGTTGCACGAGCTGGCGCACCTCATCGTGCCGAGCCACAACGCCGCCTTCTGGGCGTTGGTCGCCCGCTACCCGAAGTCGGAGCGGGCCCGCGGCTACCTCGAGGGCATCGCCGCCGCCGTGCCCGCGCTGACCGACTGACCGCCCTCGCCGGGAACCGCCCAACCGTCCCGTCCCCCGTTCCTTGCCCACCTTCGCACGCCAAGATCGCGCACCATCCCGGAAGTAGTGGCCTCGGGCGGACGTTGAAGCCACTACTTCGTTGAAGTTGCGCGACTCTTGCTCCCGGAAAGCAGCGTCCGGCGGGTTCTGCAGGCGCGGCCCGGGTGGGCGTCGACGGGGTGCGGCGTTAGGGTCGGGGAATGGTACGGCGGCTGGTGGTGGCCCTGCTCGGGCCCGTGACGTGGGCGCCGCCGGGCGTCGACCCGGTGCGGTGGCGCACGGCGCTCGCCGAGGACACCGTCGACCTGCTCGCCATGCTGACCGAGGTGGACACCGCCGTCGCGGTCACCCCCGCCGACCGGGCGGTCGCCGACGCCGTGACCTGGCCGGACACGGCCGTGTACGAGGTGCCGGAGCCGACGCCGAGCGCGGTGTTCGCGGCACTGTCCGGCTACGACCAGGCGGCCGTGATCGCCGCCGACGCCCCCGACCTGCCCGGGCTGACCATCGGAAAGCTGCTTCGCCCGTTGACCAGTCGCCCGGTCGCGGTCGCCCCCGCCGAGGGTGGCCCAGGTCTGCTCGGGGTCGCCGCGCGGCTGCCCGTACCCTCGTGGTTGCCCCCCGTGGACCTGGACGAGACGCCGCCGTCAGCCGTGCGCGCGGCCGCACCCCGGCCCGGCGACCTCGCGGTGACGCCGGCCTGGCGCCGGCTGCGCGGGCCCGCCGACCTGGCCGCCCTCGACCCGGCCGTCGAGGGCTGGGAAGCCACCCGCGCCCTGCTCTCCCCCACCCCAGGGCTGCCCGCGTGATCAAGAGCTTTGGGTCACCGAGCCGCATCCGGATGACGCAAAGCTCTTGATCACGCTCGCGTCGGTAGCCGGCTGACGGGAGGGTCAGGAACGGGTGTCGTCGTCGCCCTCGTCGTCGCGCCGCTGCGACTCGCCGGGCGTCTCCTCGTGCGGCCCGCCGGGAGCGGTGAAGTCGAAGTTCTCCAGCTCGCCGATGACGTCGAACTCGGCCATCGCGAACGCCACCGGGTCGGCGAAGTCGTCCTCGGAGGGGAGCAGGTCGGGGTGGCCCCAGAGGGCGTCCCGCCCGGCGATGCCGCGATGCTCGGTGAGTGCCGCCCAGAGCGCTGCCGCCTCACGCAGCCGGCGCGGGCGCAGTTCCAGGCCGACCAGAGCCGCGAACGTCTGCTCGGCGGGCCCCCCGGCAGCGCGGCGACGGCGGAACGCCTCGGCGAGGCGTACGACGTCCGGCAGCCGGCCACCGGCGGCGCTGTCCACCACATGGCACACCCAACCCTCGACCAGGGCCAGCGCGGTCTCCAGCCGAGCCAGCGACGCCTTCTGCGCCGGGCTGTCCTCCGGAGTGAAGATGCCCTCCAGGGCGATCGCCTGCATCGACTCCGGGTCGGTCGGGTCGACCCGACCCATCGCCTCCTCGATCGCCTCCCGGTTGACCCGGATGCCTGCGGCGTACGTCTCGACGGCGTTGAGCACGTGCCCGCGCAGCCACGGGACGTGCTGGAAGAGCCGCTGGTGGGCGGCCTCGCGCAGGGCCACGTAGAGGCGTACCTCATCCTCCGGCAGCTCCAGGCCCTCGCCGTACGCCTTGATGTTGGCGGGAATGAGCGCGGCGGTGCCGGCCGGGCCGAGCGGCAGCCCGATGTCGCCGGCGGAGAGCACCTCGGCCGCGAGCGAGCCGAGCGCCTGACCCAACTGGCCCCCGAAGAGGGCGCCACCGAGGGTGGCGACCATCGACTGCATCGGGCCGAGCTGGGCGCGGGCCTCCGGCGGCACCAGGTCACCCATCGCGCCGACCATTCGGCTGGCCACCGGGTCGCAGAGCTTCCGCCACACGTCCAGGGTCTTGTAGATCCACTCGTTGCGGTTCCAGGCCATCGAGGTCTGGATGCCGGAGGGCAAGGCCGAGGCGGGCTCGAGCCAGAGGTCGGCCAGGCGCAGGGCCTCCTCCACGGCGTTGCGCTCGTACGGCGAGACCGCCGGGTCGCCAGCGGCGGCGAGCTGGCTGGCGGCCACCTGCCGGGCGAGGTCCCAGTTGACCGGCCCGCTGCCCGACGTGGAGAGCAGGTGCTGCAACTGCGACATGAACTGCTGCATCTGCGCGGGGTCGTTGGGGTCTGGTGGTTGCCCACCCGGTAGCGCGAAACCGAACGGAATATCAGGCACGACGTCTACGGTACGCGCGCCGCGCCCCCAGGTAGCGCCGCTGGCGTTGCGCTGAGGGCGAAGTCGCCCGCGCAGCGCCGGGTCGGCCCGGAGCGGTCGGTACGCTCTGCCGCATGAGACGTCGCGGCCTGACCGTCCTGCTCGGTGCCCTGCTCACCGCCCTGCTCAGCATCGGGGTGCTCGGCGCGCCGATCCCGTACGTGGTGCTCGGCCCCGGACCGACGGTCAACACGCTCGGCGCGGAGAACGGCAAGGAGGTCATCCAGGTCTCCGGCCGGGCGACCTCCACCTCGGCCGGGCAGCTGCGGCTCACCACGGTCGGCGTCCAGCCGTCGGTGAAGCTCCGCTCGGCCATCGCCGGCTGGTTCTCCAAGGACGAGGCGGTGGTGCCGCGGGAGCTGATCTACCCGCCGGGGGAGTCGCAGCAGCAGGTCGAGCAGCGCAACGCCGAGGACTTCGAGGCCTCGCAGACCAGCGCCGAGACCGCCGCGCTGCGGGAACTGGGCTTCCCGGTGCAGGTGGTGGTGAAGGCGGTGACCGGCGGTGGCCCGTCCGCCGGCATGCTCAAGCCCGGTGACGTGCTGACCTCGGTCGACGGTCAGCCGGTGCCGGTCGCCGTCCGGCTCACCGAGCTGATCCGTGCCAAGCCGGCGGGCAGCACGCTGACCATCGGCTACACCCGCGACGGCGTGCCGGCCACCGCGCGGATCACGAGCCGTGAGCAGGACGGCAGCCCACGGATCGGCGTCGAGATCGAGCAGAAGCAGCCGCATCCGTTCAGCCTCAGCATCGACCTGGAGGACATCGGCGGGCCGAGTGCCGGCCTGATGTTCGCCCTCGGCATCGTGGACAAGCTGACTCCGGCCGACCTGACCGGCGGCATCGTGATCGCGGGCACCGGCACCATCGACGACGAGGGGAAGGTCGGCCCGATCGGCGGGATCGCGCAGAAGCTGGTCGGCGCGAAGCACGCGGGGGCCAAGGTCTTCCTGGTGCCGGCCGACAACTGCGCCGAGGCGGTCCGGAATCCGCAACCCGACCTGCCGCTGATCAGGGTGGGGTCGTTGGACGAGGCGCTCACCGCGCTCGAGACGTTGCGCGCCGGCGGTCAGCCGACCCGCTGCTGACCGTCCCGGGTCGGCAGCGCCGCCGCCGACCCGGGCCTCGCTCGGCGTCCGCGGCGGGTCGCGCGGGCGCCGCGACCGGCACGACGCGACCATGGGGCGCCGCGTTCAGGAACACCCCGTACTCTGGGTGCCTGGTCGGAGCCGATCAATCGAGCGTGCGGAGCCAACAGTGGTCATGCGAAGCGGCAGCCCTCTGCCGAGGATGAGTCGGCGCGGTCGCGTCACGATCGCCGTCCTGGTCGGGGTGTTCGCGCTCTTCACCCTGCTCGGCTGGGGCGTGCGGGCCTGGACGGACTGGTTGTGGTTCGACGAGGTCAACTACACCGAGGTCTTCACCGGTGTGCTCGTCACGCGGCTGCTGCTCTTCCTGGTGATCGGCCTCGCCATGGCGTTGGTCATCGGCAGCAACCTCTGGCTGGCCTACCGGCTGCGTCCCCGGCTACGCCCGCACTCGGTCGAGCAGGCGACGCTGGAGCGCTACCGGATGGCGCTCACCCCGCGGCTCGGCACCTGGATCGCGATCATCGCCGTGATCGTCGGCCTCTTCGCCGGTCTCTCCGCGCAGGGCCGGTGGAACCAGTGGATGCTCTTCCGCAACGGCGGCGACTTCGGCGTCAAGGACCCGGAGTTCGGCATCGACGTCGGGTTCTACGTCTTCCAGCTGCCGTTCTACCGCTACCTGCTCGGTGTCGGCTTCACCGCGGTGGTGCTGTCCGTGGTCGGCGCGCTCGCCATGCACTACATCTTCGGCGGCGTCCGGTTGCAGGGCGTGGGTGACCGGATGACCAACGCCGCCCGCGCCCACCTGAGCACGCTGGTCGCGATCTTCGTGGCGCTCAAGGCGATCGCGTACGTGCTGGACCGGCGGGCGATGCTGCTCGAGTACAACGAGGGCGCCAAGCTCTACGGTGCCGGCTACGCCGACGTCAACGCGCTGCTGCCGGCGAAGGAGATCCTGGCCTACATCTCGATCGTGGTGGCCATCGCGATCATCATCTTCTCCAACGCCTGGATGCGGAACCTGGTCTGGCCGGGCATCTCGCTCGCCCTGCTCGGCGTGTCCGCGGTCGCCATCGGCGGCATCTACCCGTGGGCGGTGCAGACGTTCGAGGTGAAGCCGAGCGCCAAGGAGAAGGAGGCGCCGTACATCGAGCGCGGCATCCAGGCGACCCGGACCGCGTTCGACCTCGGGGACACCAAGACCACGGCGTACGCGGCGAACAATCTCACCCCGCCGGCCAGCCTGGCCACCGACACCTCGGTGGTGCCGAACATCCGGCTGCTCGACCCGCAGCTGGTCAGCGAGACGTACACCCAGCTCCAGCAGGTGCGCGGCTTCTACGACTTCGGTCCGAAGCTGGACATCGACAGGTATGGGGTCAACGGCAAGACCTCGGACTACGTGGTCGGCGTCCGGGAGATCAACTATGGCGAGCTGACCGACCAGCAGAACACCTGGATCAACCGGCACACCGTGTACACGCACGGCTACGGGCTGGTGGCCGCGCCGGCCAACCAGGTGTGCAGCGGCCAGCCGTTCTTCGTCTCCGGGTTCCTCGGCGACAAGGCCGGGCAGGGGTGCGCCTCGCAAACCGAGCAGATCCCGGCCGACCAGCCGCGGATCTACTACGGCGAGCGGATGGGCGAGGACGACTACGCGATCGTCGGCCAGACCGACCCGAGCAAGAAGGCCGAGTTCGATCGGCCGGTCGGCGAGGGCGGCGGTGAGTTCTACACGTACACCGGCACCGGCGGCGTGGAAATCGGTTCGTTCGCCCGGCGGCTGCTCTACGCGATCAAGGAGCAGGAGTCGAACTTCCTGCTCTCCGGCGCGGTCAACGACGGCTCGAAGCTGCTCTACGTCCGCAATCCGCGGGATCGGGTCGAGAAGGTCGCCCCGTTCCTGACGATCGACGGTGACCCGTACCCGGCGGTGGTGGACGGCCGGGTCCAGTGGATCGTCGACGGCTACACCACGTCGGCGAGCTACCCGTACTCCCAGCGGGTCAACCTGCGCGAGGAGACCACCGACGAGCTGACCGGTCGGGGCACCTTCCAGCTGGCCCGGGAGAACGTCAACTACATCCGCAACTCGGTCAAGGCGACGGTGGACGCGTACGACGGCACCGTCCGGCTCTACGAGTTCGACGAGAACGACCCGGTGCTCAAGGCCTGGAACAAGGCGTTCGGCGGTGACCTGGTGCTGCCGAAGAAGGACATCCCGGTCGAGCTGGCCGAGCACTTCCGCTACCCGGTGGACATGTTCAAAGTGCAGCGCAATCTGCTCACCAAGTTCCACGTCACCAACCCGGGCGACTTCTACTCCGCGCAGGACTTCTGGCAGGTGCCGAACGTGCCGGACGCTCCGGACAGCGGGCAGAAGCAGCCGCCGTACTACCTCTTCACCCAGTTCCCCGGGCAGGAGGGGACCCGATTCCAGCTCACCTCGGCGGTCACCCCGAACAAGCGGGAGAACCTCGCCGCGTTGATCTCCGGGTCGTACGTCGACGGCGAGCCCCGGCTGGAGGTGCTGGAGCTGCCGGACCAGACCCGGATCTCCGGGCCGGTGCAGGTGCATCAGCAGATGACCAACAACGGTGACATCCGGCAGCAGCTCAACCTGCTCGCCGCCTCGGGTCAGGCCCAGGTGTTGTACGGCAACCTGCTCTCCCTCCCGTTCGGCAACGGGATGCTGTACGTCGAGCCGGTCTACGTGAAGAGCAACAACCAGGACGCCTTCCCGCAGTTGCAGCGGGTGCTCGTCTCCTACGGTGACGGCAGTTCGTTCGTGGCGCTGGCGAACAGCCTGTCCGACGGCATCAAGCAGCTCGTCGAGCAGGGCAAGCGGGCCGCGGAGGACACGCCCACTCCGCCCACCGGAGACAACCCGTCCGTGCCACCGCCCACCGGCGGCGACACGCCGCCGCTCACCGGTGAGCTCGCCGCTGCGGCGGACCGGGTGCAGACGGCCATCGCCGAGGTTCGCGCCGCCCAGACGTCCGGTGACTTCGAGCGGTACGGGCGGGCGCTCAAGGCGCTGGACGACGCGATGAAGGCGTTCGAGGCGGCTCAGGCGCAGACCACGCAGACGGCTGGTACGCCGGCTGCCACTCCGACGCCGAGCGGAACCCCGACGCCTGGCGGCAGCAGCCCGCCACCGTCACCGAACGGCAGCGCGCCCTCGGGCGGCTGACCCGCGCGGCACGACAACCCGGCCCCCGGCCCGCGGACCTACTCCGGTCCCGGTGTCCGGGGGCTCTGTCGTCTCTCCGACCCATCACTGACTGCAACCGTCTGCACCCCCCGATCGTCCTGTCTGCATACGGGGCGTGAATGTGGGGGGAGCGTGGTGGCGAGATGAGGGACGCGGACAGTTTCGACGACTTCTATCGAGGCACGTCGCGGCGGATGCTCCGGTACGGCTACGCGGTCGCGGGTGACTACACCGAGGCGCAGGACCTGGTGCAGGAGGCGTACGCCCGGGCCTGGCGGCAGTGGGGGCAGATGTCGGTCCACCCGGCGCCGGAGGCGTGGCTGCGGCTGGTCGTCGCGCGGCTGGCCACGGACCGCTGGCGCCGGCTCCACGGCTGGCGGGCCGCGCTCATCCGCAGCGGCCCACCGGAGGTGGTGCAACCACCCGGCGAGGACGGCGTACTGCTGCTCGACGCGCTGCGTCAGCTGCCGGCCGCGCAGCGGCAGGCGCTCGCGCTGCACTACCTCGTCGACCTGTCGGTGGAGGAGATCGCTCGGGAGATGCAGGTGCCGGTCGGCACCGTGAAGTCCTGGCTGTCCCGGGGGCGGGTGCGCCTGGCCGCGCTGTTGCCCGGCGTATCCGAGGAACTGGAGGCCAATGATGTGGCGTGACGTGTCCGATTTCTATCGATCGCTCGCCGCGGACGCCGATGGCCGTCCGCTGGACGGGCCGGGCGAGTTGCGCCGGCGAACCGACCGGCGGGCCCGGGTGCGGGCGGCCGGGGGATTGTTCCTGGTGGCCGTGCTGGTCGCCGGCGCGGCCACCGGCACCCGGCTGGTTCTGGCAGCCGATCGGAGCACGGTCGGCCCACCGGGCGGCCCGCCGGTGCCGACGGTGATCGCGCCAAGCCCGTCGCCGTCGGCGGTCACCTCGTCGCCGGCAGCCCCGTCGCCGGCCACTCCGTCGTCGGGGGCGACGCCGACCGGCCGGCCGCCCGCGACGAGCAGCGGCACGGGGGACCCGCGTACGCCGACCTCGATCCCGGACCGGGCCTTCTTCACCCAGCCCGAGTCGACCATGGCGGCACCGCCCTTCTTCGAGAAGGGAGGCGAGGTTCTGCCGGACTTCTGCAAGGCGGACCTCGATGGTCGGGCGGTGCAGACCCGCAGTCGCGTGCTCACTTATCACCTGACCCCGGATTTTCCGGAGGGGGCGGCGCCGTACGGCGCCTACCGGAACTCCATCTCCATTCACCGATCCGGACGTGCCGATGACTGGATGGCCGACCTGCGCCGGGCGGTGCGGGAGTGCCCGGAGCAGGAAGTCGTACCGGGCCGGTCCAACCGGCACCGGCTGCTCCCCGGCGGCGACTTCGGCGACGAGGCGGCCCTCATCGAGGTGCGCGAACCGGCCTGGGAGGAGGGCGGGCCGGCGGAGGCCGAGTACCGGCGGCTGATCCGGGTGATCCGGATCGGCGACGTGGTGACGGTGCTCTGGGAGACGGGCTGGGAGGGTATGTCCAGCGACCGGCGGCAGGTGGACGACTACAGCCGGCGTGCGGAACGGGCCATCTTGACCTGGCTGGACTGACCAGTCCGGAGGGCCGGTGCTTCGGCACCGGCCCTCCGGCTCGACCGCGTCGTTTTGCGGTGGACGGGGGGCGTGCGCTACGGTTATCGAGCCGACGCGGGGTGGAGCAGCTCGGTAGCTCGCTGGGCTCATAACCCAGAGGTCGCAGGTTCAAATCCTGTCCCCGCTACGAGAGAAACATCAGATCGAGCCCGTCCCTGTTCTCGGGGGCGGGCTCGACTGCATTTGGCGGGCCGCGCGTTGGGCGGGCGGCGCATTTGGCGGGCGGCGCTGTGTCCCGGGGTGCGACCACGACGCCGGCCTCGGCCCGGGACTCGATCGGCCGTGGCCTCCCGGCGTCCACAGGCGCTGCGAACTGTAGGGCGGCCACCCGCCAGATTCAATACTTGAAGAAGTTAAATATTTGCCTAGGCTTTCGGGCATGTTTCCTGGCAGCGACACGGGATCGCCCGCGGGGCCGCCGGCGGCGACGGCGGTCTTCACGACGGTGCTGACCGAGGGCCCCGTCAGCAGGGTCGGCCTCGCCCGCCGGCTCGGGCTCTCCTCCGCCGCCGTGACCAAGGCGGCCCGTCCGCTCATCGAACTGGGTTACCTGCACGAGTTGGCCGCGACGGAGCGCACCGGTCCCGGTGCCGGACGTCCGGCCAGCCCACTGGCCGTCCGGGCCGACCGCGAGTTCTTCGTCGGTGTCAAGATCACTGCTGACGAGCTGATCGGCGTGATCTGTGACCTCTGCGCCCAGGTGCGGGCCACCGCCCGCCGGCCGCTAACCGACCCGGACGTCGACTCGGTGCTCGCCGAGGTCGGCCGGCTGGTCGACGGACTGCTCGACACGCTGCCCGAGCACCACCGCCGCATCCGTCGGCTCGGGCTGTCCGTCTCCGGCGACGTGGACCACACCACCGGCCTGGTCCGCTACTCACCGTTCCTGCACTGGCGGGACGTGCCGCTGGGCGAACGCGCGGCCCGGCTCACCGGTCTCACCGTCACCGTCGAGAACGACGTGAAGGCGCTCACCGCCGCCGAGCACTGGTTCGGCGAAGGGGTTGGCGCCGAGTCGTTCGCCCTCGTCACCGTCGGCACCGGCATCGGCTGCGGTCTGGTGGTCAACGGGCGGCTGGTCTCCGGCGCGTACGGCGTGGCAGGCGAGATCGGCCACGTCGTCGTCGACGCGACCGGCCCCGACTGCCACTGTGGAGGGCGCGGCTGCGTCGAGTCGATCGCCGGCACGGACGCCATCGTGGCGCAGGCCCGGGAACGGGCCGGCCATCCGGACCTCACCCTCGACGAGGCGGTCAGCCTGGCCCGCGGCGGCCACGAGGTGCTCCGCGAGGTCTTCACCCGGGCCGGCAACGCTATCGGCTGCGGCATCGCTGCCGTGGCGAACCTCGTGGGCCCGACCCGGATCGTCGTGTCCGGTGAAGGGCTGGCCGCGTACGACCTGTTCGACGCGCCCATCCGGACGAGCTTCGAACGCCAGGCCTTCGGCGCGGCCGCACGTTGTCCGCTCACCATCCGTCCGCTGCCCTTCGAGGAGTGGGCCCGCGGCGCGGCCGCGGTGAGCATCCAGTCCCTCGTCCTTCCCTGACCCCTCGGCGCCGGTCCGGCCCCCGGCCGGTCACGCCGACGCCGGCACCACCCGCCACCAGGAGGTTGATGATGAGAACCAGCAGAGGTGCCCGGCGCCGCGCCGGCGTGGCCGTCGTGGCAGCGGCACTGGCCGGGACGCTCGGCGCGGGCGCCGTCCCGGCACAGGCCGCCCCTGACGCGCAGCCGGCCGCGGTGTCCGGTGGCGTGGCGGCAACCGCTGTCCACACCGGTGTCGCGGCCCGCCCCTACCTGGGGTGGACCAGTTGGAGCATGCAGTCCTCGAAGTACCCGGGCCTGAACCCCGACGGCGACTACAGCTACCTGACCGAGTCGAACGTGCTGAAGCAGGCCGACGCGCTGGCCCGCAAGCTGAAGCCGTACGGCTACGAGTACGTGAACATCGACGCCGGCTGGTGGCGTGACTTCGCGTGGAAGCCGAGGTTCGACGAGTACGCCCGGCAGACGCCCGAACCGTCCCGCTTCCCGCGCGGCATGAAGGCAGTCGCCGACGACATCCACGCCAAGGGGTTGAAGGCCGGCATCTACCTGCCCGTCGGCCTGGAAAAGGAGGCGTACGCCGACGGCGCAGCGCCCATCTGGAACGCGCCGGGCTGCACCACGGCCGACATCGTCTACCCGGACCTGCGTACCACCAACGGCTGGGACAGCGCCTACAAGCTGAACTTCGCCAACCCCTGCACCGAGCGGTACATCGACTCCCAAGCGCAGATGTTCGCCGACTGGGGGTACGACTTCCTCAAGCTCGACGGTGTCGGACCGGGCTCGTTCAAGTCCGGCGACAACTACGACAACGTCGCCGACGTGGCCGCCTGGCAGCGGGCCATCGCCGCCACCGGCCGCCCGATCCACCTCGAACTCTCCTGGTCGCTGGACATCGGCCACGCCGCCGACTGGCAGCGCTACTCCAACGGCTGGCGTATCGACACCGACGTCGAGTGCTATTGCAACACCCTGGTCACCTGGGAGAACTCGGTCGACGACCGGTTCGACGACGCGCCGGCCTGGAGCCGGAAGGCCGGCCCCGGCGGCTGGAACGACCTCGACTCGCTGAACGTCGGCAACGGCGACATGGACGGCCTCACCAAGGCCGAGCGGCAGACGTACGTGACCTTGTGGGCCATCTCGAAGTCTCCCCTCTACACCGGCGACGACCTCACCCGCCTCGACGAGTACGGGCTCTCACTGCTGACCAACCGCGAGGTCATCGCGGTCGACCAGAACGGCGGCCCGCCGGCCCGTCCGCTCACCCCGGCCGGCGACCAGCAGGTCTGGGGTACGCGCAACCCCGACGGCAGCTGGGCGGTGGCCCTGTTCAACCTCGCCGACGCGCCGGCGGCCGTGACCGCCGACTGGGCGTCCCTCGGGTTCACCGGCAATGCCTCCGTACGCGACCTGTGGAACAGGAGAAACCTCGGCACGTACCGGAACAGGCTCACCGCGACGTTGCCCGCGCACGGCTCGCGGCTGTTCACCGTCCGTCCCGGTGGCGCCGAGCTGGTCACCACGAGCTACGAGGCCGAGGCGTCGACGAACACCCTGAGCGGCAACGCCTCGGTCGCCAGTTGCGACGGCTGCTCGGGCGGCCAGAAGGTGGGCAACCTCTACCTCGGCGGCAAGGTGCAGATCAACGGCGTCACGGTGAAGAGGGCGGGGATCTACACGATCAACGTGGCGTACGTCAGCGGCGACGCCCGTTCGGTGACCGTCTACTCCAACGACGGCAACGGCACCAGCCTCAAGTTCCCCTCCACCGGTGACTGGGGCACGGTCGAGACCGTCAGCGTCCAGCTCGCCCTGAAGGCGGGCACCAACACGGTCACCTTCGACAGTGCCGACTGGTACGCGCCGGACATCGACCGGATCGAGGTGCCGCAGACCCCTTGAGCCGGCACGCGGGGCCCGATCGCCGACGGTCGGGCCCCGCCTCCCGTTCGGCCGCGACACCTGCCGCCGTCCCGTCCTGACCCGCGCATCCGTCGATCGCCCAGTTGGAGTACCGACATGGATATCCGGAACAACCAGTCGCGCGACATCCGTCCGAGCCGTCGCGGCTTCCTGGCCCTGGCCGCCGCGTCCGGAGTGGCCACCGCACTGGGCGGCCTGCCGACGTTCGCCGCCTCGGCAGCGCCCCGGCGCCCCACCGAATCTCCGCTGCTCTCCCCGAGGGACGCGGCGCGCAACCAGCTCTGGTGGCTGGCGCCCGGCTCCGCCAACTCAATGATCGAGCAGGGGTTGCCGGTCGGGAACGGGCGTCTCGGAGCGCTCGCGAGCAACGGCCCCGCCCGTGAACTCCTGACGATCAGCGACGCTACCCTCTGGACGGGCGGCCTCAACGACACGCTGCAGAGCGACGGGCAGTTCCCCTACGGTCGGGACGACTTCGGCTCGTTGACGCTGCTGGGAACGCTCACCGTCGACATCCCCGAGCACGACCTGGGCGTCGTCGACAACTACCGCCGTACGCTCGACCTGGCCCAGGGTCTGATCGGCAGCACGTACGAGATCGACGGCGTCAGCTACCGGCGGCAGATCTTCGCCAGCCGCCCGGACGACGTCATCGTGCTGCACTTCACCCGGGAGGGACACGGCAGCTACACCGGCACCGTCTCGCTGGCCGGCACCCACGGCGAGGCGACCACCGCAGCCGGCCGGTACGCGTCGTTCGGCGCCTCCTTCGCGAACGGGCTGAAGTACGGCGCCGCGGTCACCGCGTACAGCAGCAGCGGGAAGGTCACGCTCGACGGCACCTCGATCTCCTTCACGAACTGCCGGGACCTGACGGTCGTCTTCAGCGGTGGCACCAACTACGTCCCGGACGCGGCCGCCGGGTTCCGCGACCCGTCGGTCGATCCCGAGCGCCTCGCCCGGACGAAGGTCCTGGCCGCGGTCCGCGAGTCCGTCCGCGACCTGCTGTACACCCACGTCGCCGACTTCCGCCCGCTCTTCGAGCGGTTCGACCTCGACCTCGGTAGGTCCACGGCGGCGCAACGCGAGCTGGACACGTGGGGCCGGCTGGAGGCGCGCTGGCGGGACAACGTTCCCGACCCCGAGCTGGAGGCCGCGTACCTGCAGTTCGGGCGCTACCTGACGATCTCCGGGTCGCGGGGCGGCCTCCCGATGGGCCTGCAGGGACCGTGGCTGGACGGCAACGACCCGGACTGGATGGGCGACTACCACACCGACATCAACATCCAGATGAGCTACTGGCTGGCCGACCGTGCCGGCCTCTCCGACTGCTTCGACGCCCTCGCCGACTACTGCGTCGCGCAGCTGCCCGCCTGGACGGACGTCACCCGGCGGCTCTTCAACACCCCGACCAACCGGTTCCGCAACTCCAGCGGCAGGGTCGCCGGTTGGGCGGTGGCCTTCTCCACCAACCCCTACGGCGGCAGCGGATGGTGGTGGCATCCGGCCGGGAACGCCTGGCTCTGCCAGAACCTCTTCGAGCACTACGAGTACGTCCAGGACCGGGTCTACCTGGCGAAGATCTACCCGCTGCTCAAGGGCGCCGTCGAGTTCTGGGAGACCCGGCTCGTCACCGTGACCGTCACCGACGCGGCGGGTGTCGCCCGGGAGGTGCTGGTCGCCGACAGCGACTGGTCACCCGAGCACGGTCCGCAGGACACCAGGGGCAATACCTACGCCCAGGAACTGGTGTGGAACCTGTTCGGGAACTACCGCACGGCGACCCAGCTGCTCGGCCGGGACACCGGCCACGGTGAGACCGTCGACGCTCTGCGCAGGCGCCTGTACCTGCCCGAGGTCAGCCCGACCACGGGGTGGCTCCAGGAGTGGATGTCACCGGACAACCTCGGGGAGACCACCCACCGGCACCTGTCCCCGCTCGTCGGCCTATTTCCCGGTGACCGGATCCGCCCCGACGACTCCACGCCGGCGGAGATCGTCGGCGGAGCGACGGCGCTGCTCACCGCACGCGGCGTGAACAGCTACGGCTGGGCCAACGCGTGGCGGAGCCTGTGCTGGGCCCGGCTGAAGGACGCGGAGAAGGCGTACCAGCTGCTGGTCAACAACTTGAAGCCGTCGAGGAACGGCAGCAACGGCACGGCGATGAACCTCTTCGACATCTACGAGACTAACCCGGGACGCGGGATCTTCCAGATCGACGCGAACCTCGGCACCCCCGCCGCCATCGTCGAGATGCTGGTCTACTCGCGACCGGGCCACGTCGAGCTGCTGCCCGCGCTGCCCGCCGCCTGGGCGGCCTCCGGTTCCGTCTCCGGAGTGGGCGTACGTGGTGGGTTCGTCGTCGACGTCAGCTGGAAGAACGGCATCGTCACCCGGGCGACCGTGACCAGCGTCGGCGGTCGCGCCACCACGGTGCTCGCGGGTGGCCGCTCGCGACAGGTCACGCTCCGGCCGGGCGAGTCGGTCACGCTGCGGAGCTTCCAATGACGGCCCGGGAGAGCCACCACCCCCGACGGGGTCGCCGACGCCGCCGTTCGCTGGCTGCCGCGTCGGTGTTCGCCCTGGTCTGCGTACCCCTCACCAGCGCGCCCGTGGCACAGGCCCGGCCGCCGGCTCCGGCTGGCACGTCGCAGGCGGCAGCGGTCGCCACCCCGGTCCGGGCGCCGAGCGCTCCGGCGGACGGGCACTCCGTGATCACGTGGGGCGCCAGCGCCGACCGGCAGGGCGCCGGACCCGCCGACCGCAGCTACCGGCTGGTCGTACGCACCAGCGTCGGCGGGTCGAACGCGCGCGTCCGCCTGACCAACGCCTTCGGTGAGCACCCGGTGACCTTCACGAGCGCCTACGCGGGGCTGCGGCGGCAGGGCGCGGAGCTGGTGCGGGGCAGCAATCGGCGACTGACGTTCGGTGGGCAGGCCTCCGTCGTCGTGCCGGCGGGCGCGACCGTGTACAGCGATCCGTTGCCCGGAAAACTGGCCGCACAGGCCGACCTGGTCGTGAGCCTGTACGTGACGGGTGCCCAGGGGTCGACGACCGGGCACGGCATGGCGATGCAGACGTCGTACGCGGCCGAGGGCGACCACACCGCGGAGGAGGCGGCGACCAACTGGACCGATCGGATCAGCTCCTGGTACTGGCTGGACGCCGTCACCGTGCAGACCACCGCCGAGATCAGCGCGGTGGCGGTCCTCGGCGACTCCATCACCGACGGCTGGGCCTCCACCCAGGACGAGAACCGTCGCTGGCCCGACCATCTCGCCCGGCGACTCCGGGCAACGCCGGACAGCACGGTGAAGGGCGTGGCCAACGAGGGTGTCTCGGGCAACAAGGTGCTCGCGGACGGCGCCGGTGAGGCCGCCCTGCGCCGGTTGGACCGGGACGTGCTCTCGCATCCCGGGGTCGGCACGGTGTTCCTGTTCGAGGGGATCAACGACATCAAGGCGCACTCCGGTGTGACGGCGGATGACCTGATCGCCGGCTACCGGGAGATCATCGAGCGGGTGCACGCGTCGGGCAGGTGCGTCGTCGGCGCGACGGTCACGCCGTTCAAGGGCTGGTCCGAGTACGACGACGCGGGCGAGGCGGTGCGCCAGGCCGTCAACGACTGGATCCGGCGGGGCGGCGAATTCGACGCGGTCGTCGACTTCGACAGGATCACCCGCAGCCCGTACGACCCGCAGCGGATGCTGCCGTTCTTCGACGGCGGGGACCACCTCCACCCCAACGACAAGGGCATGCAGGCGATGGCGGATGCGGTCGACCTGGCCGCCCTGAGGTGCGACCGTTGAAGCTCCGCCGGCGAGGACGGTGGTCGGGCTGACGCGACGGCCAGGCCGATCTGACGGGTGGGCGCGACGGAGGGGTCAACCACCCCTCGGGGCTGTTTTCGCAGGTGGCGGGCTGTTTCCGTGGACCTTCGAGCGAATCGCAGGCCCGCCGAACAGGCCCAAGGAGGATGGGGTAGAGTTGTTCTTGCCGACGCGGGGTGGAGCAGCTCGGTAGCTCGCTGGGCTCATAACCCAGAGGTCGCAGGTTCAAATCCTGTCCCCGCTACGAGAGCGAACAACCCGGTGTCCCGGCAGGGGCACCGGGTTGTTCGTATCCGGGGCCACGTGCGGGGCGGCGGGACGAGGGTGACGCGCGTACCGTGTGGGCAACCCCAGGGAGATCCGGATGGCAGCCCGACCGCAGGGGCGTCGCAAGGCCAACAAGCCGCGCTTCCTCGCCCTGTTCATCGCGCTGATCGTCGTCGGTGTCGGCGTCGTGTACGGGCTGCACTGGGCCGCGAATCCGTGGGCTCTCTCCCTGCCGGGCCGCCCGGCCCTCACCGGCTACTGGCAGGGGACGGTGCCGTACGGTCCGAGCGACGACCGGAGGATCGTGCTGCACCTGACCGACGACCGCCCGAGCGCCACCGACCGCTGCGGCGACTGTCCGGGCATGGAGGGTGCCGCCAAGGTCTGCGACGCGGGGCAGATCGAGACCTACGAACTGTGGGGGGACGCCCGCAACTATCGCGGGACCCGATTCGCCCTGCGCACCCGCTCCGGAGTCGACGGCCCGGGCCCGCGCCTGAACGAACTCCACGGGGAGTGGGACGGCGACCTGGTGCGGATCAACACCTCGCTGATCGTGCTCAACGGCGATGCCGCGGCCACCGGGTCCGACTCGCCGCCGGTGACGTTCGAGATGACTCGCGCCGACGAGGCGGACTTCGACGGCCTCTCCTGCCGCTGACGGTGGGGTGCGGGCCCGAATCCCCGGCACGACCTGGGGCCTCGCCGGATGTCTGATCTGCCGTGGTTGCGGTCCTCGGCGAGGATGTCAGCATGTCTTCTTTCGGCAAGTGGTGGGGCCGCCTCGGCGCGGTCCTCGGTGCGGTGGTGCTCTCGGTGTTCGTACCGGTGGCGGCGTGGGCGTCGACCGGGACGGGCGAGCTGGTGGTGGAGGCCGCGCGGCGGCGTTCACGGGGCGGCTTCGGCTTCGTGAGCCTGCTCTGCTGTCTCGTGGTCGTCGTGGTGATCGTCCTTCTGCTGCTGCGCCTGACGCGCAACCGTCGCGGCGGCCCGCCGCGTTGACGGTGAAGTCGCGGCCCGGCCGACGGCCCGGCCGCACCGGGTCAGCTGGTCAACGCGGCGTTGGCCTGGGCCAGGAAGCGGCTCGCCGCCGCGCGGACGCCGCTGTCGCCGGAACGGACGCTCTCGGCGGCCGCGACCAGGAGGGAACGGACCCGGGCATGCCCCCTCGGAGGTGGTGGCGGGGCGGAGCCGGGGCTGGCACCCAGGAGGTCACCGAGGGCCGCGGCTCGCCGCTGCCCCGGATCGGTGATGCTGCCTTCGATGGCCCGCCGGACGGTCTGGCTCGGGGTGAGGCCGCGCTCGTGCCCGAGGATGGCACCGGCCGCGACATCGGTGGTCAGAAAGTTGATCACGTCTGTCGCCGTCTCGGGGTCCCGGCTGCCGCGAAAGACCGCCCAGTACATCGAGGCCCGTGGCCACTGGCTGGTGAGCGAACCGGGGAAGGCCGTCAGTCCCAGCTCGGCCCGGGTGAGGCGTTGCAACTCGGGAAGCTGATGCGACCAGGCGAAGGACGCGGCGGTCAGCCCGGACACGACGAGCTGTTGGGCCGGCTCACCACTGTCGGCCTGCTCGACCAGTACCGCGCTCGGGGTGGCTCGCGCGGCGCGCGCCCGGCGCCACAGCTCGAACCAGCCGACCAGCTCGTCCACACCGAAGGCGAGCTGCCGGCCGCGGTAGAACTCCCCGCCCCGCCCCCGTAGCCACAGCCACAGGGCCCGGTAGTCGCCGGACGGGTCCATGGTGCCGGCCACCCGGCCGTCGCTCGACTTCGTGACCTGCCCGGCCCAGTCGACGTACTCCTCCCAGATCATTCCCGCACGCGGCTCGGGGATCCGCAGCTCGCGCAGTAGGTCCCGATTGAAGATCACAGCCGCGGCCGTCTGCCCGGCGGCAACCGCCATCGTCCGGCCTGCCACCTGGCCGTACCGGGCCAACCCCTCCGGGAGGTTACGTAGATCGAGCCGGTTGTCCGCGACGTGGTCGGTGAGATCGAGGATGATCTCCCGTTCGGCGTACTCGGTCAGGACGCTGTCGTCGAGCTGGATCAGGTCGGGCACGTTGCCGCCGCCGGCCTGGGTGGCCAGCCGCCCGTAGTAGCCGTCCAGGCTCTGCCAGGTGATCCGGAAACTCACCCGTGGGTTGTGCTCGCTGTAGAGGCGCAGCGCCTGCTCGGTCAGCTTCGCGCGCTCCGGCCCGCCCCACCAGAAGACCGACAACTCGACCGGCCCGTCCCGGGTCGGTGCCGTCGCCGGCCCGGAACTACAGCCCGTGAGGTCGCCGGCCGCGAGCAGCGGCGCACCCAGTAGCGCGGCGAGCATGCGACGCCGGCCGGGGTCGGCTACGGGTAGCGGCGGTCGGAAAACGGGCACACAGGACTCCCGGGACGAGTTGCTGGGGACGGTCTGCCCATTCACGCAGGGACCGTCCGGGGGTGTCAACGGCCGTCCGGGCAGAGCCCGCACAAACCACGGGGGTACGCATCGATTCGCGCGGCCACCCTCACCGCCGTACGCGGGCCGCATGGTGTACTTGGCCGCGTGGAACTTCTGCATTCGGGCAAGGTTCGGGACGTCTACGCCGACGGCGACGACCTGATCCTGGTCGCCTCCGACCGGATCTCGATCTACGACGTGGTGCTGCCGACGCCCATCCCCGACAAGGGCAAGCTGCTCACCGCGCTTTCGCTATGGTGGTTCGGGCAGCTGTCGGATCTGGTACCGAACCACGTCATCTCGGCCACCGACGTGCCGGCCGAGTTCGCCGGCCGGGCGATCCGCTGCCGGCGGCTGGAGATGCTGCCCGTCGAGTGCGTCGCCCGCGGGTACCTCACCGGCGGCGGGCTCAGGGAGTACGAGCGCACCGGAGCGGTCTCCGGTGTCCCGCTGCCCCGCGGCCTGGTCGAAGCCTCGATCCTCCCCGAGCCGATCTTCACGCCGTCCACGAAGGCGCCGGCCGGCGAGCACGACGAGCCGATCACGTACGCGGACGTGGTGGCCGAGGTCGGCGAGTCGGTCGCCGAGCGGCTGCGCCAGATCACTGTCGACGTCTACCGGCGTGGCGCCGAGATCGCCGCCGAGCGAGGCATCCTCATCGCCGACACCAAGCTCGAGCTGGGCTGGGCGCCGGACGGCAGCCTGCTCCTCGGCGACGAGCTGCTCACCTCGGACTCCTCCCGGTTCTGGCCGGCCGAGTCGTACCAGCCGGGCCGGGTGCAGTTCTCCTACGACAAACAGTACGTGCGGGACTGGGCCACCAGCGGCGGCTGGAACAAGCAGGCGCCCGCGCCGGAGGTGCCGATCGAGGTGGTCGAGGCTACCCGGGCCCGCTACGTCGAGGTCTACGAGAAGCTCACGGGTAACAGCTGGGACTGAGCGTTCCCGGCCGGCGCACCGGCCGGGAACGCGTCACTCAGTTGCCGCCGCCGAGCGCGGTCTTCGGCTCCGCCCGGTACGAGCGGTCCTCCGCCTGCCGGCCGACGACACCGCCGCCCGGGGTCTCCACGCTGAACGCCTGCTCGTCCGTGACGATCGTCTGCTCGTCCTGGTCGCGCTGCTGTGCCGGCGCGGGGTTGGCGTTGCTGGTTCGCCGTGGCGCCAGCTCCGGGGGCACGGCCCGGCCACCGCGGGCCGGTCGCGGCTGGGCGCTCGCCGCCGGGCGGCCTCGCAGGCTGCTCGGCACCTCCTCCAGTCGGGACACCCGCGCGCCGCTGGGCGGCGCGAGCGGCGCGTCGAGGATCGGCGCGACACCTTCCGGCTGCCCGTCACCCAGCCACTCGCCGCCGGCCTGTACCGGCCGGGCCGTACGGTCCTGGTCCCGCCGGGACCGGGCCGGCGTGGCCGGGGGCGTGCTGCCGCCCTTGGCCGAGCTGCCCAGCACCGATGGGGACGTGCCGGGGCGGGTCGGCGTCGAGCTGCCGAGCCCGTCCGACGGACGTGCCGTCCCGGGCCGGCTCTTGGTGGGCTGCCGGTTCTGCAGTACGGGTGGGGTGGTGGCGTTGTTGCGCGGTGCGAACTGTTCGGCGCCGGGCGCCCCCGGTCGGCCCGGTGTGCGGCCGGTGGTGGACTCGGACGTCGTGCCGGGCGCACCCGGCCGACGGGTGCTCGACGCCGGCGGAGCCCCAGTCTGGGCGGGACCGCCTCGGGCCCCGGCCGGCGGCGGGGTGGCCTTTCCCGAGGCGCCCGGCCCGCGCAGCGCGTTCGGCGGCGCCGCGCGGCCGCCACCGGGCGGCGGGGCGGAGGTTGCGCCGGGGGACCGCAACGAGGCCTGCGGCGGCTCCGCCACCGGCGCATTCGTACCGCCGCGGATCACCCCGTTGCGCATTGCGCCCCGCTCGCCCGCGTTCAACCCGTCGAGCCCCGGTGGACGCGCGACGCTGGGTCGGGGCCCACTGGCCACCGGCGGCCCGGTCCGGGGCACGCCCGGCGGATGCGCGACCATGGGCGGCGTCGCGACCGGTGGTGGGGCCACGTTCGGCGTCGGCGCCGGGGTCACCACCGGCGGTGGTGGCTGCATCCTCTCCAGGATCTGCTTCTGGATCTCTGCCGGGTCGGTCGGCCTGGGTACCGCCCGGACCTGCGGTGGCTTCGTGACGGGTGGCTTCGTGACCGGTGGCTTCGTGACCGGCGGGCGCACCGTGGGCGGAACCCCGGTCGGGCCGCGCCAGGGCGGGTGACCCACCGGGTTGATCACCGCGTCCATCGGGAAGAACGGTGGGCCGTGCCCGCCGCTCACCTTGCTCATCGTGTCGAAGTACTCGTTGGCCGTCCGGTGCGCCAACTGCTGCGCCTTGCGGTTGTACTCCTTCTGCTTCTCCTGGACCGCCTCGGCCTCGGCCGCCTGGATCCCCTTCTCGCCGTCGTAGAGACCCAGCGTGAAGCCCTGCTTGAAGCCCTCGGAGAACTGTGTCCACCCGTCGGCGTTCTTGGCGTCGTTGATGGCGTTCTGGTATTCCGTCCAGAGCCGGTCCATCTCCGCGCGGGAGTCGTGGGCGATGCCCACCATCGCCCGCAGCGCGGCGACGTTGTTGAGCGTGGCGTCCATCCACTCGTCGAGGTAGGCCAGGGTCTTGCCCGGACCGGCCTGCAGGAAGGCGTCGCGCGCCTGCGGCGACTTCCAGGTCTCGTCGTGCAGGACCTGGCTCGCCTTGAACAGCTGCTGGTGGATGCTGTGCAGCAGGTTGTAGGCGTTCTGCCACTGGTCGGCCAGCGCGGAGATGTCCTCCGGGTGCTGTCCCATCAGCTGTACGCGGATGGCCTCGATCGTCTCCCCGCCCTCGTCGGACGGGGGCGGGGTGAACTTCAGGTCCGTCTGCTGTGGCGGAGTGACGTAACGGGTGCCCTCCCCGCTGGGCCCACCGAGTGGGTAGGTCGCACGGGCACCCCAGTAGTCCGCCATGGCGTCTTTCCTCCCTGGCTCAGATGCCGTAGTCGTGCTGCTTGATCTCCTCAAGCGCGGTCTTGCTCGGGGAGTTGAGGGCATCGGAAGTGCTCACGCCCTGCGTGTCCTGCCCGGTGTGCAGCTCCTGGGTGACCTTGCCCTTGCCGTCCGTCTCGGTGACCTGCCGGGTGCCGTCAGCGTTCTGCTGGTCGACGGTCCTCGAGGAAGGCTTGCCGTCGGCGCCCAACTCCTCGTCGGTCTGACTGTGGCTTCCGTCCCCGCCGTAGGTGTCGGTCTGCCGACTGCCCCCGGTCGGCTTGCCATGGGCGTCGTAGTTGGTGGTCGTGGTGATCGTTGAGTTGTCCCGCACGACCGTGGTGGTCTTGCTGCTGCTGGTGCTGATCACCTTGCCGGACGGGTCCTTGGTGACGTACGTGACCAGCGTTCCACCGCCCGGCAGCATCTGCGTGGTCATCAGCTGGACGCTGCCGTCCGGGGCGACGGAGGAGTGGGTGATGCTGCCGTCGGGATTGACGATCGGCTGGCCGGTGTCCGTGAACTTCTTCTCGCCCTCTTCGTTCCCGGCTCCGTCCTGGCCCTCACCGGACAGATTCTCGAAGTACTGGTCCCAGAAGGTCTTGCCGGTGACGAAGGGGGGCAGGCCCGGCGGTCGCGGCGCGTCCGCGTCGCCGAAGGCGAACCGCACCGCGTCCAGCGAAGCCGCCGACCAGCCGTCGGTCGAGGAGTAGGCGTCGGCGATGGTCTGCGCGGCCATGCCGGTGTTCGTCAGCGCGGTGCCCAGGTAGGTGATGTATTGCCGCAGCTCGCCGTAGTTCTGCATCATCTGCGACCTCATGTACTTCCCCTCGAGGAGTACCGCACCCTCCCAGGCGCTGGCCGGCAACTCGGTCAGCAGATTCAACTGGCCGCTGTGGCTCTGCAGGTTGTCGCGGATGGTGACCATGTTCTTGCCGTAGTCGACCATGCCGTCGATGTCGACGTCGACCGGCTTCTGGTCGGCGAGCCAGTCCTTGCGGGTGTTGAGATCAGTCTCCCGCTGGTACGGATTCTCCTCCGACACCCGACCCTCCCCCTGGTGCGGCGGGCCCCCGCCCGAGTGTGCACAGATCCATGCACAGCCTAACTTCTGCCGGCTACCCGTGGGTACCGGCGATCGGTCGCAGCCTGTCATCATGCACCACATCGGACCGATCGAGGTAGCCCGATTCGGCACGGGACGCTACCGTCAGCATCGGCCGGACACGGCCACACATCAAGGGGACGCTTCCCTGAACGGGGGGCGCGAGCAGAGGAGCGGGTGAGTCCACCTTGACCGATACTCCAGGACTGGGTCAGGTTCACGCCACCCAGGAACAGCTCAACGCGATGGCGCAGCGTTGCAACGACACCGGCGAGAGTCTCGCCCAGGGCATGGCCCAGCTCATCGAGCGGATCCAGACCCTGGGCGGCGGCGGCATGCGGGGCTCGGCGAACAACGCCCTGCAGGACGTCTCGGTTCAGCTCAACGACGGTCTGCGGACGATCATCACGGCGCTCGACGAGCTGTCCGGCAAGATGACCAACGCCGCGACGCAGTACGGGGTGAACGACGAGGACGCGGCGACCGAGATCCGTAACGCCGCTGCCGAGACCGGCGACACCAGCGTGATGAGCATCCTGCGTGGCTGAGGCCGCAAGCGACGAGCGAGAGGTGACATTCCAGTGACCAGTCCCATCACTTACAACTTCGGCCAGATCTCGGACGTGGCGACCGCCATCGGCACCTACCAGGGCCACATGGACGGCGCCCTCCAGGACCTGTACACCCAGTTCACCCAGCTCTTCGCTGCGGACTGGCAGGGTGCGGCGGGTCAGGCGTGCGACGAGGCCCGACAGAAGTGGAACCAGGGCGCCAGCGAGATCAAGGACGCGCTGATGCGTGTCGGAGTGAAGCTCGGCGCCTCCGCCGACCGGATGCAGCAGGTCGACCAGGCGATCGCCGCCGGCATGTGACGGACGGCTCGGGCCGCCTCCGTCCACGAGGGAGGCGGCCCGACCGGCCTGTCGATTCACGCCCGGGCCGGCGGGGCGGCCACGCGGCGGGGTTTTCGTTAGGCTGCGGTCGGCGACCTTTGGGGGAGGGGCGATGGCGGAACGACCGAACTTCGGCGCGTTGAGCGCCATGATCGGTGACCTCAAGAAGGCCTGGTCCGGGATGGACGAGGTGCAGAGCCGGATGCTCAAGGTGACCGGCACGGCCTGGTCCGACGACCAGACCATCAAGGCGGTCGTCGGCCCCCGTGGTCACCTGCTCGAGCTCGAGATCGACCCGCGGGTCTTCCGGCACCCCAACTCGAAGGCGCTCGCGGCGACGATCGTGGCCACCGTCCGGATGGCCGTCGAAGACGCCGCCGAGCAGTCCAAGGAGATCCTCGACGGCAGTCTCGCCCCCGACCTGCGGCGGCTCGCGCCAGGCGGAGACCAGCTGCAGAAGATGCTGCACAGCCACGACGCAGACGTGCTCGTGAAGGGGAACGACGATGAGTAGCTTCGTCGAGATCAAGTCCAGCGTCGCCGACATCATCGGCATCGCCAACCACCTCAGCTCCAGCGGGATCTCCATCTCATCGACGATGCAGGTCAAGCTCGCGGCGGTCACGGCGATGGAGAACGCGCACGGCACGCTCCCGCGCGGGGACGAGTTCGTCGAGGAGTTCCTCAAGACGTACCACAAGTCGATCGATGCGCCCGACGGTGGCGCGCAGCCGATGAACGAGGCCGTCAAGGCCAGCATGCCGAAGCTGGGCGAGGCGATGACGCAGCTCGGCAAGTACGCCGCGGATGCCATGTGGAGCTACACCGGCGTCGACGACGACAACCGCAACCAGATCAACCGGGCTGGTGGCCGCAGCTGACCGTGGGCCGGCCGTGGAGCACGGCGGTGAGGGAGAGGACTGCGCGTGAGCGACAGTGACCACGCGCTCGCCGAGATCCTGGAATGGTTCTCCGACCTCGAAGCCGCGATCCCCGGGGTCCGTTCCACCGTCGGTGAGATCCTGATCGGAAAGATCCCCGAGTCGGACATCGGCTCCGTCTACGATCTCGCCGACACCTGGGCCGACGCCGCCCAGGCACTCGGCAGGTTCTACGAGGAGGCCGTGCACGCGGCCGACGGCATCCTGGACAACTGGAGCGGCGACGGCGCGTCCACCGTGTTCGCCGAGGAGTGGTACAAGTACATCGAGTCACTCGCTGGATCGGTCGACACGCTCGCCAGCATGGAGCAGGCCGTACAGAGCTTCGGGCTGCAGATCGAGCTCATGAAGTTCATGGCCCTGATCGGCCTGATCATGCTCGCGGTTTCGCTCTTCATGCTGGTCGCCGCGGCCATTCCGTCGCTCGGCCTCTCCACTGCCGGAATTCCCGGCGCCTTCGCCGCCTGCCGCACGGCGATCAGCGTCGCCGCCAGCAACGCGATGCGCGCGATCGGCAGCATCTCGATACGCGCGGCGCTCGCCGAGGTGACCGCGCTGGTGACCCGGGCGCTGCCCACCCTGATCCGTACCCAGCTGCCCAACCTGGTCCGTACCCAACTGCCCAGGCTGGTCACCACCCAGCTACCGAACCTGATCCGGCACGAGCTGCCCGAACTTCTGCGGCACACCCTGCCAACCCTGATCCGGCAGGGGGGCTCGACCGTCGCACGGGGCGTCCTGCCCCGCAACGTGATCGCCCGCTCCGTGGCGGATCGGATGGCCGGGCAGTGGCTGCGCAGCGTCACCAACCGCGAGCTGCTCCGCCAGCTCGGCCGCGAGGCCGGGTTGGAGTCCCGGCGACTCGCCGGACGTGGTCTGCTCGCCGCCCGCAACCAGCTGGCCAAGGAGATCGAGGAGCAGCTGCTCCGTAAGTTCGGCTCCCGGGTCGGCACCGACCTCGCCGGCCGCGCGGCGGGCACCTCGCTGACCCGGATGGCCGGCAACGAGGTGTTCGAGCAGGTCAGCCGGGAGGCGCTGGGTCAGTACGCGGCCCGCGAGATCGCGGCCACCACCTTCAGCCGGGAGTTGGCCAAGTACGTCGGCACCAGGGTGGCGTTCGGTGCCGGCTTCATGGGCGCCGGTGACCTGCTCGGCCAGATGTACCAGATCGCCGGTGGCGAGCGGACCAGCCTCGACCTGGGGGAGCTGGGTATGTCCACGCTCCAGGGCGGCGTCTTCGGCGCCTCGATGTTCGGCGGCATCACCGGGCACGTCGTCGGCGGCGGCGTGGTCGGCGCGGGCATGTCGGCGGCGACGCTCGCCGCGCAGGGCAAGCTCGACTTCACGAACATCACCCAGGAGAACGTCACCGAGATCCTGCACGGCGGCGCCGAGGGTGCCAAGGCCGGCGCGATCTTCGGCGCGCAGAACAAGATGGAGGCCGTCAACGTCGGGAGCACCCTGCGGATCGGCCACGACGTGGTGGTGCTTCCCGAGGGCATCGGCGCGTTCGACCGGGCCGACGGGCTGCAGGTCACGTACAGCGAACACGGCGCTTCCTGGCAACAGGTCGACGGCAGCGGCACCAGGATCGACGGTGGAAGCATCGGCGCCGACGGGACGGTCCTCTTCCGGGACGGCGGTCAGTCGCCCAGCCCGCACGTGGTCGACGGGGACGTCATCCGGTCCGAACCGTCCGCCCCACAGGCGCCGCTGGCGCAGTTGCCCGGCACCGACGTCCCGCAGCGTACGAACCTGGTCGGCGGGACGAGCGGCGGGGACGGCGGTGGCGGCGGAGGTGGCCCGCGCCAGCCCGCCCACCCGACGTCCGGAGGCCGTAGCGGGGACGCCGGCATCCGGACCACGGAACCGTCGCGGCCGGTCGGAGAGCTTACCCGCCCGACCACGGAGCACAGCGCGCCGGTGGCCGACCGCACGCCCACCGACTCGCCGCCGCCACAGCGCTCGACGACCGACTCCGTGCCGCCGGGCGACCGACCGCCCGGTGACGGCGGGCCGCCCGGGGACCGCAGCCCCGAGCACCCCGCCATCCGGGAGACAGCGCCGGATCGGATCGGTGACGACCCGAGCCGGCCGGAGCAGCGCGAGCCCGGTGATGGACCCCCACCGGAGCGCACCCGCTCGGACCCGCCCGCGTCGCCCCGCGACACCGCCGGGCCGCACCCCACCGAAACCGCTCCGACCCGGCCGCATTCCGACCAGATGCGGTCGGGCGACGTGCCGCCGCCGCGCACGGATTCGGAGCTGCCGACGGATCCGCTCTCCGGAGCACGCGCCGACACCGCCCCGCCGGCCCGGGCGGACACCGCACCCGCCCTCCGAGGCGACACCCCGCCGACGCGTACCGACAGTCCTGTCCCGCCCCGCACGGACGGCCCGATGTCGCCCCGCACGGACGGCTCGATGTCGCCCCGCACGGACGGCTGGGCGTCGCCGCGTACCGACGGCCCTGTCCCGCCGCGTGCGGATGGTCCTACGCCGTCACGTGCCGACGGGCCCTCGTCGGTACGCCCGGACGGTCCGCCGCCGGCCCGCGACTCCTCCACGCCGACGGGCCGGCCGGACACGACCACGATCCGGGACGGTCAGCGCGGCCCGACCGATCCGGTCCAGGACCGGCCCACCGGTGCGGGCGACCGCAACGGGGCCCCAACGGTGCGGGACGAACACGGCTCGCCGCCGAACCGCCACCAGGATCCACCCGCGCCGGTACGCGCCGACGAGCAGCACACCGACCCGACGGCCGCAGAGTCGCAGACCGGCGCGTCCATCCGACCGCGCGACGAACTGCGGGCCCAGGAGTGGGCCGCCAAGGCGTACGACCGGTTCCGGGCCGACCCGGGGGACGTGCCGGAGATCGCGACGCACCTCGCCGACGTGGAGCGCCCCAACGGCACCATCGGCTTCAGCCACGCCGAGATCGCCCGGGTCAAGCAGCACCTCATGTTCGACGAGCACACTCTGCGCGACTACCCCGACGGTTGGGAGCGGCGGCGGTTCGACGCCGACGAGGACATCGCCGAGGCCTGGATCCGCCTGCGGGAGGGCCGGCACCTCGAGCCCGACCTGGTGCTGCTGGAACACGAGCTGGCCGAGTCGGGCTACATGCGGGTCCACCCCGACGCCACGTACCCGGACGCGCACGCACACGCCCAGAGCCTGTTCAATTGGGAGCGGGTCGCGCCCGGCCGTACCGGCGAGGACCTGGACAGCGCGTATCCGAGGGGAACCGGCGATGGCGATTCTGGTGGACTTCGAACTGATTCGACAGGACAGTCGGGAGGTCGAATACAGCTTCGGCTTCCCGGAGAAGGATCGGCGACTGGTCATCCAGAAGGACTCCCGGCAGGGGATGCCGTTGGACGGGGCGGAGGACATGCAGTACCGGAAGGCGTACGGCAAGATCCTGCGGATGCAGGCCGAGGCGGCGACCTGGCCGGCCGGGGGGAGCTACGCGGCGTAACCCCGGAGACACCGTCGAGCTCAAGGAGTGCAGATGGCGGCACTGCTGGACTTCGAGCTGATCCGGGAAGACAGCCAGACGGTGGAATACACCTTCGGGTACCCGACGATGGATCGTCGACTGGTCATCCAGAAGGCCACGGGCGAGGGGAGTCCGACGGACGGGCTGAAGGACTCGGACTACGCGGCGGTCTACGTGAAGATCACGCGGTTCCACCGCAGCGAGGCCCACTGGCCTCAGAAGGGCAGCTACGCGGCGTAGCGCCGGCGGACGGGCGGGTTCCCTTCGAGCTGGTGCCGGTCGAGCCCCGTCCGGTCGGGCCATCGGTGCCGATGCCGGAAGCCGTCCGGTCGACCTTCGACGGGCACATCGGCGACCTGCTCGCGGGCCGCGATCCCGGCCCGGTGGACCAGCCGCACCGGGCGAGCTGGGACGAGTCGACGCGGTTGCTGACCGTGGAGTACCCGGACGGCGTCACCGTACGGGTCGCGTTGCAGGTCAACTCGTCCCTGCCGCCGGGGCAGCCGGTGGTGCTGCGACCGGGGCTGGAGGTCGAGCACGGGCAGTGGGTGCAGCGCGAACCGGCCGGTGTGGTGCTGCCCGACCATCTGCCGACCGACCCGAACACCCGGGCGGCCTTCGTCGACCGGCAACTCGGCGACGCCTGGAGCACCCTGCACAGGGAGCTGCACCAGGTGCTCGACCGGCCGGTCGAGCCCCCGTCGCCACGCGGCGACGGCACGACCCGGACCGGCACCTCGCGCACCGAGAGCGGACCGGGTACCGATCGGACGCCCACCGATGGAGGACCGCGGACTGATCGGACGCCCACCGACCCGACCCGGACCGACCCGTCGCGGAACGACGGCGCGACCCGGACCGAGCGGCCTCGCGACGATGCCGCCGGGCCGCGCTCGGACCGGGACGACGCAGCCGGGCCTCGCGCGGAGCGGGACGATGCCGCCGGCCCCCGCTCGGACCGTGACGGCACCCCGACGGAGCCGAGGCGTGGGCCGGATGCGAGCGATCCGGCGCCGGTCCGGCCGGCGCATGACGGCCGGGCCGACGCAGTACCGGAGAGCGCACGCGACTCCACGACGCCGCGCCCGGAGGTTCCGCGCCGGGCGGACGAACCGTCGCTGGTCGAGCTGGAACGGTCGCTGCACCCGGACCCGCCGGTGCTCGACCGGGTCACTCTCCGCGACGCCACGCCGTCGGATCCCGCGCCACCCCGGCCGCTCACCCCGGACACCGTCCGTGGCCTGCTGGCCGACGCCGGTACCCCGGAGCAGGTACGCGGGTGGGCCCGCGACCACCTCTCCGTACGGCAGGAGGACGGCTCGTACGTGCCGCGTTCGCAGGCCGAGATCGACGCGGCGGTGACCCGGCTGCACGAGGAGACGGCGGCGGTTGTCGACTCCCACGTACCGGCCGACCCGAACGCGACGCCGGAGGGCATCGCACACCCGGAACAGACGGCGCGTGCGGGCGAGCTGCCGATCGTCCAGGAGCTGGCACCCAGCGACAACTTCCCGCCGCACCGCACGCGGACCGGCGCCGAGCTGCCCGAACAGGTCCACGAGCTGGTGCAGCGGGCCAAGGAGAACCTGCTCGCCCGGTACCCGGAGACGGCGGTGGCGGCCCGGATCGCCGACCTGGACGCCATCGGCGGTATCGCCGACCGGTTGCAGACGGCCGCCGACGCGGCCCGTGAGAGCGGCCGTCTCGGCGACGTGGTGCAGGGTGTCCGCGACCTGAGCCGAGCCGTAAACGAGTACGCCGACCAGTACCGCGACTGGCGTGACTTCGAACGCGGCGGCGACTACGCCGACCCGGGTTGGCGGGACCTCGACGGCGTCGACCCGTTGAACTCGGTGGAGATGGCCACCCGGGTGGTGAGCGTCGACCCGCAGACCCACCGGTTCCATGTGCTGGACCAGGCGATCGCGATCGCCAAGATCGGTGACGTGCTCGGCCCGGCGTTCGAGGGCCACGCGGCCCGTACGTTCGAGCGGCTGATCCCGAAGGACATGGAGAGCGTCGAGGCTCTGATCCCACAGCAACTACGCGACCCGAACCTGGAGGAGTGGATCCAGGGACCGGCGCGTGGTGGCTTCGATACGGTGACCGAAATCCTCTACGTCGACCCGCGGGACGCAGGCGGGTTGGACCGACCGATCAGCGCGGTCGCCGCGACAGTGGTGCACGAAAGTATGCATCGTCTCCAGCCAAACCCGGACGTGGTAGCGCGACATGTCAAGCAGCTATCGCCCGAAGGCCCGCCGAGGATGGACGTCGTCGGTGAGGTCCTCACGCCGCTCCGCTTCGAAGGCGAGTTTCAGGCGTTTGCCGTCCAGCAGCAGTTCCTGCGTGGACTGGCCGGATTCCGGGCTCTCGACCACGCGGGTGACCCGCGCCTACCCCGCAGCGACAGCTATCAGGAGATGGCGGACTGGACTCCGCAACAAATGCGGGACCACATAGTCAAGCAGTACGTCCACACTCCCGACCGAGCGCACATTCCGGACCACCTGCTCGACCGGCTCATGGCGCTCACCCCGGAGAGCATTCTTGAGCGTGCCCGCCTCTCCATTGACGAGGCAAACTTCCCCATCGCCGACGGCCGCCGGCAGGGCACCTTCTACGGTCCGATGACCCGGGAGGTCGCCGAACAGCACGGCATCAACCTCGACGCGGTCGGACGGGACCAGGCAGCCCGGGCAGTGCCTCCGCTTGAGGACCAGAGCGCTGCCACGCCGGAGACCTCCGTACTCAGTAACGGCTCCGACTCGCTACCGCTGGCCGAGTGGGGACCCGGCCGGGACGGTGAGCCGCACTGGTCGCCCGAGCAACAGTCGCCCTATACGGCCCCACCATGGCGGGCCGATGGCCCGGCAATCGACGCCACACCTCCGTGGCACGCCTCTCCACCAGCGCAAGGATCGGGCGCGCACCACGACGGGCAGTTGGCCCGCCCGGAGCCGGAGCGGCGGCCCAACGTGCTGTCCCGGGCGTTGCGCCGGATCACCGGTCTGTTCGGTGGTGCCGACCCGGCACCGCGCGCGCCCGAACCGGGGCCGGCGACTCAGCCGTGGGGTCCGCGACCGGGTGAGCCGAGTCAGGGTGGCCTCGGACAGTGGGGTGGCCAGCGTCCGGCGGAGCCGACCTTCGGGTCGTGGGGCCATCGGCCCGGCGAGCCGATTCACGGCGACGCGAGCCCATGGGGCCAGCGTCCGGCGGAGCCTCAGCAGTGGGGCCAGCGTCCGAACGAACCCCAGCAGTGGGGACAGCATCAGGCGGAGCCTCAGCAGTGGGGTCAGCGTCCGGGTGAGGCGACCCCGAGTTGGCGGCCCGGTGAGGCATTCCCGCCGGCCCACGATCCGTACCCGGGCCGAGGCTGGCCGCCGGAGGCCGACCCGGGGCGTACCGGAACTCCGGGGCGGCCGGGCGTCGACCCGTACACCGGGCAGGTGCGACCGACGGACAGTCCCGCCTGGGGTGCCCCCGAGCGGGCGCCGGAACCGGCGACGCCGGCCTGGTCGGCGCCGGAGACCGCCGCCGACCGTCCGGGATGGACGCACGGGCCGGAGCGTACGTCCAGCGAGCCGATCTCCACCGACGGCCGGACGAACCTGGCGCTCTCCGAACGCCAGGCCGCCCTGGAGGAGCTGCGCGCGTCGACGGACCCGGTGCACCAGGCCCAGGTTCGCGCGGACATCCAGCGGATCGACGCCGATCTGGCCCAGCGGGGTTACCCGGTGCACCAGTTGGAACGGGTGCCGGAGGCGGACGTCCCCACCGCCGCCGATGCTCCGGCAGCGGACGGCCGGGACCACTCCCGGCACGACGAGATCTGGTCCGACCCGCCGTGGCGGCAGGAGGACCGGCGGCCCTCGCTCGACGAGCTGATCCCCAGCTCTCAGGAGGAGGCGACCGCCTGGGGCGACTCGGTACGGCGGGAATTCGCCGACCAGCTCGATGGGCGCGAGTTCGCGGGGCTGCGGATCCGGGTGGACCTGGAGGACCCCTACAGCGTCAGCGTGTACCGCAACGAGGTCGTGGTCCGGGCGGATGTGCAGGACGCGAACGGTGTGAACGCCGGTCGGGTGGTGCGCTCCTTCCAGCGCGACCACAACGGCAGCCTCTTCGTGGAGCACGTCTCGCTGAAGCTCGACGATCGCGTCCAGGGCAACGGCTTCGCCCGGGAGTTCAACGACAGCCTCATCGACTGGTACCGCTACTCCGGTGTCGAGCGGATCGAGGTGCACGCCGCGTCGACCGTCGGCGGGTACGCGTGGGCACGCGACGGCTACGACTGGGCGCCCAACACGGAGCACCGGGCCGACGCGGTACTCGACCGGCTTCGGGTCGAGCTGCGTGGACTCGACGCCGACGTCGACATGGCCCGGCGGCTGGCCGCGGACGACCCCGACGTTGACGCCGACGGGCTGCGCAAGCGTTACGGCACCACCGATCCGGAGCGGGTGGCCCAGGAGGTGCAACGGCAGCGGGAGGCGGCCGAGCAGATCCTCGAACGGGCCCGCACCAGCTCGTTCGGCAGCGCCCGCTACCCGACGCCGTTCGAGATCAGTCAGGCCGGCTGGGGCGATCACCACCACGGCCGGGAAGCGTCGTGGGTCGGCAAGCGCGCGCTGCTCGGTGCGGACTGGAAGGGCGTCAAGGAGATCAGCGACACGGGTCCGCTGTATCCCCGCTCGGCCCACGCCCAGGGCATGCCCCGGGTGCCCGACCCGTCGTCGATCCACAGCCTGCTCAGCGGAGACGAGCATCCGCCGGTCACCGCCGCCCGGGTGCCCGAGGGCGAGTTCCACGGGTACGGCCGGGACGTCCCCGAGCCGGACGTGGTGCGGCAGCTCGGCGACGTCGCCCTGCGCCAGGTCGTGGAGACGTTGCCGGAGGGCAGCCCGCTCAAGGGCGTACGGCTGGAGTTGACCACGGTCCCGGCGGATGCCCTGCCGGACGGCGCGGTGGCCCGGTCCGTGCCCATCGACGGGCAGGGGCGAGACCTGCCGCACGGCACCGTCCCGCCCCAGGACGGTGGTTGGCGCGTCGAGTTGTCGGACCGCGCCAGCGACGTCAACGTCGCCCGCGCCGTCGCGCACGAGGCCGCCGAGCTGACCGCGATCCGTGAACGGGCGGACGGCGGGCTGGATCCCTTCACGCCGGACGCCCTCGTGCCCGGCGCGATGGCCGACGAGGCCATGCTCAGCCCCCACGACCACGGGCGGCTGGCCGAGGCCGAGGTGCTCGCGGACCTCCTGCGCGATCCGGCGCAGGCCGCACACGCCCGGTCCGAGCTGCGGGCCCTCCGCGACCACCTCGGTCTGCACCCGGACGATCCCGGTGCCGCAGCCCGGCTGCGGATGCTCGACGGGCGGATCAGCGACGCCGGCCGGGACGCTCTGCTCGGCCGGGACAGGCCCCCTGCCGAGTCCACCCGTCCGCCCGTGGACGTTGGCCCGGCGCGCGCGACCGACGGTGAGGCGGTCCCGGTACCGGGTCGCGACGGCGAGGGTCCGGTATCGGATCGCGTCGAGGCCGATCCAATGCCGGACCGGTCCGACTCCGCTGAGCTGGGGATGCCGGATCGGTCCGACTCCGCCGAGCCGGTGGTGCCGGAGCGGGCCGAGGCGGCCGCCGCGACCTACCCGGCACGAACCACCCGGGTGCCGTTCGACTTCGAGCGGTTCCTGAACGATCCGCGCTGGGCCGACGAGGCGACGCAGTTCGAGCAGCGCCTCGGGGCGTACTACTTCCGCGACCCCGAGGTGCTGGACACCGTACGTTCGGCGCTGACCCGGATGCGGGAGATCCTGGTGGACCTCACCGAGCCGCGGCCGGGAGAAACCCCCGCCCAGGTGAAGGCCCGGGTCGAGGGCGCCTTCTTCCGGGACGACGCCGCGGACAGTGCCGGTCAGGTCGGCAGCGGGGTCGGCTTCGACCGGCTGATCGCCGAAGGCAACCTGCGCGAGACGATGACCGCCTTCTACAACGCGGCATACACCAACTGGAAGAACCCGCACACGCTCTCCCACGCCCTGCGGGCGGTGCTGGACGGGGACCGGTGGGAGCAGGCCCGGGCGGCGGGCGTCGACGTGCCGGCCGTGCGCCGGATGGGCGAGCTGCTCGACGGCAACCTGAACCGGGTGATGCCGGAGGGCTTGCAGGAGAAGCTCAGGTTCGGCCGTGACTTCTTCGCGACCGGCAACGTGGCACGCAACTCCGAACACGGCATCCGTGACCTGGTCGAGATGACCGTGAGCCAACGCCCTCGTGACGATCGGCCCATCCGTGTGCAGCAGGAACTCGCCACGACCCCGGACCACTACGCCCGCCTGGGCACCCCGCTCGGACATTTGGAGCGGGCCTACGTGGACCAGGTGCAGCGGCAGAAGATCGGGGAGCCGCTGAGCGAACACGACAAGCTGCCGTGGCGGGAGGGCGTCGTCGCGCACGACACCGACCACGGACCGTGGGCCTGGTGGGTCGGCCGGGACGGATTCCCCGTCATCGACGGTGTCTCCGGCACCACGGCCCGGATGCTGACCGCCGCCCGGTTCATCGGTCTCGACGGTCCGCAGCTGGAGCGGTTCCTCAGCGGGCTGATGGGGTGGATGCTTCCCGCCCGCGACCACAGCCTCTTCGAGATCCTGCGCGGGTCGGAGATCGCCGGCGTCGCGCGGGTCGACGTGCGTCCGCCCGGCACCCGGTTCACCGCGGTGGATCTCTACCGGGCCCTTCCGGACATCGATCTGCCGACGCTGCGACGGGAGGTCGGCGTCGACGGGCTCCTCCCGCACGAGGCCCGCTACCTGGAACACGCCGTCGATCCGCGCGGCTTCTCCGAGACGCAGCACAAGGTGCCACAGATCGCCGACCGGCTGTGGCCGCAGCTGGAGCGCGGTCAGGTCCGGGACACGGACCTGGCCGACTGGCTGCGGCGCAACGGCATCGACCCGACCGACTCGGCCGCCGTGCGGGAGCTGGGCCAGCGGCTGTCGAAGCCGCACGTGATGGCGCTGACCGTCTACACCCGGCACAGTCACTATCTGATCAACAACGTCATCCGGAGCCACCTGTGGACCCGGCTGGCCGGAGACGTGCCGATGGAGGTGCTCTTCGATCGCAAGGTCCGTGAGCTGGTGACCAACTACCTCGACAACCTGGCGGCGAACTCGAAGGCGTTGCCGCTACCCCTGAAGCTGCGTCCCGTGGTCCATGTCGGGGAGGGTCACCTCAACTCTCGATCCGAACTGGCGGAGCCGGCGCAACGGTACGTCGACGCCCACCGCCGGATCGTCGACGCGAACAGCCGAACGGCCGAAGAGAAACAACTGGGGAACCGGCGCGAGGAGGCGCGGGCCCGGCTCGACAAGCTGCGGGCCAAGCGGGACGCCGCGGCGGCCTGGAGGCAGATCCGGCGCGAGTTGGACGATGTCTCGCCACAACTTCTCGACGAGATGCGTTGGCACGCGGACATGGTCCACGACGCGATGATGCAACTACCCGCCCTCGGTAGCCCGGAACGCCCGAAGGTCGCCTACCGGGGCGACTGGATCACCCCGGTCCACTCGCCGATCTATGGCAGCTCCACGCTGCCGGTCGGCACAGCGCGGGAATTCCTCAGTGTCAGCCGTCGGCTCGACGTCGCGGTGCGGTTCATGTCGGAGAATCCGGCCTCGGGCGGTAAGGTGCTGGTCGTCTACCTGTTGACCGGCGAGCAAGCGCGCGACATCTCCGTCTTTTCGTCGTTTGCCGAGGACGACGAGGCCGTCTTCCCACCCCGATCGAAGATGCGACGGACATCCGATCATCCTGAGTTGGTCGAGCAGGTGCGGGCCGGCCTGCCCGAGGAGTTCCGGGACAACTGCGAGATCATCGTGATGGAAGAGGGCTGACCGTGACGGACGGAACGGGCTGGGACGACACAGGCCAGTTCTTCGCCGACGTGCACCGGATGCTGTTGCGGCTCGCCGGCCGGGTGCCGGACGAGATGCTCACCCGGCTCCGTGAACTCTTCGGTAGCGGCGACCTGCGCTATCTGCCGGACGCCGTGTCGGTGGCGGCGGTGGAGCTGGACGTCCCGCTGGCCCCGGCCGACCGCGACCTGCTGGCCCGCGTCCTGGACGTTCTGGACGTGCCGGGTGGAAAGCCCCAGTTGTTCGACCAGGTGCCAGTGGCCGCTGATCCGCCGGCCGTCGGACCGTTCCGGTTCCTGCCGGTGCCGCCGACCGTGCTGGCGGAGGCGGGCCCCCGCATCCCACCTCGACTGGATCTCACCGGCGGCGATCCCGACGACCTGACCGATCTGTCGCCGGAGCTTGGTTCCCTCGCCGATCTCGCCAACCGCCTCACCGAGCCGTCCGACGACACGGCGATGGTGATGCTCACCGTCGAGCCGGGCGTGGTCGGTGTCTGGCGGGCCTGGCGGGTGGGAACGGAGCCCGGAGCCGCGGCACGTCCGGTGTATCTCGCCGAGGCGGCGCCGGGCGTACCGGCCTGGGATCTCGTGTACGAGACGCAACGCTCGATCGCCGAGGACGGCGACCCGGCGCCGCAGGTCGAGGTGTGGTGGACCGGCGACGAGATCCCGTCGTACCACCGGGCGGCGCTGGCCGGGGCGGCGCTGCTGTGGGCGCCGGACGCCGGCCGGGTCCGGGTGGCGCTGAGCGAGGAGCGGTTGACGGACTTCGTGCGGTCCGGAGCTCTGCGCGTACCGGTGGCGGAACGCCGGGCGCTGGCGGAGCGGTTGGCGGCGGGCGCGGCTGTGCCCGGTCGGGTCGAACGTCTGCCTGACCTGGTCGAGCCGGGGCGCGGCGACGTCGTGCCGGGCGGGTACCGCACCGACGGCCGGTGGGTGTGGCCGGAGGCACTCGGCTACTACCTGACCGAGTACGGCGTGGCACCTCCTCGCGAGCTCGCGGAGGCTCTGGCCGCAGGTGGCCCGCCGACGCCGGCGGGGCAGGTGGCGGTCTTCCGCGCCGGACTCGCGCTCTCTGGCCGCTGACCGCGCCTGGTCCAGTTCCTGTCGGCTGCTCGACCTATCCGGCAGGTCGGACCACTGTGGCAGGATGATATGCCGCCGCTGAGCCATGACGGAGAGGTGTCCGAGTGAATACGGAGCGGACCGCCGAGGCGATCCAACGCTACGTGCTGGAGCGTACGAGCACCGTCGACAAGATATGGACCGACTCCGAATCAGTCACCCTGGACACCTCGACCGCGATGTACTGGGCGCGTACTGCCGACTGGATTGTGGCCGGGGAGAAATGGGTGGCCGACGCGGTCCGGGTCGTGGCCGCTCGCCAACCGATATTCGTCACCCACGGACTGCTTCTTCCTCTCGAGGGTGAACCCTTGCACCTGAATCGCCCGGAGGTGATGGCGGCGCTCGGTCGCCGGGTGGGGGACGGGTTGAGCCCGCTGGCGTACGCGGAGCTGTTCGGCGAGCTCTACTCGGGCTGGAAGATCGACGGTCCGGTGGTGCGCCCGTTCTCTGCCACGCAGACCGTTCGGGCGGGTTGGCTGGTGCGCGAGGCCGACCATTTCGCCCGCGTGATGGTCGCGCCTGACGCGCCGCCGGTGACACCTCCGGTGTTCGAGCAGAGCGCGGGCGGGGAGTGGACCTTGACATTCTTCACGCACAACTACTACCTGCTGGAGATCGACACGGCGGTGGACGTCTATGCCTGGACGGTGACCGGTGGTCCGGACCGGCCGGCTACCTGGGAACGGAAGACCCTCGCCAAGCGGGTACTGCTTCCGCTTCCCTAGCGGAGCAGGGGCCGACCGACCACCGCTCATCGTTCGTGCCCGCCGCAGCGGCGCGGCGGTGCGCTCACGCCCTCCGGATGCGGTGCGGGCCGTTGCGGCGTCTCGGGTTCGTCTCAGAGGTTCATCAGAAGCTGGCGGACGCCGGGCGGACCTGGCCCGACCGGACGGGTTCCGGCCGCGGTTGACGCCAGCTGTCCACGCGGCGAAGAGGGCGTCCGGGTGTGTGTTCGGCGGAACCGGCGGAGTGGGCTGCTGTGGCAGGATGAGGGCTGCCGCTCGCTACGACGGATAGGTGCCGGAGTGAACACGGAGCGGATTGCCGAGGCGATTCAGCGACAGGTGCTGACGCCCGGCGAGACCATCGACAATCTGTCGATCCTCCCGGACGCGGTCTTCGTGAGTACGTCGGTAGCCATGTATTCGACCAAGCCCGCGGACTGGGCCGTTGCCGGTGAGGACTGGGTGGATGCGGCGATCCGGGTGGTGGCCTCGCGCCAGCCGATATTCACCACCCACGGCCTGCTCTTTCCGACAGGGGGCGAGCCGCTGCACTTGAACCGCCCGGAGGTGATGGCAGACCTCGGTCGCCGGGTGGGCGCCGGGTTGAGTCCGTTGTCGTATGCGGAGCTGTTCGGCGAGTTGTACTCGGCTTGGGAGATCGACGGGCCGGTGGTGCATCCGTTCGGTGTGAACCGAACTGCTCGACCGGGATGGTTGGTGCGCGAGGCTGACCACTTCGCTCGGGTCGTGGCCGTGCCCGGCGCTCCCGCGGTGGCTCCGCCGACATTCGAGCAGGGGACGGACGGGCAGTGGACGTTGACCTTCTTCTCGCACAACTCCTACTCGCTGGAGATCCAGACAGCGGTAGATGTCTATGCCTGGACGGTTTCCGGTGGTCCGGACCGGGCGGCTACCTGGGTGCGGAAGACCATTGCCGAGCGGGTGCTGCGCCCACTCCCGGCTTGACGACGATGGGCCGACGGGCGAACGTTGGCCCATGTACGACGCGAGCCTCGCGCACCTGGATCGGCTGCCGGACCACGTACGCGACGACTACCTGCGAATAGTGGAGTGGGTGCTGGCCGAGCTGCCCGCGCGATCGTCGTCGAGGTTGTTCGTGAACTCGCTGTGGCTGACGCTCGGAACGACCGGAAGCGCCGTGCGGACGGAACCGGTCGATCTCACCGAGCTGTATCGCCGCAACGGGTATCCCGACGAGTTCTCGCGCTGGGTGATGTCGGCGGTGCGGTCACGGATGACGGAGGCCGGGGCACGGTGCGCCGCGATGATCGCCAACAACCGCATGAACAAACCGTTGTCCGGCCCGCTGCTGGGCGCGCTGCTCGGCCCGGCGGAGCGAACCGTCTTCCTGTACGCGGCCCACCGGGACGCCTCGCTCGAGTTCCGGGACTCCTTCCAGATCCGGCGCGGGCCGTTGCGGCGTCTCGGGTTCGTCCCGGAAGTTCATCAGAAGCTGGCGGAGGCCCGGCGGACCTGGCCCGGCCGGACGGAGCCCGGGCGCGGGTGACAGCGACTTTCGCCCCCGGGGCCCCCGGGCCCGGTCGGACGCTCGGCGGCCGGCACCTGGATTCCGCCCCGGCTCCACATGATCGACAGGACGCGGCCTGGTGGGCCACTGTGGCAGGATTGGGTCGCCGCCGGTTGGGACGGGGAGGGTGCCCGGGTGGATACGGAGCGGACCGTCGAGGCGATTCAGCGTTACGTGCTGAGCCCCGGGGAAACAGTTGAGAAAACCTGGACAGCGCCGAATTGGGTTTCACTCCGAACGCGCCGTTACGGCTATCGGGCGACCCTCGCCGACTGGGCTGTGGCCGGGCAGGACTGGGTATCCGACGCGGTCCGGGTCGTGGCCTCGGGGCAACCGGTATTCGTCACCCACGGCCTGCTGACTCCGGTGCGGGGTGAGCCGCTGCACCTGAACGAACCGGAGGTGATGGCGGAGCTCGGTCGCCGGGTGGGTGCCGGGTTGCGCCCGCTGGCTTATGCGGAGCTTCTCGGCGAGTTGTATTCGACGCGGCGGATCGATCGCCCGGTCGTGCATCCGTTCGCCGCGACGGAGGGCACTCCAGCGGGTTGGTTGGTACGCGAGGTCGATCACTTCGCGCGGGTGATGGTCGCGCCCGACGCTCCTGCGGTGGCTCCGCCCGCATTCGAGCAGGGTGTTGGCGGGCAGTGGACGCTGACGTTCTTCTCGCACAACTACTACTTCGTCTCGGAGATCGCCACGGCGGTGGATGTCTACGCGTGGACGGTGACCGGCGGCCCGGACCGGCCGGCCGCCTGGGAGCGGAAGCCCCTCGCGGAACGGCTGCTGCTGCCGGTGTGACCGGCCGGCGGGAACCGAAGGCGGTTGACCGGCAGCCGGGACCGCGCTCTGTGCGACGACCACGGTGGGAAAGGAAGACGGTGCGACGATGAAGACCGATCCGGAGCGGCAGCGGCGACTACGGGAGCTCGCCGAGCTGCACAACCGGTGGCAGGCGGAGCACCGGGTGGACGATGCGGACTTCACCCCCGAGGGTGCCGACTCGGCGAACCGTCGACCACCATCGCCGGAGGCCGAACGTGAGTACATGCGCCGGGCACGGGAGATCATGGGACTCGACCCGGACACCGGGCACTACCGGGAGGTGTGATGACGCTGCTGCCCGCCGTACGCAGTCGCGACGAGGCGGACCTCTACCTGGAGTTGCATCCGTGCCCGCGGTGCGGGTCGATGGAGGCCACCTGGGAAGAAACGCCCACCGCGCAGGGGACCCGGCCCGCGTACCGGTACAGCGGTCACTGCGCGGACTGCGGTGAGCAGCGCGAGTTCGTCTTCGCGCTGCCGGATGGGCAGCCCGCCCCCGCCTCTCCCGGCCCGCATCCCACCACCCGCTTCGGCGGGCCGCAGCCCTCGGCGCTGCTCGACCCGGGCGAGTGGCTGCTGGTCGCCGACTGGTGCGGGGAGGCGTCGGAGGTGGCCGAACGGCAGGGCGACGACGCCGAGGCGGCGGATCTGCGCTGGACCGCGGTGGCGGCCATGGAGGAGGTCCGCAAGTTCGTCCCGGCCGAGGGCGACGTGATTCCCGAGTCGGCGTTCTGGTCGACCCGGGGGCGTACGGTCTACCAGCGTGACCCGGGCCGCTTCCGGCGGCGACGGCTCGAGGTGATCCGCGACTTCTACCTGAACAACATGCCCTGGAGCCCGTCGTGACTGCGCTCGCGGCCCGTACTTCCAACGAGGCGCACCTCTACATGGACCTGCGCCCGTGTGGCTGCGGGGAGGGCCGGTTCCCTCGTGCCTCCGCGATCCTCACGCTGCCGGACGGCGCCCTGGCGCGCCGGTACGCGGGTCCCTGCGAACGCTGCGGCACTACCCGGGAGTTCCTCTTCCGGCTGCCGGCCGAGCCGGAGAACGGCGGGGGGAGCTTCCACTACGGTTCCGCCGAGCCGTCCGCGTTGATCGACGCGGGGGAGTGGCTGTGGGTGGCCGAGGGGCACGCCCGGGGCGTACCGGCCGGTGCGGAGCGGCTGCCGGAGGCGGATCGGCGGCGGTGCCGTACGCGGCTGACGGCGGCGGTCGCGGCGGTGGACGAGGCGCTGAAGTTCGTGCCGCCGGGCGGCAGCCGGGTGCCGTTCACCGCCGTCTGGAGCCCGTTGGGCCGCTCCGTCTACCAGCGGGAGCCGGGCCGGTTCCGGACCAGCCGCCTCACCGCCGTCCGTTCGGCTTACGGCACCGTGTTGCGCCGTCTGGGCTGATGCCCCGAGCAGACGTCAGCCGGCACTGGCGCTCGGGGCCGGCGGCGGGGTGGCGGAGAGGTTGAAGTCGCACTGCGGGGCGGCGCTGGTGTCTGTCTCGACCACCTGGCCGTTGATGCGCAGCCGGCACTCGACCGACGGCTGCCCGTTGACGAAGGCGAGTCGATCGTCCACGTTGGGCTTCTTCCGAGCGGACCCGGTGACGTAGACGTACTTGTCGTCGGGCCAGGTCAGGGTCAGATCCTTGACCCAGTTCGGCGCCGGCGTGCGTTCCTCCTGGGTCGCCACGTTGTTGTGGCCCCACTGCACCACCATGTCGAAGAACTCGATCGGACCGATCAGCGCCATCTCGAGGGTGACCTTCTGCTGCACCGGCTTCTGTGCGTCCAGGGCCGACGTGTCCGGCGAGCAGCCGGCCAGCAGCGCGGTCAACGCAGCGACCGTGGCGAGGCGTCGCATGGATCCTCCTCAGGGGACGGCGATCGACGGCGACCGGCCCGTAGCCTAGCGTGCATCGTCGGCGGGGTCCCGCCCATCGACGCCGGATCGCTAGGCTCGGACCCGACAGCGCGGGAAGCTCGACGGCGCGTGGGGGAGGAGACCCGTCGTGGACGAGTCTTGGCAGCCGGCCAACGACACCGAACGGGCGTTGCTGCGCGCGGCGCAGGCCGACGACCGGGTGGAGTTCTTCCGGATCCTGACCCGGGTCGAGCTCTACCTGCCGCAGCGCAGCGGCGACACCGACACCAGCGGCCAGCGGTTCATCACCATGGACCTCTTCGGGCAGCCGTTCCTGCCCGTGTTCACCTCGGTGCGGACGATGGCGCCCCGGGTCGCCGGGGTGGCCGACGCCTACACCGTGACCGGGTACGACGAGCTGCGTGAGCGGTGGCCGGTGGCCGACTGGAAGCTGGCGGTCAACCCGGGTACCCCGCTGGACGTGTACCTGCCGGTGGAGGCGTTGCGGGCGGCGGCGGACGGCGAGCTGGCCGTACCCGCCGGGTTGGAGGTCCTCGCCGAGGTGGCCGAGACGACCGCCGGTGAGGAGATCACCGCCGCGGTCACCGACGGCGACGACGGCGACCTGATGGCGGAGTTCGAGGCCGCGATGGCGCGGGCGATGCCCGGCCCGGAACCGGACACCGCCGAGCTGCTGCTCGCCGCCGGGGAGAGCGGGGACGTGGCCGGCTACCTGGACGCCCTGCTGGACGCGATGGTGGTGCTCCCGACGGCCCGCCCCGTGGACGATCCGGCCCAGGTGGTCGACCTCGACTTCCCGTGGCGTCCCGTCGGGCCGCCGGAGGAGCCGATGATCGAGGTTTTCACCACGCCGGAGCGTTTCCAGCGGGCCTACCCGGACGGTACGCCGAGCCTGCGCGCCACCCTCGTCTCGCTGCTCACGGTCTGGCCGCAGGGGCACGCCCTCGCCGTCGACCCGGACTCCCCCGCGGGCATCACCCTGCCCGCCGAGCAGGTGCAGTTCCTGCTGCTCTGGCCCGCCGCCGACGAGGACGCCGCAGCCGCCGACGAGGACGCCGCAGCCTCCGGCGAGGACACCTCCGGCGGGTGGCCGAGGTGAGCTCGGAGGTGCGGGTCCCCGGCGCACGGTACGCCTTCGGCGTGTTCCACCCGGCCTCCCCGATGCTGCGGATCCGGTACCGCCAGGGCGTGGCCGTCGACCCACACGGTTTGCCCGACTGGATCCCGTACGCCCGGGAGGTGGTCGAGCTGCCGCCGCTGCCGCCCGGCACCGGGGTGGACGTCGCTCGGGTGCTGGCCGTGGTCACCGCCAACCTGGTGCTGGCCGACCCGACCGACCCCGACGCCCGTACCACCGTGGGCTGGACCTGGGCGCACCTGGCCGGGGCCCGCCGGGTGGCGCTGGTCCCCGCCGAACTGCACGCCGCTTTCCGGCACCTGGGTGGGATCAGCACCGGCGACGCCGACCACGGGCGGCGGGGGTTGCCGGTGGACAGCGTCGACCCCCCGCCGATCGAGGTCGCCGAGCGACTGTCGCCGGAGGTGGTGGCCCTGGTCGAGGAGCGGCTCGGTGGCACACTGCCCGCCGGCTACCGGGACTTCCTCACCCGGACCAACGGTGGTCGGCCCGGCTGGCCGGGCGTGCACCCGCGGTTCGGCTTCGTGGTCGACCAGCCGTTCCTCGGTCTCGCCCGCGCCGACGGACTCCAGGACCTGAACTACGCCAACACCTGGTGGGCGGATCGCTTCCCCTCGGACTGGCTGGCCATCGGCCATGTGCAGGGTGGGCTGCTCCTGGTGAAGATCCGGGGCGACGACTCGGGGTCGATCTGGTATTGGGACGATGACGACCCGCGAGCCCGCGACGGCGACAGCCCCGCGGAGGTCGGCGACCGGTTGCTGCACCGGTGCGCGGACGGCTTCGGCTCGTTCTGGCACGCCCTGCGCGCGGTTCCCACCACGCTGTGGGAGGCCGCCGCCACGGCCGTCGCCGAGGGCCGGGCGGTGCGGGTCGACGACGACCGGATCGGTACGGCTCTGCCGGCCGCACGGCGGGCCGGCGCGAGATGACGGAGGTACAGGTCGGGATGGCGAACCGTCGTACGGCACGGACGGCACGGACGGTACGACGCTGGACGGCCGGGGCGGCCGTCGCCGTCACCATGGCTGCCGGTCTGGTCGGGCCGGCGGCGGCGGCTCAGGCGGCACCGGAGTGTGCGCGGCCGGGCGCTCCGGTCGCCGCGATGCCCTGGGCACAGCAGGTGCTCAACCCCGATGAGGTGTGGCCGTTCAGCCAGGGCGCGGGTGTGACCGTCGCGGTCCTCAGTTCCGGTGTGGACGCGTCACACCCGCAGCTACGCGGCCGGGTACTCGGCGGGTACGACGCGGTCCGTGGGTTCGGTGGCGCGGACAGCGACTGCAACGGGGCAGGTACCCGGGTAGCGGGACTGATCGTCGCCCGTCGGGCCGACGGGGCCCGGTTCACCGGCCTCGCCCCGGCGGCCCGCGTCCTGCCCGTCCGGGTGCGCGACGATGCCAGCCCCGACGACGCGCCGACCGATCCGCAGGTGCTGGCCAACGGCATCTCCTGGGCGGTCGACCAGGGCGCCCAGGTGATCGCGGTCGCCGTCGACTCGGACAAGGACCATCCGGCGCTGCGGACGGCGGTACGCAGGGCGGTCGACCGGGGGAGCGTCGTGGTGGCCGCCAGCGGCGACCACGGCGACGACGATAATCCGCAGTCGTACCCGGCGGGATACCCGGAGGTGCTCGCGGTCGGGGCGATCGACCAGGAGGGCCAGCGTTGGGGCCGGTCGCAGTTCGGCCCCTACCTCGACCTCGTCGCCCCGGGGGTCGGCATCACCACCACCCAACGTGGTGGCGGGTTGACCGAGGCGGCCGATGGCACGGCGCTGGCCTGTGGTTTCGTCGCGGCCTCGGTGGCGCTCACCCTGGCCAAGCGGGACGGGGTCCCGCGTAGCGAGCTGATTCAGCTGCTCACCGCGACCGCGGTGTCCGGAGCCGATCCCTACCAGTACGGGCACGGCGTGGTGAACCCGTACGGCGCGATCAACGGCCACCTGCTGCCGGACGAGCGGCCGGTGCCGATGCCCGGATTCACCGCCGGCCTGGACCGTTCCGACCCGGACGAGGCGGCGAGTCGCCGTACCGCTCTCATCGGCGCGCTGGCCGCGCTGATCGTGGTCCTGGTGGTGTCCATCGTCGCGATCATGTTGCCGCGGGCCCGGCGTCGGCGTTGGCGGGCGGCGGTGGCGTCCCGACCGGTGACGCCGCCGGAGCCCGACGAGCCGGGGCCGCCCATTCAACTCTTCGACGAGGTCCCCGCCGGCCCGGTCCGCTGAAACCGGGCGCTCGACGCGCCGCGCCGGTCGCTGCGGCTCGTCGAGTCAGGGGTTCGGGCTTGCTCGGCGCGTGCTGCGAGCACCCGGACCTCGCCGCGTCCGGCCGAGCGTGGGCGCGCGAGGATCCGGTACGTCCGCCGCGCCGAGGCTCGGTCCCGCCCGTCGGCGGCGGCGGGTGCTGGGGCCCGGTGCTCCTCAGCTCCCCGCGCCCACCGCGGCGGCGGTGGCGGGCATCGTGGCGGCGCGGGGGTCCAGCGACGGTCCGGTCGGGATGAGCAGGATCAGGCTGGGCGGTACGTCCAGCGCCATTTCGGCCGGGTAGCCGAGCAGCGCGAGCGCCGCCGCCGACGGGACCGGGTACCGGATGCCCAGGTCGGTGACGATGCTGTACGAGCCGGGGCTACCCAGCGCCTTCAGCACGGTGACGCGGCCCGCCGGGGCGAGGACCTGGTCCGCGAGCGGGATGCCGTCGGGTGAGACGGAGCCGGTCGGCGTGGCCCGTTCCGCGCCGGGTACGACGCCGCCCACCGTCAGCTCCGGCGGGCTCCCGGATTCCCGGTTCACGGCACAGATCTGCTGACCTCGGTCGATCGGGACGAGATGCGGTGGCGTCGCCGGCAGCTGACCGTTCGCCGCGGCCTTGGGCAACTGATCGCTCGCCGGTAGCGAGGTCACCTCGGAGACCGGCACCTCGACCGGCTGGCGACCGTACCGTCCACTGAGGATCACCTGCTGCACCGGGGTGATCGGTGCGACGCCGTCGGCGAGCACCAGGTAGTGCTGGGGCCCGGAGCCGGTCTGCGCGACCAGCAGGTCGCCGTTGCGCCGCCCGGGTACCGCGTCCGACCGCTTCTCCCGGTTCGCGATCGGCAGAGCGGCGAGATCCGTGCCGGCCGGCAGCGCGTTGAGCCAGGAGGTGCCGACCGGGGCGGGGCTGACGGCGCCGAAGAGCGCGGGCACCAGGACCCGTGGTTCCTGCACCAGATGCCGGCGGCCGTGCCACACGAGGTATTCCATGCCGAGCGCGGCATCCTTGACGAGCAGCCCACCGTCGCCGACCCCGGTCGCCGCGGACGGCGTGACGGAGAGCGCGAGGGTCACCCTGGTCGCCACCTGGCCGCTGCCGTCCGGGTTCGACGTGGAGCAGACCGACCAGGGCAGGCCCGTCAGCTCCTTCACTCCGGGCAGCGAGTCGGGCGCGTTCGGGATGCCCATCGGGACACCCCGCGGCACACCGGTGAGGGTCGCGCTGGAGACGCGCGCCACCGGAGCGCCGGGCCGGCCCACGGCCAGCAGCGCCGAGGTGTAGTTGAGCGTCGGGTGCAACCTGCCGTCCAGGTAGACGTAGGTGGCGCCGTTCTCCTTCTCGACCACCACCGAGCCGGGCTTGCGCCAACTCTCGCCGCCCACCTTGGTCAGCAGGCCGTAGATGCCGACGCCGGCGGCGACGAGCACGGCCACCATCAGCCCGCCGAAGAGCGCGCCGATGCCGCGCCGCAGCGGCGACTGTTGCGGATCGGTCTCCCGCATCACGAAGGCGGAGATGACCCGCTGGGTCATGAACTGGTACGACTGGAGCTGATCCCGCCGCGTCGCCATCCGTGCCTCACCCGCCGATCGAGGCGAACATTCCCTGGATCGCCCCGAACAGGCCGATCACCGCGCAGGCCAGCGGAATGAGCGCCATGATGGCGACCACGTCCGCGATGTCGGCGGCCCGGCCGAGATGCGGCGTCGGTCGCCGGCGGCTGAACCGCAGCCCGGCCGCCAGCACCAGCGCGGGCGCGGCGAGCACAACGACCAGAACCAGCAGCCGTCCGGCGCCGGCCTCGGTGTCGGACATCTCGCCCATCGCGAGGGCGACCAGCCCGAGCAGGCCGCCCGCCAGCAGCGGCACCCGCTGCTCGGCGCTGGGGAACAGCCGGGCGCGCAGCAGCATCGCGCCGGACCCACAGAGTGCGAGCAGCGCGCCCGCCGGTGTGTGGTCGTGGTTGAGGAGGAAAGCGATGGCCAGCGCGCCGCAGATCGCGACGGACAGCAGCATTCCGGAGAGCAGCTCGGTGGCCCGGGCGACGGTCACGAAGACCTTCGCGCGCTCGGGCACCGGCCGGTCCTTGAGGATCTCCTCCGGCCGGTCGGGCAGCTCCGGCACGGGCAGCTTGCCCAGCCAACTCGCGATCAGCGGGTAGCCGGGCAGCAGACCGATGACGGCGGTCAGCGTGACGGCGGCCGAGCCGGCCGTGGAGACCCCACCGTAGCTGAGCAGGGCGGCGAGCAGGCCCGTGACGCTGGCCGCGAGCCCGGCCATGAAGAGTCGCTGCACGCCGGCGACCGCCGCGTACCCGATCAGGCTGAAGACCAGCAGCGTGGCCGAGCCGAGCAGCAGCCCCGGGGCGCCGATACCGGTGACCGGTGTGCCGTCCGGGGTCGCCAGCAGGGCCCCGCCGAAGAAGCCGTAGGGCAGACCCGCGGCGGCCACCACCGCGCCGGTGGTGGCGTCGCCCATGGCCCGAGAGAGCACCGGCCCGGCGACCGCCAGCAGCAGCGCGACGCCGAGCGCCACCAGCGCCGGTACGAGCCACGGCGAACCGACCGCCAGCAACGCGATCAGGCCGACCCCGAGCAGCGCCGCGGTGACCGCCAGCGCACATCGTCGAGTGGCGTCGTCGCTCCAGGCTCGACCGGCTCGCCGCGCACTGCTCGCGATCACCTCGACCACGTCGTCGTACGCCAGCTCCGGCCACTCGTCCCGGCCGGGCCTCAGGTGCAGCAGCTCGCCGTCGCGTACGCCCTGCGTGGACAGGTTCCGGTTGGCCTCCAGCAGTGTGCCGGTGGCTCGCCGGAGCACCCAGCCGCCCTGCTGCTCACCGACGTCGCCGAGCCCTTCACCGGCGTGCCGGAGCAGGTGTGGCAACAATTCCGCAACGAGCATGCCGTTCGGTAACGCCACGTCCATCCGCCGCTTGGGAGCGGCGATAGTCACCCTGGCCAGACTGAGACCGCCGGGGGCCGTCACGCTGGTCACCTCCCGTGCATGCGTCTGCGCGCGGTCGCTCCTCGGCCTCCGCGTCGGTCAACGTAACACGGCCGGATCGAGCCCGGCGTCCGTCCATCGGTGGGCAGCGGTCCGTGCGCAGGACCATCGGTCTATAGGATTGGCGCCGCTGTCGGCCAATGTGGTGGGAGGGACTGGCAGATGTCGTCGTTGGTGGTCGTCAAACGGCCGCCTCGTCGGCCGGCGCCCATGCTGCCGACCGGTGAGGTGTTGCTCGATCCCCCGCCCGAGGTGCCCCCGGCGGGTGGCCGTGGCTGGACCCGCATGCTGATGATCCTGCCCATGGCGGCGGGCGCCGCCGCGATGGGCCTGATGATGGGCATGCAGCGCGGCGGTGTGATGACCTACGTGGTCGGTGGCATGTACGGCGTCTCCATCCTCGGCATGATCGCCGTGATGGTGGTGAACCAGTCCGGCCCGGGCAAGAAGGAGATGATCGAGTCCCGGCGCCAGTACATGCGCCGACTCGCCCAGCTCCGGGCGCAGGTGCGGGCCACCATCCGTCAGCAGCGGGAGGCCCTCCACTACCGGCACCCGGACCCCGACGCCCTCTGGTCCACCGCGAGCAGCGGGCGGTTGTGGGAGCGCCGCCGAGGCGACGCGGACTTCGGCGTGGTGCGTATCGCGCTCGGGCCGCAGGAGGTGGCGACGCCTCTGGTGCCGCCGCAGGCCCGGCCGGTGGACGAGCTGGAGCCGCTCTGCGCGCTGGCACTGCGCCGCTTCGTCTCGACCTACTCGGTGGTGCCCGATCTGCCGGTGGCGATCGCGCTGCGCGACTTCTCGCACGTCTACCTCCGGGGCGAAGGCGACGCCGCGTCGGGCCTGGTCCGCGCGATTCTGGCCCAGATGACGTCCTTCCACGCCCCCGAGGACCTGCTCGTCGCCCTCTGCGTCGCCGAGGACCGGCGGGCCGAATGGGAGTGGGCGAAGTGGCTGCCGCACGCGCAACACCCGGAGAAGCTCGACGCCGTCGGGCCCATCCGGTTGTTCGCGCCGACTGTGGTCGCGCTGGAGGCGATGCTCGTCGACGTACTGAGCAACCGGCCCCGCTTCGACCCCGCCGCGACCCAGTCGACGCTGCCGTACGTGCTGGTGGTGATCGACGGCGGGCACGTCGGAGGCGCCGACCACCTAATGACCGAGGGCGGGCTGGCCGGGGTCACGGTCCTGGATCTCACCACGCGTCCGCCCCGGCTGCTCGACGAGACGTCGGTGGTGCTGGACGTCGCCGACGACGGCAGCGTCTCCGGCACCACGGCCGACGGCACGACCCGGGTCGGCCAGGCCGACGCCCTCGACCGGGACGCGATCGAGGTGCTCTCCCGTGAGCTGGCTCCGCTGCGCCTGTCCGCGGTGTCCTACCAGGAGCAGCAGGCGGTCAACGTCGACCTCGGCCTGGCCGAGCTGCTCGGCCTCGGTGACCCGTACGAGCTGGACCTCACCGAGTCCTGGGTGAACCGCCCGACCCGCAACCGGCTCCGGGTGCCGATCGGCGTCAACGAGAGCGGACGCCCGATCGAACTCGACCTGAAGGAGTCGGCCCAGGAGGGCATGGGCCCGCACGGCCTGCTGGTCGGTGCCACCGGCTCCGGCAAGAGTGAGCTGCTCCGTACGCTCGTGCTCGCGCTCGCGGTGACACACAGCCCGGAGATCCTCAACCTGGTGCTTGTCGACTTCAAGGGTGGTGCCACGTTCGCGGCGCTGGACCGTCTGCCGCACACCAGCGCCGTCATCACCAACCTGTCCGAGGAACTCTTCCTGGTGGACCGGATGCTCGGCGCCATCCAGGGTGAGATCACCCGCCGGCAGGAGCTGCTGCGCCGGGCCGGGAACTACGCGTCGCAGCGGGACTACGAGCGGGCCCGGGCCGCGGGGGTGCCGCTCGCGCCGTTGCCGAGCCTGCTCATGGTGGTCGACGAGTTCAGCGAGCTGCTCAGCGCCCGCCCCGACTTCATCGACATGTTCGTGCAGATCGGCCGGGTCGGGCGGTCTCTCGGTATGCACCTGCTGCTCGCCTCGCAGCGGCTGGAGGAGGGGCGGCTGCGCGGGCTGGAGACGCACCTGTCGTACCGGCTCGGTCTGCGGACCTTCTCCTCGATGGAGAGCCGGGCGGTGCTCGGTGTGGCGGACGCGTACGAGCTGCCCCGCTCGCCCGGGCACGGTTACCTGAAGGCGGGTACGGAGGGCCTGATCCGGTTCAAGGCCGCGTACGTCTCCGGCGCAGTACGGCACCAGAGCGGTGTGCCGACCGTAGGCGGTCGGCAGATCGACCCGGTACGCGACTACAGCACCGACTACGTGCCGGTGGTCACCGACGAGGAGCCGGACGAGGCCGTCGAGGCGCCGAACGAGGAGTTCGTCGGGGAGAGCCTGCTCGACGTCCTGGTGGAGCGGATGGAGGGGCGCGGGCCGGCGGCACACCAGGTGTGGCTCCCCCCGCTGGACGAACCGCCCACCCTCGACCAGCTCCTCGGCTCGATCGCGCCGCTCCCGCAGCGGGGCCTCACCGTTGCGACCGAGGCCCGGCACGGCGCCCTGCAGGGCGTCGCCGGGATCGTGGACAAGCCGCTCGAGCAGAGCCGCGACCCGTTCTGGATCGACCTGTCCGGCGCGGCCGGCAACGTGATGGTGGTGGGCGCGCAGCAGACCGGTAAGAGCAACCTGCTGCGGACGCTGGTGACCAGCCTCGCTCTCACCCACACGCCCCGGGAGGCGCAGATCTACTGCCTCGACTTCGGTGGCGGCACGCTCGCCGCGCTGAGCGGGCTGCCGCACGTCGGTGGCGTGGCCAACAAGCGTGAGGTGGACAAGGTCCGCCGGACCATCGCCGAGCTGCACGGTCTGATGCAGGCCCGGGATGCCATGTTCGCCAGCGAGGGCATCGAGGGCGCGGCGGGCTACCGCCGGGCCCGCCGCGAGGGGCGGTTCCGGCAGGATCCGTTCGGAGACGTCTTCCTGGTGGTGGACGGCTGGTCGACGCTGCGGGCCGACTTCGAGGACCTGGAGCCCATGGTCACCGAGCTGACCAACCGGGGTCTCGGGTACGGCATCCACATCCTCGCCGCGACGAACCGGTGGATGGACGTCCGGCCCGCGGTGCGCGACATGTTCGGCACCAAGGTGGAGTTGCGGCTCGGCGAGCCGGCCGACTCCGTCATCAACCGACGGGCCGCCGTCAACGTGCCCGAGCAGCACGGCCACGGTCTCACCCCGGACGGGCTCCACTTCCTCGCCGGCCTGCCCCGGATGGATGGCCGGCCGGAGACCGACGACCTGCTGGACGCCTTCGGCGACCTGGTGAAACAGATCCAGCAGAACTGGACGACGGCGGGCGCCCCGCCGGTGCGGCTGCTCCCCGCCGAACTGCCGTACGACTCGTTGCCCGCCGCGCAAGGCGGCGTGATCCCGGTCGGCATCGCCGAGACCAACCTTCAGCCGGTCCGCCTGGACTTCACCGCTGAGCCGCACCTGCTGCTCTTCGGTGACGTCGAGTGCGGCAAGAGCACCTTCCTGCGGACGATGGCCCGCAGCATCGTGTCGGGCAACGACCCGGCGAAGGCGCGGCTCATCCTGGTGGACTTCCGGCGCAGCCTGCTGGGCGCGGTGGAGAGCGAGCACCTGATCGGCTACGGCACCTCCCAGCAGGTCACCGCCGACCTGGTGAAGCAGGTCGTCGCGGTGATGAAGGAACGGCTTCCCGGCCGCGAGGTGACCCAGGAGCAGCTGCGCAACCGCTCCTGGTGGAAGGGGCCGGAGCTGTACGTGCTGGTCGACGACTACGACCTGGTGGCCGGCGCCTCGGTGAACCCGCTGGCCCCCCTGCTGGAGTTCCTGCCCCAGGCGCGGGACATCGGCCTGCACCTGATCCTGACCCGCCGGATCGGTGGCGCGGGCCGGGCCATGTTCGATCCGGTCATCGGTCGGATCCGGGAGCTGGCCTCGCCGGCCATCATGATGTCCGGCCCGCGCGAGGAGGGCGCGTTGTTCGGCAACATGAAGCCGCAGCGTCTTCCCGCCGGTCGAGGGTGGCTGTTCACCCGCCGGGGCGGCGCCCAGTTGGTCCAGCTGCCCTGGCTGCCGCCCACGCAGTGAACTCGGCTGGGGCCGGGCCGGCGTGACGCCGGCCCGGCGCACCAGCGGTCAGCGGCGGGGCGGTCCCAGCACCTGGTGCTCCACATCGGTCTGGTGCAGCCAGAGGTGGCGGTCGCCGGCGGCACCGACCAGGGTGATCATGTCGTCGGCCATCACCTGGAGGAACCGGGCGCTGTCCCGGGGCAGCCGAAGAGCGTGCTGGGCCAGCGCGGACTCGGCCGCCGTCAGTCGTTGCAGCAGACAGAGCCCACTTTCCTTGAGTGCCCGCGCGGCGGCCGGTTCGAGCCGCCGCACGACGGTGAGACGGGTCTGCCACGGCTGATCCGGCAGCGCGGTGCCCAGGGCGGCCGGTGGCACGTCGTGGATCAGCAGCATCGGTCGCTGGGCGTTGGCCGGCCGGACCTCGCCCGGGGCGGTGCAGATCTCCACCCGGTCGTCGGCCCGTCCCAGCGCGGCCGGGCCGAGAGCGTTCCACACCGCCGGTTCGGCGGTCACCACGGTGACCCGTGCGCCCAGGGCCAGTACGCGGAAAGCGACGAGCTGTGCCGCCCAGACTCCACCGACCAGGGTGATCCGGCTGGGCTCGGGGTGGAACATCCGGAGGGTCACCGGTACGCGCCGACGGTCGGCGCCCAGGACGAGGCCGGCGGCGTAGCGGGCCGGGCTGAGCCGGGCCAGCGCGGACGGTGAGACGGCGTGGCTGCCGATCCGCAGCCGGGGCATCCGTCCGGCGGGGCCCCGCGCGGTGCCGGGCTCGGCCATGAACGGATGGATCGGCGGGGTGATCGGTCGGCGCGGATCTCCGTGCCCAGCGGCGAGCGGGCTGGCCACGCTCCGGCCGAGCCGGTCGCCACGGGCCGTCGCGAGGGCCGTGGCGGTGGCCGTGGACGCGGTCTCGGCGCTGGTCGACGGCGCCGCGACCAGTGCCGCGTTCTCGGCGGGCGCAGCCTGCGCGGGCACCTGGTGGGCGGTCGTGGCCGGCGGGGCCGCCGCCGCGGCGCCACCCGGATACGCCGGGTGGTCGGGCGTTCCGCCGAGGGTGGCCGGTACCGATGCGCGTCCCTGGTCTCCGGATCGGCTCATCCCGCGCCACCTCCCGTCGGCGCCGACGCGTACACCGCCGGGCCGTGCTCGCCGTCGAGCGGGAAGAGTTCCCCGCCCGCCTTGCCCACCCCGTCGGCGACCGCGCCGCAGAGTTGGGGAAGCGCCTGCGCCGGGCCGGTCAACCGGACCAGCCCGCGTAGGTCGAAGTCCTCGTCCGCGCCTTTCGCGGTGAGGGTCAGCGACACCGTCACCATCGACGCGGGAACGATGTCCAGCCAGCCGAACAGCGCGGCGGCCCGGTCCACCGCCGGCCACTGGCGCAGCCAGAAGCAGCGATGCGCGAGATGGCCGTACTGCCAGGCGGACCACTCCTCGCGGACCTGCTCGGCGCCGACGCGGGTTTCCGGGTTGAACCCGCAGGACGCGGCGAGGGCCGCGACCAGCGCCTCGGCGTCCAGTAGCCGGTGGACGACTCCGACTCGGCGCAGTGACTTGCTCACCCGGCGGGCCAGCGCCGCCACCACGGAGGAAGCGAGGCTCAGGTCGACCGCGTAGTCCGAGAGCGCCTCGGCGAGGGAGCGTGCGTCCAGCCGGACCGCGATCCAGGTCGTCCGTTCCGCCGGTACGACCGGGGTGTCCAGACCGGCCAGCAGCCGGCGGTAGGACTCCTTGGCCGGTGTGACGGGGCTGGCCTCCGCACCGTCCGGAGGCACGGTGCTGGTCACCACCTGGAGCACCGCGCCCTGCTGGCCGGTTTCGGTGAGCGCGGTGGCCAGCAGGTTCAGCGGCAACCCGGGCGCCGGCCCGGCACCGGACTCCGGCGGGACGACGGCGGCCACGGCGAACCACCCGGCGTCGTCGCGGGCCACACCGACGACGCTGCCGTCGGACATCGCCACGTTCTCCACCGACAGGCTGGGGGCGAGGCGGTGCAGGACGCCGAGGCGCGGATCGGACACGACCGGCGGGCCGGCGGCCCGGCGGCGTCGATGGTGGCGGGCCATCGCCTGGCGCTCCAGCCACCAGCGCCCCCGGGACCGGAGGAAGGTCACGGTCAGCACGAGGATCCCGAGCACGGCGGCGCCGATCAGCGCCGGCATCCCGATCAGCCCGCTGGCCAGGACGCCCAGCACGACCGCCTCGAGAACGAACAGTTGCAGTACGTGCACCTCGCCGACCCGGCCCGGGCGGCGGCGGGCTCGAAGTCGCGCAGCTTCGGCGGAGCCGTCGGGTCGTGCGTCGGGGCGTACTGGTCGCGGTGCTCCGGTCATCTCCGGCTGCTACCTCCAGACGCATTGACTTGTGTGGTCCGCCCACGGGCTGTGCTCATCATAGGAACTTCGGTGCGCCGCCCGGGGGCCGTGGGCCACCGAACCGGGCCGACCCCCGTCATCGGGTGGCGACGAGCAGGTCGTCCAGCACCAGGGTGCGCAGGTCGTCGCGGCTCGGCATCCGGCCCAGCGCGCGCAGCCGTCCGGACTGCGCCTTCCGCATCCCTTCCAGCAGCTTTCGGGCCTCACGCGCGTTACCGAAGTTCTGGTCCCGGTCGATCTGGCTGAACCACTCCAGCAGCCCGTCGGTCAGGCCGTCGAGCAGCATGTAGTCGTCGTTGCGGGCGATCCGGCCGACGATCTCGACCAGCTGCTCCGGGCTGTAGTTCTCGAACTCCAGGGTCTTGGCGAACCTGGAGGCCAGACCGGAGTTGGCGTCCAGGAAGGCCGCCATCTCGGTGGTGTAACCGGCCACGATGACGGCGACCTGGTCCCGGTGGTCCTCCATCAGCTTGACCAGCGTGTCGATGGCTTCCTGGCCGAAGTCGCCGCCGGTGCTCCCGGCTCGGGACAGGGTGTACGCCTCGTCGATGAAGAGCACCCCGCCCAGTGCCTCGTTGAACACCGAGGAGGTCTTCTCCGCGGTGTGGCCGATGTACTGGCCGACCAGGTCGCGCCGGGCGACCTCGCGGAACAGGCCGTTCGGCAGCACGCCGAGGGCCTTGAGCAGCTGACCGTAGAGGCGGGCCACAGTGGTCTTACCGGTACCCGGAGCGCCGGTGAAGATGAGGTGGTGACTGACCGCGCCGACCGACAGGCCGGCGTTGCGCCGCCACTCGTTGACCTGGATCTCGTCGATCAGCGAGCGGACCTCCGCCTTCACCCCCTCCAGGCCGATCATCGAGTCGAGCTCGGCGAGAAGTTCGTCGACCTTCTGCTCGTCCTTTCCGGCCGAGCCGCCCGAGCTGACGCCGGCCTTCGGCCGCCCGGCGGCCGGCTCGCTCTCGCGGAGCACGGTGCTCGCGCCCTCGGCGATCCGTACGCCCGGCTCGGCGGTGTGCTCGGTCCGGCAGCCCTCCACCACGCCGCCGCAGCCGCGCCCCACGTCGATGCCGACGCCGGGGGTGTCGTGCACCCAGCAGTCCACGATGGTGGGTCCGCTCTGCAGTGCCACCACTATGCCCGCGTCACCCGTGGCGGACACGTCACAGCGCTCGATGGTGGGGCGGGCGGCCTGGTAGACGTACATGCCGCGGAAGCCGCTGTTGACCACGGTGCAGTCGCGGACGGTCGGGTCGGCGCCGAGCCGGATGATGAGACCGTCCTCGGCCACGTCCCGGATCTCGCACTGTTCGATGGTGCCGCCGGCGTCGGAGATGACCATGCCGTGCTGCCCGCCGGTGACGGTCACCTCGACGGCGTCCAGCCGCGCGCCGTCGCCCACCGACACCGCTGCGGCGTAGCCCGCGCCGACCGTGCACTTCTCCATCCGGAGCCGGCCACCCGTCGCCTGGACGGCCGGGTGGTCGCCGCCCTTGACGACGAGCCCCTGGAGGGTCACCTCGCCGCTCGCGAAGCCGATCGCCGGCCGACCGGCGGCCTCGCCGTCCACCGTCACCGACCCGGACTCGCCGGCGGCGGACAGTGTTATCCGGCGGCCGTCGAGGCGTAGCGCCTCGCGGTAGACGCCGGGTTCGATCGAGACGACCGCACCGTCCGGCGCGATCTCAAGTGCGTCCGAGATGGTCGGACAGGCGCCGGGTCGATCAGGGGAGACAGTCAGCACGCGCACGATGGCCCCGCTCGGTCGTGGAAGGGACGGACCGGAACGCCCCTGGGGCGTCCGGCTCGAAGACTACCGGTCAGTCGACCCAGTCGAGAGTGCGCTGCACGGCCTTGCGCCAGTTGCGCAGCTCGCGGTCGCGGAGCGCCGGGTCCATCCGAGGCGCCCACTCGGCGTCGGAGCGCCAGTGGGCGCGCAGCGCGGCCAGATCGGGCCAGAACCCGACCGCGAGGCCGGCCGCGTACGCGGCGCCGAGGCAGGTGGTCTCGGTGATCCGGGAACGGACCACCGGGACGTCGAGCACGTCGGCGAGGAACTGCATGAGCAGGCTGTTGGCGGTCATGCCGCCGTCCACCCGCAGCCGTCGCAGGGCCACGTCCGAGTCGGCGTTCATCGCGTCGACCACCTCGCGGGTCTGCCAGGCGGTGGCCTCCAGCACCGCCCGGGCCAGATGGCCCTTGGTGATGTAGCCGGTCAGTCCCGCGATCACCCCCCGCGCGTCGCTGCGCCAGTGCGGGGCGAAGAGCCCGGAGAAGGCCGGCACCACGTAGCAGCCACCGTTGTCCTCGACCGTGCCGGCCAACTCCTCCACCTCCGCCGCGGTGGAGATCAGGCCCAGGTTGTCCCGCAGCCACTGGACCAGTGACCCGGTCACCGCGATCGCCCCCTCCAGGGCGTATGCGGCCGGCTGGCCGTCGATCCGGTAGGCGACCGTGGTGAGCAGACCGTGCGCCGAGGCGACCGCGCTCGCACCGGTGTTCATCAGTAGGAAGCTGCCGGTGCCGTACGTGCACTTGGCCTCGCCCGGCTGGAAGCAGGTCTGTCCGAACAGCGCGGCCTGCTGGTCGCCGAGGGCACTGGCCACCGGCACCCCGGCGAGCACCCCGGTGGCCGTTCCGTAGACCTCGGCGGAGCTGCGGATCTCCGGCAGCATCGCCGCCGGTACGCCCATCGCGGCGAGCAGCTCGCGATCCCAGTCGAGAGTGGAGAGGTTCATCAGCATCGTGCGGCTCGCGTTGGTCACGTCGGTGACGTGGCGGCCGGTCAGTTTCCAGATCAGCCAACTGTCCAAGGTGCCGAAGAGCACCTCGCCGGCCTCGGCGCGGGTGCGCAGCCCGTCGACGTTCTCCAGCAGCCAGCGCAGCTTCGGCCCGGCGAAGTAGGTCGCCAGTGGCAGCCCGGTGCGCTCCCGGAACCGCTGCTCGCCGTACGACTGGTCGAGTTCGCGCAGCAGCGGCGCGGTCCTGGTGTCCTGCCAGACGATCGCGTTCGCCACCGGGCGGCCGGTGACCCGGTCCCAGACGAGGGTGGTCTCCCGCTGGTTGGTGATGCCGACGGCGGCGAGACCGGCCGGGTCGGTGCCGGCTTCCCGCAACGCCTCGCGGACGACGTGCTCGACGTTCGCCCAGATCTCCTCGGCGTCGTGTTCGACCCAGCCGGGGCGCGGAAGGATCTGCCGGTGCTCGCGCTGCGCCACGGAGACGATCTCCCCGGCCCGGTCGAAGACGATGCACCTCGAGGAGGTGGTGCCCTGATCGATGGCGGCGACGTACTCTCCGGTCACGGCAGCACCGTACCCGCAGCGGCGCGGTCGCGCCGACCGTCGTCGGCCCCGGCGGCTCGGGTGCGACGACCTGTCGCGGCCCATCGCGCCCCGTGTGCCGGGCACGGCCGTACGATGTGCAGACGTGCGTGACATCGCCGTGTTCAGCGGATCCGCCCATCCGGAGCTCGCTGCCGAGATCTGTGCCCAGTTGGGCGTGCCACTGCGACCGGCGCGGGTGTCCCGGTTCGCCAACGACTGCCTCGAGGTGCAGCTACAGGCCAACTGCCGGGAGCGGGACGTCTTCCTGATCCAGCCGCTGGTGCCGCCGGTGCAGGAGCACCTGGTCGAGCTGCTGCTGATGATCGACGCCGCCCGGGGCGCCTCGGCCGGCCGGATCACCGTGGTGCTGCCGCACTACGCGTACGCCCGGTCGGACAAGAAGGACGCGCCGCGCATCTCGATAGGTGGTCGGCTCGTCGCCGACCTGCTCACCTCCGCCGGGGCGCACCGGGTACTGGCGATGACGCTGCACTCGCCGCAGGTGCACGGCTTCTTCAGTGTCCCCGTCGACCATCTGCACGCGTTGCGTGAGCTGGCCGGTCACTTCAAGCGTTACGACCTGACCAACACCGTGGTGGTCTCGCCCGACCTGGGCAACGCCAAGCAGGCGGCGGCCTTCGCCCGGATGCTCGGTACGCCGGTCGCGGCGGGCGCGAAGCAGCGGTTCAGCGACGACAAGGTCACCATCAGCGCGGTGATCGGTGACGTGGCGGGCCGGGACGTGATCGTGCTGGATGACGAGATCGCCAAGGGCAGCACGATGATCGAGCTGATGGACCACCTGCGCGAGCTGGAGGTCGGGTCGATCAGGCTGGCCTGCACGCACGGGCTCTTCTCGGGTGACGCGCTGGCCCGGCTCGGCGAGCAACCGGGGGTGTTGGAGATCGTCTGCACGAACACCGTGCCGATCCCGGCCGGGAAGCGGGGGCCGAAGCTGAAGGTGCTGTCGGTGGCGCCGGCGTTGGCCGAGGCGATGCGGCGGATCCACAACGGCGAGTCGGTCAGCGCGCTCTTCGGTTGAGCTGCGCCGTACGGTCAGTCGGGCCGGCTGGCCGGGGTGTGCGCGGGGACGGCGGTGGTGATCCGGACGACCGTGCCGGTCTCGCCGCTGATCACCTCCATGCTGTCGCTGAGTTTGCGGGCGAGCCAGAGGCCCCAGCCGCCGGCGGTGTCCGGCGCGGGTCGGCTCCGGTCGTCCAGCCGCTGGGTGCTGATGCCGAGCCCCTGGTCGGCGACTTCGCAGATCAGCCTTCCGTCACGCCGCCACAGCCGGAGTGAGCCGTGGCCACCGCCGTGCCGCACCGCGTTCGTGATCAGCTCGTTGACCGCGAGGATGAAGTCGTCGAGCCGCTGGTCGCGCAGGCCCGCCTCGTGGGCACAGGACGTGACCGAGTGACGCAACTCGGTCACCCGGCCCCGGTCGAAGGCTTCGGCGATGAGGAGGGCAGGTTCGATGGGCCCAACGGTACGCGGTACGCGAGGGTCGACGTTCGTCATGGCCCGTCCCGGCAGCGGATCTCGGAGTTTTTCGCGGCATTTCCACCGTACGTCAGGGTTTGCTGACGTGCATCAGCACCTCGTGCGCGTGTGACCGCCGCGGCTTCGCAGGCGGCCGGGCCTGTCGTCGCCGGGAAGGTTCGTGGTGCCGTCGTGGCTCGCCGTCGCGTTCCCCCGGGTGGCCGCGCCGATTGGTGGTGGCGCGGACCTGCGTGGCCGGCTGCGCGTGCCGCGTCGAGTCGATCCGGTCAGATCGAGTGCGGTGGTCGCGTCTCGTGCACGGCCAGTTCCTCGGCGGTGGCCCCGCCGCCGGCCGAGCCCGCGTCGTACGCGACGTTGTCGGTCTCCTGGTCGGTGTGCGACCCCTCGTCCGGTTCGACGAGCCGGCCCACCTCGGCGTCGGCGACGGTGCCGAGCTGGCCGTGGTCGTAGAGCGAGACCGCCGACTTCGGGTCCGAACTCGGTCCGGGATCCATCACGTCGGCGTCGAGCTGGGCCTGTGCCGCGGCCTCCTCGCTGTCCGCCTCGGCCGCGATGTCCGGGTCGACCGGACCGGCCAGCGGGTCGTCGGTGGGTCGTTCGAACTGCTCACGTTGGAGCTTGTAGTCCAGCGACTCGCCGTCGAGCTGCTCGTCGGCGGTGGTTCCGTAGCCGTCCACGGCGACGGGGGTCCGGTCGGCGGGCAACTGGGCCGGGTCCGGGCCGTCCGCCTCGCGACCGGTCAGCACGTCGTCGTTCGCGGTCGAGTCGTCGTCGGCGGTCCCCGGCAGGCCGTTCGCCTCCGGGTCGGACACGGGGGTCGGGTACTCGTCGTCGCGCATGACGGATCTCTACCCACTCGATCCGTCGATCATGCAGTTGGGCTGCCCCTCAAAGGCCGCGTAAGCGGCTATAGCGCCCAGCGGCAACCGCCGCGCGGCGGGCTCAGGCCGGGGCTGCGAGAACACACCAGACCAGCTTGCCGTCGGGGAGGGGAGTGCTTCCCCAACGGTCGGCGAGGGCGTCCACCAGCAGTAGACCCCGGCCGCCGATCGAGGTCGGCGAGGCCGGCCCGGCGAAGGCGGGCTGGTGCGTCGAGTGGTCGCGTACGGCCAGGTGTAGCGCCTCGCCGTCCGGGGCGACCCGTACCGTCATCGGCGTGCCGGCGTGCGCGACCACGTTGTTGACCAGTTCGGTGACCGCGATGCCACCGGCCTCGGCGAGCGCCGGCAAGCCCCACCGCACGCAGCCGTCGGTCACCAGTTCCCGCGCCTGCCGCGCCGAGCCGACCGCCGGGACGAGGTCGGCGCTGAGCACCGCCGCCATCGGTGACCGGGCGAGCGCATCCATGGCCGCGTCCAGGTCGGGCAGGACCGGCACCCCGGCCAGGGCCGGATCCAGCCGGTCGGCGCTGGGGTCACAGACCAGCAGACCCGCCGCGGGCCAGCCGGCGACCTCGCGCTGCACATCGGCGAAGACGGAACGGGCGGCCGGATCGGTGACCCGCAGGTCGGTCAGGTCGGCCACCACCGGGCCGGGACGGTCGCAGAGCCGGATGAGCAGCGCGTCGCGTACGGCGGGGACGCCGGCCGGTTCGAGCAGCCCGGTGAGCCGGACCACCGCCGAGGACTCGTCGGCCGTCAGGCGCCAGCGCGCTCCGGCCGAGTCGATCGTCGTCTCGTGCCCGGCCGCGGGCCGCTCGATCCGCGTCATGAGCGCTCCGTCCGCGTTCGCCGGGTGCGGGCGGCCATCGTGCCGACGGCCGTACCGGCCGCCGCGAGACCGAACGCGGCGGTCATCCGGATCAGTTGCCGGCGCCGGCCGTGCCAGCCGCCGTCGCGCCGGCCGTCCGCGTCGGCCCGGAACACGTTCCCCACGGTCTCCGGCCGGACACCCGGCCCGAACTGCGTCTTGTGCGCGTACCAGCCCAGCGTGCGCTCGGCGAGCGCCGGCGCCAGCCGCCACTGGAGGCCGATCAGCCGTGCCGCGCTGCCGGCGTACACCTCGCGGCGCGGCCGGCGCAGCAGGCGCACGATCGTCGTCGCCACCATCTCCGGTGGGTAGACCGGCGGCGGCGGTGTCACCTCCCGCCCGCTGTGGTTGGCGACGTGCCGGAAGAACGGGGTGTCGATGCTGGCCGGCAGGACCGTGCAGATCGAGATGGCGGACCGTCCGGTGACCCGCAGCTCCTGGCGGACCGTGTCGGCCAGGCCGCGCAGGCCGTGCTTGGTGGCGTTGTACGCCGACTGGTAGGGCATCGCCACCTCGGCCAGCACCGAGGCGTTGTTGACCACCACCCCGCCTCCGGCGGCGCCCAGATGCGGCAGCGCGGCCCGGATGCCGTGCACCGCACCGAGCAGATTGACCTCCAGCACCCGGCGGAACTCCTCCACCGGGATCTCGTCGAAGAGACCGACGGCACTCACCGCCGCGTTGTTGATCCACGCGTCGATCCGACCGAACTCCGCTGCCGCCCGGTCGGCCAGCCGCTCGACCGAGGCCGCGTCGGTGACGTCGGTCGGTACGACCAGCGCCCGGCCGCCGAGTTCCCGGCACCGCTCGGCGACCCGGACCAGGGCGGCCTCGCTCCGTGCCGCCAGCACCACCGCGGCCCGCTGGCGCGCCAGCGCGTACGCGGTGGCGGTGCCGATGCCGCTGGAGGCGCCAGTGATCACGACGGTGGCGGCGTCGAGGCTGCGCGTGAGTGGCATTTCCCGCCGGTACCCCCACCCGGGGTGGGTCATGCCGACGAAAGCCGTCGGATCACCACGCAAGTGATCAACAGGACGATGGCCGGGACGTTTGGTGGCCTCGTGGCGCAAGTGTCCGGGTGACTCGCCGGGCTCTTCCTGATCTGCCAGGTTTCGGCTTCTCGGGCCGTGGTTAATGGGACCCTCTGACCGGGAGGACCACCGTTGGATACATCGCATGGAGGTGACCCATGCGCGTCGGCCTCGTCTGCGCGCACGCCGGCCCGTCCAGGACGATCGACGGCCCGACCGTCGGCACCCATCAACACATCGCACGGGTCGCCGCCGAACTCGCCAAACGAGGCCATGACGTCCGGGTCTACGAACGCCGGGACGACCCCGCGCTGCCGGCGACCCTCGACCTCGACGGCTACCAGGTGGAGCGCGTCCCCGTCGGGCCCGCCGAACCGTTGCCCACGGCCGAACTGATCCCCTACGTGGCGGAGTTCGGCGGGTGGTTGACCGACCGTTGGACCGGCGAACGATCCCCGGAGGTGGTGCACGGTCACTACTGGGTCGGTGGGCTGGCCGCGGCGCACGCGGTGCGCGAGACGGCCATCCCGGTCGTGCAGACCTTCCACTCGCTCGGCATCGAGCAGCTGCGCCACCTCGGCCGGGCGTACGACGGCCCGGGAGAACGGATCCCGCTGGAGCGGGCACTGACCCGGGCGGTGGACGTGGCGGTCGCCCAGTGCAACGACGAGGTCGACGAGCTGACCCGGATGGGACTGCAACGCACCGCGGTCGCGATGGTGCCCACCGGGGTGGACGTCGAAAAGTTCCATCCCGACGGCGAGGCGGCTCCCCGCGACCAGCGGGCTCGGATCCTCTCCGTCGGCGGGCTCGCCCCCGGACACGGCCAGGACGATCTGATCCAGGCCATGCGGTTGGTCGGCGACGCCGAGCTGGTGATCGCCGGCGGACCGCCGCTCGAACAGCTGGACAACCACGCCGAGGCGCGCCGGCTGCGCGAACTCGCGGAGCGCAACGGAGTGGGCGAGCAGGTACGCCTGGTGGGGGCGGTGCCGCACGACCAGATGGCCACCTGGTACCGGTCGGCGGACGTGGTGGCCTGCACCCCGCACTACTCCTCCGCCGGGCGGGTCTCGCTGGAGGCGATGGCCTGCGGTGTGCCGGTGGTCGGCTACGCGATGGGCGGCATCGCCGACGCGGTGGTCGACGAGGTGACCGGGCGGCTCGTGCCGCCGGGCGACGTACGCACGCTCGGGGTGACGCTCCGGCGGCTGCTCGCGGACAACGCGGGCCGGTTCGCGTACGGTCACGCGGCCGTGGACCGGGTGCGGTGCAGCTACACCTGGGAGCGGACCGCCGGGGCGCTGGAACGCCTCTACGAGCGGGTGATGAGCCGGCGCAAGCCGGTCGAGGCCTGAGATCCCGTCAGGTCACCGCGCAGCCCTGCGCTCGGCCCGGGGGCGGCTTCGGGGCCCGGTGGCCTCAGTGCGGAGCTACGACGCCGGCCATGGCGGGCTCGTCGGCCCGGGCCAACGCGGGGTGGTGCTGCGGCTCGGCGTACCGGGTCAGGCCGATCACCGCGGCGAGGGTGATCAGGAAACCGGCGCCGGCCAGCCACTCCCGGCCCGGCCAGATCTTGTCGTTGAGCAGCAGCAACCCGACGACCGCTGCGGGTACCGCGCCGGCCGCGTCCATCGCCGCCACCGCCGCGGTCGTGGAGCCCCGCTGCATCGCCAGGCCGAGCAGCAGCTGCCCGACGATCGAGTGCGCGACCAGGAGGTAGAGCAGCGGGTTACGGGCGAACGCCTCGGCCGACGGTGTGGAGGCGAGCGGTCGGGCGGCCACCGCGGCGGCGGCGAACGCCAGCCCGGCCAGCGACCCGAGGGCCACCGACCCGGGCGACCCGTGCAGCCGGACCGCGAAGAAACCGAGGACGGCGATGAGCCCGAGCACCAGCAGCAGGCCGAGCAGGGCCCCGGGGCCGAGCTGCCGCGACGGCGCCGGTCGGGCGGCCAGCACCAGCGCGCTGATCCCGGCGAAGAGCAACACCAGCAGCACCACCTCGGCGACCGGTAGTCGCCATTTCAGCACCACCACGCCGAGGATGGCGGTCACGCCGAGCCCGGCGGCCACGCTCGACTGCACCAGGAAGAGCGGCAGGTCGCGGCGGGCCAGGAAGGCCAGCAGGAAGCCGCCGAGCTGGCAGGCCACACCGACCAGGTAGGTACGGTGCCCGGCCAGTCGCAACAGCAGCCCGGGATCGAAAGTGTGGTGCACCGTCGTGCGTGCCGCGGCCACCGACTGGAGCAGGTTGGCGACGCCGTACGCGACGATCATGGCGGCGAGGAAGCACCAGCCGGAGGAGACCACCTGGCGAGGATAGAGGTTGACGAGGGTCAGCGCTCGGCTGGCCGACCGAGCCGGCCGAGGATGTCGGGGTGCAGGGCGCCGTTGCTGGCCACCACGCTGTGCTCGGTGCCGGCACCACCCGCGGGGGCCGGTGCGCCCGCCAGGTCGGTGACGGCGCCGCCCGCCTCGAGCACGATCGGCACCAGCGCCGCGACGTCCCAGAGCGACAGCTCCGGATCCACCATCACGTCCAGCGCCCCCTCGGCCAGCAGCACGTAGCCGTAGAAGTCGCCGTACGCGCGGCTGCGCCAGCAGTCACGCATGAGGTCGAGCATCGCGTCCAGCCGTCCGGCGGCCTCCCACCCCGTCAACGAGGAGTAGCAGAAGCTGGCGTCGGAAAGTTTCCGCACCGCGGAGACGTGGATCGGCTCGCCGCTGTCCCGGTCCGGTCCGGCCCAGGCGCCCGCGCCGGCCGCGGCCCACCAGCGGCGTCCCAGCGCCGGGGCGGAGACCAGCCCGAGCACCGGCCGGTCCTGCTCGAGCAGGGCGATCAGGGTGCCCCAGATCGGCACGCCCCGGACGAAGTTCTTGGTGCCGTCGATCGGGTCGATCACCCAGCGCCGCCCATCCGGCCCGGCGGGCGGGGTGTCGCCGTACTCCTCGCCGATCAGTCCGTCCGCCGGGCGGTGCTCGGCCAGCAGGGCGCGGATGGCCCGTTCGACGGCGGTGTCCGCGTCGGAGACCGGCGTCAGGTCGGGCTTCGACTCGACGCGCAGGTCGAGCGCCCGGAACCGGGCGGTCGAGATGGCGTCCGCGGCGTCGGCGAGGCGGTGGGCGAGGGCGAGATCGTCGGCGTACCCGGTCATGCGGGCAACCTAGCCGACCCGGCGCGGATCATCCGAGGGCGGGCGGTTCGCCGCGGGGCTCCGGCTCACCGCGCGCGTCGCCGTCGCCGGCCCGGGAGGCGAGCAGCCGGCGGTACGACGCGAGCCGGCGCGGATCGGCCTTGCCGGCGGCCACCCACGCGTCCAGCCCGCACTCCGGCGCGTCGGCCGTGTGCGGGCAGTTGGCCGGGCAGTTGAGCGTCCCCTCGACCAGATCGGGGAAGCCGTGCAGCAGGCTGTCGGCGGAGACGTGCGCCAGCCCGAAGCTGCGTACGCCCGGTGTGTCGATGATCCAGCCGACGCCGTCCCCGCCGGGCGTCGGCGGCAGGCGCAGCGCCACGGCGCTGGTCGAGGTGTGCCGGCCGCGGCCGATCGCGCTGACCGTGCCGACCGCCCGGGCCGCCTCGGGGACCAGCCGGTTGACCAGCGTCGACTTGCCCACCCCGGAGTGCCCGACGAGCACCGAGATCCTACCGGCGAGCAGCGCCCGCAGCGCGTCCAGCTCCGAATCGGGCCGGATCAGCACGTACGGCAGCTCCAGCTCGGCGTAGTAGTCGAGCACTGCCTCCGGCCCGGCCAGGTCGGCCTTGGTGAGGCAGAGCAGTGGCTCGATGTCCGCGTCGTACGCGGCCACCAGGCAGCGGTCGATGAACCCGGTGCGTGGCGGCGGGTCGGCCAGCGCGCTGACGATCACCAGCTGGTCGGCGTTGGCCACCACCACCCGTTCCAGCCGTCCCTCGGCGGTGGTCTCGTCGTCGTCGGCGGTACGCCGCAGCACCGACGACCGCTCGGCGATCCGGACGATCCGGGCCAGTGCGCCGGGTACGCCGGAGGTGTCGCCGACCAGGGCGACCCGATCGCCGACCACTACCGACTTGCGACCCAGCTCGCGGGCGCGCATCGCGGTGACCATGGCTGCTTCCCGCACGGTGCCGTCGAGCACGCAGGTGTAGCGCCCCCGGTCCACGGCGACGACGAAGCCCTCCACGGCGTCGGCGTGCTGCGGGCGGGTGCGGGTACGCGGCCGCGAGGACCTGCCGGGTCGGACCCGTACGTCGTCCTCGTCGTATTCTCGCCGTTTGGTCGCCAGGACCGCCCCTCCGTCGCGTCAGCTCTTGCCCGTCACCATCGCTGACCATAGTGCCGGGAATTCGGGCATGGTCTTCGAGGTACAGGCGACGTCGTCGACCTCGATGCCGGGCACGGCGAGCCCGGCCACCGCGGCGGCGTGCGCCATCCGGTGGTCGGCGTAGGTGCGGAACGTGCCGCCGCGCAGCGGGCGGGGCCGGATGTGCAGCCCGTCGTGGGACTCGGTGAGGTCGGCGCCGAGCGCGGTGAACTCCCGCGCCAGCGCGGCGATCCGGTCGGTCTCGTGGCCGCGGATGTGCGCCACCCCGGTGAACCGGGACGGCGAGTCGGCCAGCATGGCCAGCGCGGTCAGCGCCGGAGTCAGCTCGCTGACGTCGGAGAGATCCGCCTCCAGACCGTGCACCGAGCCGGTGCCGCGTACGGTCAGCCCGTCGGTGGAGAGGGTCACCTCGCCGCCCATCCGCTGCAGCAGCTTCCGCAGTCGCTCGACCGGTTGGGCGCTGCTGTGCGGCCATCCCTGGAGGGTGACCTCGCCGCCGGTGACCAGGGCGGCGGCGAAGAACGGCACGGCACCGGACAGGTCGGGCTCGATCTGCCAGCCACGACCGGCGATCGGCCCCGGCTCGACCGCCCAGACGTCGGCGACGGTGTCGTCGACGGCGGCGCCGGCGGCGCGCAGCATCTGCACGGTCATCCGTAGGTGCGGCGCGGACGGTACCGGCGGGCCGACGTGCCGGACCACCACTCCGCGGTCGAAGCGGGGTGCGGCCAGCAGCAGGCCGGAGACCAGCTGGCTGGAGGCGGAGGCGTCGATGACGACCTCGCCGCCGGCGACCCGACCGGCCCCGAGCACGGTGAGCGGGAGGCTCTGGGGGCCTTCGACGTCGATCCGGACGCCGAGCGAGCGCAACGCCCCGATCAGCGGGCCGAGCGGGCGGGTCCGGGCGTGCGGGTCGCCGTCGAAGGTGATCCGCCCGTCGGCCAGTCCGGCGACCGGCGGTGCGAAGCGCATCACCGTGCCGGCCAGGCCGACGTCGACGTGGGCGGGGCCGACGAGCCGGTGCGGTCGGACGAGCCAGCGCTCGTCGTCGCTGATCGACACGTGCGCGCCCATGCCGCGCAGGCCGGCGGCCATCAGTTCGGTGTCTCGCGCGCGCAGCGGCCCGGCCAGCGTCGACGGACCGCCGGCCAGCGCGCTGAGGACCAGCGCGCGGGCGGTCATCGACTTGGATCCGGGCAGGCGCAGCGTGGCCGCGACCGGGTCGGAGGCGGTCGGTGCGGTCCACGGCTGCAGCGGCCGGGTCGCGGTCGGATTCCCCACGGTTACATTCTGCCGTGTCCGTCGGCCCGGCGACGCCGGCCGCCCGGCAGTCGGGACAGCCGGAGGGGTGTCCGGCGGGTTAGCGTGTGCGACATGTGCGGCAGGTACGCGACGACTCGGAGCTCCGGCGAGCTGAGCGCCATCTTCGAGTCGTCCGACGACACCGCCGGCGAGTTGGGCCCGGACTACAACGTGGCGCCCACCGACCCGGTCCCGCTGGTGCGGTTGAGCCCGGAGGGGCATCGTGCCCTCTGCGTGGGCCGGTGGGGCTTCCTGCCGCACTGGGCCCGCAGCGCCGCCGGGGCCGCACGGATGATCAACGCCCGCGCGGAGACGGTGGCGACCAGCCGGGCGTACGCCGGTGCCTTCGCCCGGCGCCGCTGCCTGGTGCCGGCCGACGGGTGGTACGAGTGGGTGCGCTCGCCCGAGGGTCGGCAGGCGTACTACATGACCCCTGCGGACGGCTCGGTGCTGGCCTTCGCCGGCATCTGGTCGACCTGGGGTTCCGGTGCCGGGGAGCGGCTCACGTTCAGCGTGCTCACCACCGCCGCGCTCGGCGAGCTGGCCGAGGTGCACGACCGGATGCCGGTGTTGCTGCCGCGGGAGCGCTGGGCCTCGTGGCTGGCTTCCGCGGCGGATCCGGCCGAGCTGCTCGCCCCGGCGCCGCCCGAGTGGCTCGCCGGGCTGGAGATCCGTCCGGTCGGCCCCGCGGTGGGCGACGTACGCAACGACGGGCCGCGGCTGACCGCGCGGGTGCCGCTCGCTCGCGGTGCCGACGTGGTGGAGCCGACCCTGTTCTGATAGTGGCTTGCGCATTGTCGCGTACCGATTTGCCGGTGTTCGGGGCGAAACGTCTCCCGGCCGTTCAGCCATCTTCCCGATAGCCCCTTGTGACGCCCTCCACAAGTGCGGTAGAACACAGCGCCGGTGGTGAGTGTCGATCCGCAGGGGGCGGACGACACCCATCGATCTTGCCGGTCCCACGGGGGAGGTGGGTGGATGACCCGGGCGCGTATGCCCCGCCCGCACGAGGTTGCTGCCGCACGACGAGATCCGCGTCTGCTCCGCGCGCTGCGCGAACGACGTGAGGACGAGGCGTGGCGGACCAGAGGCACCTGCCAGACTGTCGATCCGGAGACGTTCTTTCCCGCGCCGAACGAGCCCGCCGACGCGGCGGTCGCGCTCTGCCGCAGCTGCGAGGTGCAGGGTTCGTGCCTCGCCTGGGCGCTCGACGTGGGCGACTGCCACGGCGTGTGGGGCGGGACGACGCCCCGGGAACGCCGAGCCATGCTGGTCGCCTGGCGTGGCGAGGTCCAACCGGATCCGGAGGCCGTCGAGGAGGCCGGCCCACCGGTCCGCGACCGCCTGCTCACGCTCGTCCCGCTCAGCTGAGCCGCCGGGCGGGCCGCTCGCCGTGCACGGATCGAACACCCCGCTGTCGGGGTGACGCGCGCAGACCCGCGGCCCGGCGAAGTCGAACCTCGTCGGCTCCGTCGGGCCGGGTCCGGGCGTCACACCGGTCGCCGGGGACGAGAATGGGCCGGTGACACAGCACGACGAGATCACCACGCCCCGCGGCCCGGCCCGGGTCGACACCGACCTGCCCGCCGGCCCCGCCGCGTCCCTGCTCGTACTCGGGCACGGCGCGGGTGGCGACGTCGACGCCCCGGACCTGCTCGCGGTACGGGACGAGGCGGTGGCCGCCGGCGTCGCCGTGGTCCGGGTGACCCAGCCGTACCGGGTGGCCGGTCGGCGCGCGCCCGCGCCCGCTGGGCACCTCGACGAGGCGTGGACCGCGGTGCTCGCCGTGCTGCGGGAGCGGCACCAGGGCGTTCCCGTGATCGTGGGCGGGCGGTCCAGCGGCGCCCGGGTTGCCTGCCGGACGGCCGGCGCGGTCGGCGCGGTCGGCGTCGTGGCTCTGGCCTTTCCACTGCACCCGCCGGGTCGGCCGGAGCGGTCCCGAGCGGCGGAGTTGCTGACCGGTCTGCCGACCCTGGTGGTCAACGGCGACCGGGACCCGTTCGGAGTGCCCGAGGCGAGCCCGGGCGTGACCGTGGTGACCCGTCCCGGCGAGGTGCACGACCTGCGGAAGGACCCGTCCGGCGTGGCCGCGGTGGTGCGGGACTGGCTGCGCGGGCAGGGCTGGGCGAAGAACTGACCGGCGGCGGCCGGGACGGGACGTCGGTCACCTGTCGGCGCCGCAGATCAGCGGGGCCGTACCGGCTGTCCGGCCACCCGCGGTGGGCGCCGGGGACGGTGCCGCGTCCGGAAGGAGCCGTTTCCGGCGGCGGAGGAGGGTCGTTGCATCGGATGGTGCCGACGTCCGGTTCGGGTGGCGGAACCATCCTCCCAGGCCCTTCCTGGTCCCAGCGCCGGTCGCACCGACGCCGGGACCAGGAAAGGGGGGCGGCGAGCGGCGAGCGACTCGACCTCGCCGGGACGCGGTGCCCGGCCCCGTCGGGACAGCCGGTATTCCGCTGGACCCGATTCGATCAGCGGTGCCTCCCGGAATGCCCCACCGCACACCCGCGTTACTACCCCCGGGACGACTTTTCTTCGCGGAGGGGGGACCGGGTGCCGATCGAGACACGGAGCCGGGAGCGGGACGACCGGGACGTGCGGCAGCTACGGCAGCTGCTCGCCGGACCTGAGTGGTCCGTCACATCGGGCGCAACGGCAGTGGTGAGCACGAGCACACCGGCCCGAAGTGAATCTGCGGGCAGGTCCGTACGCGTATCCTCGGCGGGAAAGCATCCGACGCGAGGGGATGTGCGGTTGACCACCGAGAAGACGGACGAGCGCAGGGAACGCTTTGAGCGGGACGCGATGCCATTCGTCGATCAGCTCTACGCTGCTGGGTTGCGCATGACGCGTAACCCGGCGGATGCCGAGGACCTGGTCCAGGAGACCTACCTGAAGGCGTACGCCGCCTTCCACCAGTTCGAGCAGGGTACGAATCTCAAGGCCTGGCTCTATCGGATCCTGACGAACACCTACATCAACTCCTACCGGCGGCGGCAGCGCCAGCCGGTGCAGGCGCCGACCGATGAGATCACCGACTGGCAGCTTGCCGAGGCCGAGTCGCACACCTCCAGTGGGCTGCGTTCGGCGGAGACCGAGGCGCTGGACCGGCTGCCGGACAGCGACGTCAAGGAGGCCCTCCAGCAGTTGCCGGAGGAGTTCCGCATGGCGGTCTACCTGACCGATGTCGAGGGCTTCTCCTACAAGGAGGTCGCCGACATCATGGGTACGCCGATCGGCACGGTGATGTCGCGTCTGCACCGCGGTCGGCGTAATCTGCGCAAGCTGCTGGAGCAGTACGCCAAGGAGCGCGGCTTCTCCGCCGCGACCAAGGGCTCGACCGCTCCCGCCGGCCGGGAGGTGTGACGTGAGCCGTGGAGAGCCGCACGAAACGGACTGCCATGAGGTCCTCGCGGAGGTATACCTCTACCTGGACCTCGAGTGCGCCGATGAGCGGCGCACGCTGATCCGGCACCATCTCGACGAATGCGGGCACTGCCTGCGGGAGTACGGCATCGAGCAGGAGGTCAAGGCGCTGGTGGCGCGTTGCTGCGGCAACGAGACAGCGCCGGAGGAGTTGCGCGAGCGGCTCCGTGTCAAGCTCACCGAGTTGGTCGTCTTCGAGAGCAGCGAGTCGCGCGAACTGGCCGACTGAGAACCAATACGCACGGTGGCCCGGGTCGATGTTCGACCCGGGCCACCGGCGTCCCGGCCGGGGCCGGGTCAGCTGACTGGTCGTCGGCGGGGTCACCCGCCGCGAGGTCAGGAGTTGGGGCGCTTGCCGTGGTTGGCGCCGCTCTTCTTACGGGCCTTCTTCTTACGGGCCTTCTTCGCCATGGTGACCTCCTTGTGATGGTCGGATCCGGCTTGACGACCTCGGCGCCGGTGCAGTCACCGGCCGCCCGGCACCGGGTCCGACCCGCTGATGCTAGTGCGGCCCGCGTCGGCCACGCCGCGCCGGGGCGGCGGCCACCCGGCGAGTCCGTGGCGACCGTCCGCGTAGGGGTGCCTACCCGGCCGCTCGGCGCTCACGCCCGCGCGGCCGCATGATTGGATACGTCGTCAGGTAACCATGAGAGGGAGGGTCCTGGAGATGGCCGAGGAGATCCGCGCCGAGATGGTGGCGAACGTCTGGAAGGTCGTCGCGTCGCAGGGCGACTCGGTGTCGGAGGGGGACACCCTGGTGATCCTCGAGTCGATGAAGATGGAGATCCCCGTCGTCGCCGAGTCCGACGGGATCCTGCAGCGGCTCGCCGTCAACGAGGGTGACGTGGTGCAGGACGGCGACCTGATCGCCGTGATCGCTTGACGGGGCTGAACGTCCGGGCCGCCACGCCTGCCGACTTCCCCGCGATCGCCCGGCTGACGGTGGCCGCGTACGAGGCGGACGGGCAGCTCAAGGGGGAGAACGGCTACGGCGCGGTGCTGGCGGACGTACCGACCCGGGCGGAGAACGGCACGGTGCTGGTCGCCGAGGACGCGGCCGGCCGGGTGCTCGGCTCGGTCACCTTCGTGCTGCCCGGCACCCGGTACGCCGAACTCGCGGATCCCGGCGAGGCGGAGTTCCGGATGCTCGCCGTCGACCCCGCGGCGCAGGGACTCGGGGCGGGAGCCGCGTTGGCCCGGGCGTGCATCGACCGTGCCGGTGAACTCGGCTGCTCGGCCGTGATGATCTGCGTCCGCGACGGGATGGCCGAGAAGGCGCGGCGTCTCTACGACCTGCTCGGCTTCGTCCGTATGCCGGAGAAGGACTGGTCGCCGTTGCCCGGGGTCCAGCTGCTGGCCCTTCGCCTCGAGCTGGCCCGGGCCTGACCCGCCCGCCGACAGCCGGCCCCGGGCCGCGGCGAGCGGCGCCGCCACGTTCTTCCGGTCGATCGGCGGATCGTTCGGCATCTCACTGTTCGGCGCCATCTTCGCCAACCGGCTCGCCGGCTCGGCCGCGGGAGGCGCGTTCGGCGGCGGCGGCGAGGGCGGCGGACAGCTGGACCTCGAGCAGTTGAAGGAACTGCCCGCCCAGGCGCGTGAGTTGGTGCTCGCCGGCCTCGCGGACGCCATCTCGCACGTGTTCTGGTGGGCGGTGCTCTTCACCGTCGCCGTGCCGGTGCTCGCCTGGTTCATCAAGGAGATCCCGCTGCGGACGGCCAACGAGCAGCCGGCGCAGACCACCGCCGCGGAGACCGAGCCGGCCTCCGTCGCCTGACCCCGCACCCTCGCGGTGACATGAAGTTGTTGCCGTGACACGCCGAGGCGAGCGGCAACAGCTTCATGATCACCCCCCTGGTGGGGTGGGTCAGTGGCGGCGGAGGGGTGCTGTGAGGCGCTGCCAGAGGCGGGTCAGCGGGTTGCGGGCGCGGGGGACCGCAGCGGCGGCGCGGAGCAGGGTGACGGCCAGCTCGCGCGTCTCCGCGTCCACCGCCGGGGCGGCCAGCGCCAGGTGGGCCAGTGACGTGGCGATGGGCACCGGACGCGTCCGCGCCACGGCCGCCGCGTCGGCGAGCCGCTCGGCGACCACCCGGGCCACGTCGGGGCGTACGACCGGGTCGACCCAGGCGGCGGTGACCATCGCGAACAGGGCCGCCTCGGTGATCCAGTCCTCTACTCCCCAGACCAGGTCGAGCAGCACCTGGCGGCGGGTGGAGGCGGCCCACGGCTCGTCGGTGCGATGGTGCAGCAACCCCAGGCAGGCCCAGACCTGCACGCAGCGCACCCACATCGTCGGGTCCTGACCGGCGAGCACCCGACCGACCGCGGTGGCCGGCGGTTCCGGCGGGTGCACCAGCAGCCCGACCAGGTCCGCCAGCTCCAGGGTGGCCAGGCCCACCGCCGCGTCGTACGCGGCCGGCGGGTGCGGCCAGGCCGGGTGCGCGAGCTGGCGCAGCCGGTCGGCGGCCCCCGCCGAGGGGGCCGGCACCGCGGGCGTCGGAATCGTGCCGTCGTAGCGCCAGAGCCGCCGGGTGCCGGCCCGCCGGGGCTCGCGGGCGTCCGGCGAGCCGGCTCCGGTCACCTCTACCCGCATTCCCACCGCCGTGCCGGCCCGCAGCGCGCTGGGCGGGGGAGGCGTCGGCGACCGTACGGTGGCGCCGACACCGGGATGCTCCGCCGCGACCGCTTGGCGCAGCGCGTCGGCCACTGGACCGCCGGCGGGGGTCAACTGCCCGAGCCAGGGCCGGCCGCGGCAGCACTCGGCCAGGTCGCCGTGCTCGTGCGTGTCGTCGGTGTGGTCCCGGGCGAAGTCGGCGAGCGCGACCAGGTGCGCGACGTCGCCGTCACGCAGGTAGCGCAGCCGATGCGCGGTGTGCACCGCGCAGTCGAAGGTCGGGTCCCGGTCCAGGGCCCGATCGATCCAGTCCAGCGCCTCGTCGAGCCGGCCGGTGTCGGCCAGGGTGCCGGCGATGTCGGCGTAGACGGCGAGGTCGTCGGGATCGTGCTCGACCGCCCGGCCGAGTGCCGCCAGCGCCTCCCGGGTACGGCCGGCGCTGCGATACGCGTACCCGAGCCAGACCTCACCGAGTTTCGTCGGTTCGGCGCGTACGCCTCGCCCGGCCCAGTCGATCGCCAGCGCCGGCTCGCGGAGGCGCCGGGCCAGCGCGGACGCCGCGCCGAGCAGCAGCGCGTGCCCGGGGTGAGCGGTGACCGCGTTGCGGGCCAGCGTGAGGTACGCGGCCAGCGCCGGCCGCCCGGCGCGTGGCACCGGGTCGGGAATCGCCGCGCAGACCTGCATGAGGATCCGTGCGACGTGCTCCGGCGTGATCCGTTCGGTCAGCTCGGGCGCGGTCACCCAGGGCACCCCGGCCCAGTCGGTCTGCGGTGCGTAGCCGGTCGCCGCGGCGAGCAGGTCCAGCCCGTCGCCCGGATGCCCGGTGGCGGCTAGCAGGTGGGCGCGGGCGACCGCGGCGCCGACGTAGGTGTGCTGGTCGAGGGGGAAGAGGTCCACCCCGCCGCCGCTCACCGCGGCGAGCCGGGCCAGTGTCTCGTGCGCCTCGGGCAGGGTCGGCGCCTGCGCGAGCGCGCCGGCCACGTGCCCGGCCGCGTGCTGCAGGTCGCCCTCCTCCAACGCCAGCCGGGCCAGGGCGAGTTCCTCCGCGGCGGAGAGCGCGGCGTCGTCCTCGGGCACGTCGTCCTCTCGTCGTCCGGTGGCGGAATCGAGCCGGGACAGCCTAGGTGATGTTGGAGCGACATGGTGATCATCTGCGCAGTACTGCTCGTTCAATTGCTCATGCCAGATCAAAGATGCAAGACTGAGCAGGAAACGCGCGGCAACCGCGCAGTGGGAGGAGTTTCCGTGACGCGTGCAGGGGCCGGCATGGCCGCCGACATCGACGAGCAGCCGGCCGGCTACGAGCGGTTGCTCTCCGCCGAGCACGCCGGGGCGATCGCCCGGGTCGCGGCCGTGATCGCCGAGCGCCGGCCACGACACGTCGTCTTCACCGCACGGGGCACCTCGGACCACGCGGCGCTCTACGGGGCGTATCTCACCGAGATCCGGCTCGGCCTGCCGGCCGGGCTCGCCTCACCCAGCGTCGTCACGCTCTACGGCGGCCGACCGGACCTATCCGACGCGCTGGTGGTCGGGGTGAGCCAGAGCGGCGGCTCGCCGGACCTCACCGAGGTGCTGCGGGAGGCCCGGTCCGCCGGCGCGCTCACCCTCGCGGTCACCAACGCGCCCGACTCGCCGCTCGCCGACGTCGCGGAGCTCAGCGTGGACATCGCCGCGGGTCACGAGCGAGCGGTGGCGGCCACCAAGACGTACACCTCCGAACTGCTCGCGCTCCTCCTGCTCGTCGAGGGAATCCGGGCCGGCGACGGAGTGCTGCCGGCCGAGGAGCGGGCCGCCATCGCGGCGCTGCCGGAGTTGGCCGCCCGTACCCTCGCCGACCCCACCCCGGCGCAGCTGGCCCCGCGCTACCGGTTCGCCGCCCAACTCGTCACCACCGGCCGCGGGTACGCCTACCCGACCGCTCGGGAGGCCGCGCTCAAGCTGATGGAGACGTCGTACCTTCCGGCGCTCGCCTTCTCCGGCGCCGACCTGCTGCACGGTCCGCTCGCGATGACCGACCCGGACGTGCCGGTGCTCGCCGTGGTCGGTTCCGGCCCCGGCGGGCGTTCGATGGGCGAGGTGCTGCCCCGGCTCGGTGAGCGCCGCGCGGACGTGGTCGTCGTCGGCTCGGCCGACGTCGAGGGGGCCACCCGGATCGCCGTCCCCGAGGTCGACGAGCGGTACGCCCCGCTGCTGGACATCCTGCCGTTGCAGCGGCTCGCCCTGGCGCTGGCCCTGACCAGGGGCGAGGATCCGGACGCCCCGCGCGGGCTCAAGAAGGTCACCGCGACGAGGTGAGGAGGCGCGTGGCACGCTGGTGAGCGTGTCCACGCTGCGCGACCTCGCCGAGGAGCACACCCAGCTCCGCCCGGCGGACATCGACCACCTGCACCGGATCGCCGGAGACTGGCAGCTGCTCTCCGACATGTCCTTCGCCGACCTGCTGCTCTGGGCGCCGGTGGACGCCGAGGGCACGTTCCTCTGCGTCGCCCAGGTACGCCCGACCACCGCGCCCACCGCGTACCAGGACGATCAGGTGGGCCGGATCGTCGGCGGGCCGGAGGTGGCGCACCTGGAGGTCGCCTACCGGCAGGGCCGGATCTGGCGGGAGGGCGACCCGGTCTGGTACGGCGACGTGCCCGCCCGGCACGAGGCGATTCCGGTCCGGTTGCGTACCGCCGACGGCGAGGCGGGGGAGGTCGTGGCCGTGGTCGGCCGGGACACCAACCTCTCCACCGCGCGTACGCCCAGCCAGCTGGAGCTCAACTACCTGACCACCGCCGACGACCTGGCCCAGATGATCGCCGACGGCACCTTCCCGCCGCCCCGGCACCCGGGCGAGACGACCTCCGCGCCGCGCGTCGGCGACGGCCTCGTCCGGTTGGACGCGAACGGCAAGGTCACCTATGCGAGCCCGAACGCCCAGTCCGCGTACCGGCGGCTGGGTTACGCCTCGCACCTGGTGGGTGAGGACCTGGCCGCGCTGCACCGCCGGCTCGCCAACGACCCGCTGGAGGGGACCGACGCGGCCAACGCGGTGCTGGCCGCGCTGCGGGGCGACGCGCCACCGCGCCGGGAGATCGACGCCCGCGGCGCCACCGTGCTGACCCGGGCGTTGCCGCTGATGCCCGCCGGCGTGCCGATCGGCGCGCTGGTGCTCGTCCGCGACATCACCGAGGTGCGTCGCCGGGACCGCGCCCTGATCACGAAGGACGCCACCATCCGGGAGATCCACCACCGGGTGAAGAACAACCTGCAGACCGTCGCCGCGCTGCTGCGCCTCCAGGCCCGCCGGGTCGCCATGCCGGAGGCCCGGGTCGCCCTGGAGGACTCGGTACGCCGGGTCGCCTCGATCGCACTGGTGCACGAGACGCTCTCCATGTCCAGCGATGAGGCGGTCGAGTTCGACACGATCGTCGATCGGGTGGCCAGCGCGGCGACCGAGGTGGCGGCGACCGAGGTGCCGGTCGGCATGCGTCGCACGGGAAGCTTCGGCGTGCTGCCCGCCGAGATCGCCACCTCCCTGGTGATGGTCCTCAACGAACTGCTCCTCAACGCCGTCGAGCACGGCTTCGCCTCGGTCGACGCGGGCGACGACGCCGACGGGGCCGGACTCGCCGCGCCGGCGTCGGTGAGCGCCTCGGCCGGCGATGGTGATCCGCCGGAGGTGGTGGTGTCGGCGCACCGGTTCCGGAAGCAGTTGCACGTCACGGTGACCGACAACGGGCGAGGGCTGCCCGCCGGGTTCGACGCCGACAGCGGGGGCAACCTCGGGCTGCAGATCGTCCGGGCCCTGGTCACCGGCGAGCTGCGGGGCAGCATCGAGCTGCGCGACGCCTCCGGTGGGGGCACCGAGGCCGTGCTGGTCGTACCGTTGGCGCGTGGTGGCGCGGACGGCCGTTCCGCCTGACCGTCGGGCTCCCGGCCACCTGCGCCGCCCGCGCCACCTGCGCTGCCGCCCCGCCCGCGTCACCTGCGCCAACTGCGGCGCTGCGCTACCCGCGCCGACCGCGTCGCCGGGTCAACGGGTGAGCAGGGCGAGCGTGAGACCCGGACGATGCCAGACCTGCGTGACGGTGAAGCCGTCCCGCAGGGCGGCCCCCTTCGCGCCGGACACCGCGGTCAGTGGATCGGTGTGCCGGCCGGAGAGCACCAGCCAGACCCGGGGAACTCCGGCCAGGCAGTCGGCGGGCCGGGCGCACTCGGCGGCCCAGAGGTCGCCGCGCCGGGCCGCGCTCTCGACGAGCAGTGCGTCCCGGGGACGCCGGTCACCGAGCTGGTACTCGATCCCGAAGTTGAGGAAGAGCCAGCTACGCCGGGGTGAGTAGACGATCGCGTCGCCGGGACGCTGACCGGCCCCGATCACCTCGGCCGTCGCCCGGTAGTCGATCGGCGCGCTGCGCGGCCACTCGTGCGTGTGCCGCAGCGCGGTCTGGTCCGGCAGGCCGAGCAGCCCGGCCAGCACCACCACGGCGAGCCCGCCGGGCAGTGCCACCGCGGCCAGCGCCGCCCCGGCCAGCAGGCACGCGAACGGTACGACGAAGACCAGGTAACGGGGCACCCAGAGCGGTACGGCCAACCCGGCGACGAAGAGCAGCGACACCGGCAGCAGCACCGCGGCGCCGGGCAGCAGGGCACGCCGGCCGAGCCGGGCGGCACCGAGCGCGGCGAGCCCCACCAACAGCCCGCCGACCGCGCTGCTCTGCGCGACCCCACCCGGCAACGTGGTGAGGTCGGCCGGCCGGACGATGTCCACCCACTGCAACTGGCGTCCGCGCTGGTTGCGGGCGACCAGTGCGAGCGGGGTCACCAGCAGCACCGCCGGCAGCACGGCCGGCAGCCAGAACCAGCGCCGCCGGTCCCGGGTGCCCCCGCCGTCGGTGAGCCCGACGCGGTGGGCGACGAGCACGGCGATCGCGTGCGCGGCGAGCAGGGTGAGCGCGATCAGGTGGGTCAGGCCGAGCGCGGCGAGGGCTGCCGCGTACCCGGCCCAACGTGCCCAGCCCGGCCGGCGCAGCGCGTCGACCAGGAGCAGCGAGGCGAGTACGGCGAGCAGGGTGGCCAGCGCGTAGGGGCGAGCCTCCTGGGCGTACCGGGACGTGCTGGGCAGGAGCGCGAAGAGCAGCCCGGCGAGCAGCCCGGCCCGGGCTCCGGCGAGGCGCCGGCCGAGCAGCGCGGTCAGCGCCGCCGCCCCGGTCATCGCCAGCACCGACGGAAGTCGCAGCGCGACGATCGAGTCGCCGGCCAGCGCGACCCAGCCGTGCATGAGCAGGTAGTACGGCCCGGTCGCCGCATCGATGTTGCCCGCCAGCCGCACCAGGTCCCGTACCGAGCGGGTGGCGGCGCTCCACGTCGCCAGCTCGTCGCGCCACGGCTGTGCGCTGGTGAGCCCGGAGAGGGTCACTGCGAGGGTCAGCAGCGCCGGTGCCAGCCAGATCGCGGTTCCGGGCAGGCCACGCCGGGCCGCGGGCGTCACCGCGTCGCTCGCCGCCGGAGTCGCCCGATGCCGCTTATCGGACTTTTCGCCCACGGGTCGAGCCTATCGACGGGGTCGGCCCGTCATGTGGGATCACGCACGCGCTCGCTGGCCGGGGCCGCTCGGGTATGGCAGCATGACGGGCATGACTGCCGCCGTCGTGCGTCGATTCGTGGCCCGCCGCCACGTCGACTACGGCCGCGTGCGCAGCGCGATCTGTCCGGCCCACTGACGACGCCCGACTCACACAACTCGGGCGCGTTCCGCGCCGGCTCTCCTGACATCGCTGTCCTCAGCCCGTCCTGACGGGCCGCCGTCGCGTACGCGCTCCCACCGAGGTCCAGCAGACGACGGAGGAGGCCGCGATGGCGGTCAGCAGCATCTCCACCCGGCCCGGGGAACCGCCGACCCGCCCCGCCCGAGCCCCGCGCCGCCCGCGCGGGGAGGGGCAGTGGGCGCTCGGCCACCGCGAGCCGCTCAACGCCAACGAACGGACCAAGAAGGACGACGACCCGCTGAACGTCCGCGCGCGGATCGAGAACATCTACGCGCACCAAGGCTTCGCCTCCATCGACCCCGCCGACCTGCGCGGGCGGTTGCGCTGGTGGGGCCTCTACACCCAGCGCAAGCCCGGCATCGACGGCGGGCGTACCGCCGTACTGGAGCCGCACGAGCTCGAGGACGAGCACTTCATGCTCCGGGTGCGGATCGACGGCGGCCAGCTCTCCCTGGCCCAGCTGCGGACGATCGCCACCATCTCCCAGGAGTTCGCCCGGGACACCGCCGACATCACCGACCGGCAGAACGTGCAGTTCCACTGGATCCGGATCGAGGACGTACCGGAGATCTGGCGGCGACTGGAGTCGGTCGGCCTGCAGACCACCGAGGCGTGCGGAGACTGCCCCCGGATCGTGCTGGGCAGCCCGGTCGCCGGGGTGGCCGAGGCCGAGGCGGTCGACCCGACCCCGGCGATCGACGAGATCGTCCGCCGATACGTGGGCAACCCCGAGTTCTCCAACCTGCCGCGCAAGTTCAAGACCTCGATCTCCTGGCTGGTGGACACCCCGTACGAGGCCAACGACGTGGCGTTCCTCGGTGTGGAGCACCCCGAGCACGGCCCCGGCTTCGACGTCTGGGTCGGTGGCGGCCTCTCCACCAATCCGATGCTGGCGCAGCGGCTGGGCGTCTGGGTGCCGCTGGCCGAGGTGCCCGACGTCTGGGCCGGCGTGGTCGGGATCTTCCGCGACTACGGCTACCGCCGGCTGCGCAACCGGGCCCGGCTGAAGTTCCTCGTCGCCGACTGGGGCGTGGCGCGCTTCCGGGAAGTGCTGGAGAAGGAGTACCTGGGCCGGACGCTGCTCGACGGCCCCGCCCCGGAACTGCCGGCGAAGCCGATCGACCACATCGGCGTACACCGCCAGCGGGACGGGCTCAGCTACGTGGGCGCCGCCCCGATCGTCGGCCGGGTCTCCGGCGGACAACTCGCCCGCCTCGCCGACGTGGTCGAGTCGCACGGCAGCGACCGGGTACGGCTCACCCCGTACCAGAAGCTGCTGGTGCTGGATGTGGCGCCGGAACGGGTGGAGTCCCTGGTCGCCGCCTTGCGCTGGATCGGGCTGGAGGCCCGGCCCTCGGCCTGGCGGCGCGGCACGATGGCCTGTACCGGCATCGAGTACTGCAAGCTCGCCATCGTCGAGACCAAGGCCCGCGGCGAGGAACTGGTGACCCGGCTCGAACAGCGGCTGCGCGACTTCGACGCGGACATCTCCATCCACCTCAACGGCTGCCCGAACGCCTGCGCCCGCACCCAGGTGGCCGACATCGGACTCAAGGGCCAGCTCGTGGTCGGCCCGGACGGCCGCCAGGTGGAGGGTTTCCAGGTCCACCTCGGCGGTGGCCTCGGCATGGCGGCGGGGCGGACCGCCGGCTTCGGCCGCAAGCTACGCGGCCTGAAGACCACCGCCGAGGAACTTCCGGCGTACGTGGAACGGCTGGCGCGCCGCTACCTGGCCGGCCGGCGCGAGGGCGAGGCGTTCGCCCAGTGGGTGATCCGAGTCGACGAGGAGGAACTGCGATGAGCAGCGCGAACCGAGCGGCGCCCCTGTACTGCCCGTACTGCGGGGAGGAGGACCTGCGGCCGAACGAGGCGAGCCACGGCGCCTGGGAGTGCCACGCCTGCGCGCGGGTCTTCACGGTCAGGTTCACCGGCCTGCTCGGCCGGGCGGTGACCCGGTGAGCGCCGAGGTCGCGCCGGCCGCGACGTCACTCCGGTCCGCGGTGAACCTCGCCCTGGTGGGTGTCGGCGCGTCCGCGCCGGCGGACCCCGCCCGGCGCGACCCGGCGGAGTTGCGTGCGCTCGCCGAGGCGGCCGGCCGGGAACTGGAGGGCGCCCCGGCGCTGGAGATCGCCCGCTGGGCGTCGGAGACCTTCGGCGACCGGTTCTGTGTCACCAGCTCGATGGCCGACGCGGTGCTGGCCCACCTGGTGTCCCGGGCAGCGCCGGGGGTGGACGTGCTCTTCCTCGACACCGGCCTGCACTTCCCGGAGACGTTGCGCGTACGCGACGAGGTGGCCCGGACGCTGCCGGTGAACGTCCGCTCCGTCCGGCCTCGACTGACCGTGGGCCAGCAGGACGGCCAGTACGGTCCGCGGCTGTTCAACCGGTCCCCGGACGACTGCTGCGGGCTGCGCAAGGTCGAGCCGTTGGAACGCGCGCTCGGCGGGTACGACGCGTGGGCCGCGGGGCTGCGCCGGGACGAGTCGCGGACCCGGGCGAACACGCCGGTGGTCGCGTACGACGCCCGTCGCGGCAAGGTGAAGGTGAACCCGATCGCCACCTGGACCCAGGCGGATGTGGACAACTACATCGCCCGCTGGAACGTGCCGGTCAACGAACTGTTCAAGCAGGGGTACGGCTCGATCGGCTGCTGGCCGTGCACCCGGCGGACGAGGGCGGGGGAGGACCCGCGCGCCGGCCGGTGGGCGATGTTCGAGAAGACCGAATGCGGGCTGCACACCTGACCCGGCCGGGCCGGTCGGTAGCGGCGCGGCCCGACCCCGTGGTCCTGGTCGCGCACGGCAGCCGTGACCCGCGAGCCGGTGCGGCGACCCGGGCACTGGCCCGGGCGGTGCGTGCCGCCCGGCCCGGCGTTCCCGTCTCGGCGAGTTGGCTGGACCACACGGAGCCGGGCCCGACCGAGGCGTTGCGGGCGCTGGCCGGCGCCGGGGAGCACCGGGCGGTGCTGGTACCGCTGCTGCTCACCGCCGCGTACCACCGTCGGGTCGATATCCCGGCGGCGGTGGCCGCGGCCCGGGCCGCCGCGTCGGAACTCGCGGTACGGGTGACAGACGTGCTGGGGCCGACCGGTGCGGAGGTGGACGGGGCGCTGCTGGCCGCCCTGCTGCGCCGGCTGGCGGAGGCGGATCCGGGGCGGCTCGACGCGCTGGTGCTGGCGGCGGCGGGCACCCGTGACGCCCGGGCCCGCGGTTCGGTGGGTCGCGTGGCGGCCGCGCTCGGCCGTGAACTGGGTGTGCCGGTCCGAGTGTCGTACGCCTCGGCGGCCCCGCCGTCGGTCGGCGTGGCGGTGGCCCGGCTGCGCGCGGAGGGGGCTCGCCGGGTCGCGGTGTCGGCGTACTTCCTGGCACCGGGGCTCTTCCATGACGCGGTCACGGCGGCCGCGCGTGACGCGGGGGCGGCGGCGGTCTCGGCCCCGCTCACCGACGCGCCGGAGCTGGCGGGTCTGGTGTTGCGCCGGGTCGATGCCGCGTGCGCCGGTTCGACCCGGCGCCTGAACGGCGGGCCGGCCGTGCCGGCCGGCCCGGGGCCGCGAGTTGACGCTGCGTGACGGCGCTCGCCGTCACTCTCCGACAGGGTCGGTGTGGCCGGACGACGCCGTTGCGTGACGACACCCGGGCGCTCGGGCCGGGACGGCAGAACGCCCCGCAGGGTGACCCGCGGGGCGTTCTGCTGTGTCGTTGGTCAGGCGGAGTGGGCGCGCAGCACCCGGAGGCCACCGCGACGCTTGAGAGCGCGCCGCTCCTCCTCGCTCATCCCGCCCCAGACGCCGGCGTCCTGACCGGACTCGAGTGCCCACTGCAGGCACTGGTCGGTCACGGAGCAGCGCCGGCAGACGGCCTTGGCCTGCTCGACCTGCAGGAGAGCCGGGCCAGACGTCCCGATCGGGAAGAACAGCTCCGGGTCCTCGTCGCGGCAGACAGCATGGTGACGCCAGTCCATGGCGGCAACACTCCTCATTCTGGATGGGTGGCAGATAACGCTTTTGGTGCTTTTCCTATATGCGTCCGCACTGCCGGTCGTAACGGTTCGCGTTCGACTATTCGGCACTGCGTGAGCAGGCTGCTGGCCCCGCGGACCTGCTGGAACGGCTCAATGCGGTGAGCGTGTCCAGGCGATGTCCCGGTAACTCAAGTTCGCTTGTGAATACTTTCACGAACTCACGCAATGTCAAGGGTGACGCTCGGAAAAACTCCGCGCGGTGAGCAAGCCCACAACCCATTTGTCCGGATTCTTAAGCCCTCTGGTTACCCGGAGTGCCACAGTCGAGGATCAATTTAGTACGAATCTTGTGTCAACGCTGACATTTCCGGCACCCTTTCCGTCGGCGTGGCGGCGGCTCACCTCGGTGCGAGCGCCGCGTCAACCTGCGGTGGTACCCGAGACCTAGCAGATTACTCTCAGTGCGGCAGGAACGGATGTGAATCTGACTTTCTCCCGCTCGCCCAGATAGTCGCCATCGAGTTGGAAGGCCTGCGGGCGGCCGGAGAGCAGCGTGAACTCCGCCACGTCGTGCAGGCGCAGCACCTGCCGTCCGGACGGATCGGGCCGCGAGGAGAAGAACTGGGTGACCGTCCGTGTCGTACTCGGCACCCGAAGTTGGCGCAGCGCGAGCACGTCGAGGTCGAGGTCGAAGGACGCCTTCGGATTGGGGTTGACCTCCCGGTCGCCCAGGTACGTCCACGGAGCCGTGTTCTGGATGATCGCCGTCGACAGGCCACCCTCCACCAGCTCGCCCGGCCGCTCCAGCCGGATGGCCGGCCGACGCCGGTCCGAGGCGAAGAAGTACTGGCTCAGGATCGCGCGCAGGTAGAGGCTCGGGCTCGAGACCCGTCCCCGGCGACGCGCCTGTTCCACCCGGTGGATGACCGCGGCGTCCAGTCCGAAACCAGCGCAGAAGGTGAAGTAGCGGTCGTCGGCCCGGCCCAGACCGATGGTCCGGTAGCGACCGAGGCGCAGCCCTTCGAGGATCATGCTGGCGCCCTCCGGCCACTCCCGGGGCAGACCCAGTGCTCGCGCGAAGACGTTCGTCGATCCGCCCGGCACGGTGGCCAACGCGGGCAGTCGCTCGGCCGACGAGGCCGCGCCGGGCATGGTCGGCGGCTGCGCCGTCATGAGGCCGTTGACCACCTCGTTCACCGTGCCGTCGCCACCCAGCGTGACAACGACATCGACGCCCTCCTCGGCCGCCTCCCGGGCCAACGTGGTCGCGTGTCCCCGCCGGCGGGTGTAGCGCACGGTGAGGTCGACCTCGCTGCGCAGTGCCCGGACCAGGACGTCCCGGCTGCGTTCGCTGGTGGTGGTGGCCTTCGGATTGACCACCAGGACGGCCCGCATGGGCGGCACTGTACCTCCCGGTAGCCCGGGTATCGTGGCGCCCGTGACCACCGACTCCGACCCGATTCCCGTCACCCTCCGCTGGGCCGTGTGGCTACTGCGCGGCGAGGCGGTCGCCGTGGGACTGATCGCCCTCTGGCTGGTGTGGGCCGACCTGACCGCGGACACCACCGTCGGCCTGACCTCGGCGCTGCTGGTGACGGCGTTCGCGGTCGCCGGAGCTGTCGCCCTCTGGGCGCTCGGCGGGGCCCTGCACCGCCGCCGCGCCGGCGCGCGCGCCCCGGCGATCGTGCTCCAGCTGCTGCTCCTGCCGGTCGGCTGGTACATGATCCAGGGCGGGATGGGCTGGCTGGGCGTACCGCTGATGGCGCTCGGGGTCGGGGTGAGCGTGCTGCTGGTCGCGCCCGCCAGCAACCGGGCCCTGGGCTTCTCCTGAGCCGGCCCGCGGCGGCTCAGTAACCGGTGGACCGGCGGGTGAGCAGCGAGATGGTGGCCCGCCCGTCGCCGGCGGTGGCGCTGGCCGACGTGGTCAGCGCGGTGAGCACCTTCCAGGCGAAGGACGACTCGGCGGGCAGTGCCGCGCCGCGGACGGTCGGGACGGTCACCTCGACGGTCAGGGCGTCCTCGGTCACCGAGAAGCGGCACTCCAACTCGGCGTCGGACGTGGCGACGGCCAACAGCATCGCGCAGGCCTCGTCGACGGCGATCCGCAGATCCTCGATCTCGTCGAGGGCGAACTGCAGCCGGGCCGCAAGGCCGGCGGTGGCGGTGCGGAGCACACCCAGGTAACCGCCGTCAGCGGGCACGGTGAGGTGCACGACATCGTCGCCGGTGGCCGCCTGGCCGGTCAGTTGAGTCACCACTCATCCCCCCGGTCGGGGACTCTACCCGCTCAGACGGTCGTGCGCGTGGGGGCCGTCACCGCCTGGGCGGCCAGTCCGTGCAGAGCCTCGCCGCTGAGCCGGTACGGAACCCACTCGTCCATCTTCTCCGCGCCGATCGCCGCGTAGAAGCCGGCCGCCGGGTTCCAGTTGATCATCCACCACTCGAGCCGGCGGTAGCCCCGCTCGACGCAGATCGATGCGAGGGTGGCCAGCAGGAGCCGACCCGCACCGCTGCCCCGCGCCGCCGGACGGACGTAGAGATCCTCCAGGTAGATGCCGTGCACGCCGGCCCAGGTGGAGAAGTTGAGGAACCAGAGCGCGAACCCGAACGGCTCGTCCTGCGCGTCCACGGCGACGTGGCCGAAGAGCGCGGGCGCCGGACCGAACAGCGCGGTGGTCAGCTGCTCGTCGGTGAGGTGGCACTGGTCGGGAGCGCGTTCGTACGCCGCTAGTTCGTGCACCATCGCGACGACGGCCGGTACGTCCGCGGGACGTACCGGCCGGATCGTCGGTGCCTGAGCCCCGAGGGTCACGCCTTCTTGGTCTCCCAGAAGATCTTGGCGATCTCGTCGATCTTCTGCAGCAGCTGGTCGGCGGTGGCCGGGTCGAGGCTGCCCTTGACGCCGCCGGAGCCGGCGAGCTTGGTGGCCTCGTTGAAGAGCTGGTGCAGCTGCGGGTACTTCTCGAAGTGGGCGGGCTTGAAGTAGTCCGTCCAGAGCACCCAGAGGTGGTGCTTGACCAGCTCGGCGCGCTGCTCCTTGATGATGATCGCGCGAGTCCGGTACTCCGGGTCGGTGTTCGCCTGGTACTTCTCGCAGATCATTTTCACCGACTCGGCCTCGATGCGGGCCTGAGCCGGGTCGTAGACGCCACAGGGCAGGTCGCAGTGGGCGCTCGCGGCGACGCGGGGCGTAAGGATGCGTGGAAGTCGCATCGGGATCCTCCATGGGAAGTTTGCGATGATCCAAGACGACATTACTCCTGGACCGGCTCCCCGACCCGGTGGAGGTGAAACCATGCCGCCCAGTCACCCAGCGGAGCCGCACCGGCTCCGCTGGCCGCTCACCGCGGTCCTGGTGACCGGCCCCTCCATGGCGCCCACCCTGCGCCACGGCGACGCGCTGCTGGTGCGCCGGGGCGGTCGACCGGTACGCCCCGGCGACGTGGTGGTCGCGGTCTTCCGCAGCCGCCCTGACCTCCTGGTGGTCAAACGCGCGGTACGGCCACAGGACGGCGGCTGGTGGCTGCGGGGCGACAACGACCTGGTCACCGACGACTCCCGCGCGTACGGCGTGGCCGACGTGCGGGGCCGGGTGCTGGTTCGCTACTGGCCCCGGCCCGGCCGGGTCGGCGCGCGACCGTTATGACCCTGCGCCCGTCCGGAGGGCATCTCCGACACTATGCTCGGAAAGTGCCCGGGTGACCCCCCGCACCGCGCGCCGCCGCTCGCCGCCCACCTCGCGCACCGAGCGGGCCGCCCCGTCTGCTCGACAGAGTTCTGGAGTCACCAATGCATTCGTCCTCCGTGGACCCCGCTGACCCCGTCTTCCAGCTGCATCGCGGCGGCAAGATGGCCATCGCCTCGACGGTGCCGCTCACCAGCCGGGAGGACCTCTCCCGCGCGTACACCCCGGGGGTCGCCCGGGTGTGCGAGGCGATCGCCGCCGACCCGGGCCTGGCCGCCGACTACACCTGGACCGCGCACACCGTCGCGGTGGTCACCGACGGCTCGGCGGTGCTCGGGCTCGGCAACATCGGCCCACGAGCGGCGCTGCCCGTGATGGAGGGCAAGGCGGTGCTGTTCAAGCAGTTCGCAGGTGTGGACGCCGTCCCCGTCTGCCTGGACACCCAGGACGTGGATGAGATCGTGGCGACCGTGCGGGCGCTCGCGCCCTCGTTCGGCGGAATCAACCTGGAGGACATCAGCGCGCCGCGTTGCTTCGAGGTGGAGCGCCGGCTCGACGAGGCGCTGGACATCCCGGTCTTCCACGACGACCAGCACGGCACCGCCATCGTGGTGCTGGCCGCGCTGCGCAACGCGGCGACGCTGCTCACCCGCAAGCTCGGCGACCTACGGGTGGCCGTCAGCGGCGCCGGCGCGGCCGGTGTCGCCGTGACGAGGATGCTGATCGCGGGCGGGGTGAACTCCGACCAGGTGGTGGTCTGCGACTCCAAGGGGATCATCGGCCGGCACCGCACCGAGCTGACCGGTGCGAAGGCCGAGTTGGCCGCGACGACCAACGCCGACGGTCGTACCGGCGACATCACCGAGGCGCTGCGTGACGCGGACGTCCTGATCGGCGTCTCGGGCGGGCAGATCCCGGAGGCGGCGGTGGCCGGCATGGCGGCGGACGGCATCGTCTTCGCCCTGGCCAACCCCACCCCCGAGGTGCACCCGGAGGTGGCTGCCCGGCACGTCGCCGTGGTCGCTACCGGACGCAGCGACTACCCGAACCAGATCAACAACGTGCTCGCCTTCCCCGGCGTGTTCCGTGGGGCGCTCGACGCCCGGGCGACCCGGATCACCGACGGGATGAAGGTGGCCGCCGCCGACGCCATCGCCGGAGTGGTCGCCGAGACGCTCACCGCCGACGCGATCGTGCCGTCACCGCTGGACCCGCGGGTCGCGCCCGCGGTGGCGGAAGCGGTCGCCGAGGCGGCCCGCCGGGACGGCGTCGCCCGTGCCTGAACTCGCCTGAACTCGCCGTCGCGCGGTGCGGCGGAGGCCCAATCTGTCGCGTTCGGCACAGGAAGGGGCCTTCTTAACGGCCGCTCAGCTTGTTACGGTGCCGACCATGCGTGCCGCCTTCGCCACCCGTTTCGATGACACCGACCCGCTCACCGCGCTCGCCGTCGGGGAGCGGCCGGAGCCGACCCACCCGGCCGACGACTGGGTGACCGTCGAGGTGCGGGCCAGCTCGCTCAACCACCACGACCTCTGGTCGCTGCGCGGTGTCGGCCTCACCGAGTCGCAGCTGCCGATGGTGCTCGGCTGCGACGCGGCGGGCGTGGACCCGGAGGGTAGGGAGGTGGCCGTCTACCCGGTCGTGCCCACCCCGGGCGACCCGCGCGGATCCTCCATCCTCTCCGAGTACTTCCCGGGCACCCTCGCCGAGCGGGTGGCCGTACCGCGGGCGAACCTGGTGCCACTGCCCGACGGGCTGTCGCTGGCCGATGCGGCCTGCCTGCCCACGGCCTGGCTCACCGCGTGGCGGATGCTGACCACCAAGGGCCGGTTGGACGAGGCCGACTCGGTGCTCGTGCAGGGCGCCGGCGGCGGGGTGTCGACGGCGGCCGTCGTGCTCGCCGTGGCGATGGGCAAGCGGGTGTACGCGACCAGCCGGGACGCCGGCAAGCGCGAGCGGATCGCGGCGCTGGGCGCGACCGGGATCGAGCCGGGAGCCAGGCTGCCGGAGCGGGTGAACGTGGTGATCGAGACCGTCGGCGCGGCCACCTTCGACCACTCGCTGAAGTCGGCGGCCCCGGGTGCCCGGATCGTGGTCTCCGGGGCCACCGCGGGGCACGAGCCGAAGGTCAACCTGCGCCGGGTCTTCGCCATGCAGTTGGAGATCCTCGGCACCTCGATGGGCACCCCGGGGGAGCTCTACGAGCTGCTGACGTTCTGCGCCGAACGGCAGGTCCGCCCGGTGGTGGACAGCGTGGTGCCGTTCAGCAAGGTCGAGGACGCCTTCGCCCGCCTGCGGTCCGGGGACGCCTTCGGCAAGATCGTCGTCGACCACACCGCCTGACCGCCTCCCACCGTGGGGTGGGAGTTAGAGGCGGTCGTCCAGGGTGGCCAGGTTGCCCCGGGTGGCGTCGGCGGCGATGCGCCTCTTGGCCGCCGGGTCGCCGTACAGGGACCAGCGGAGGAACTCGACAGTGGTGTCCGCGACGACCCGCATCGCCGCGCCGTCGGAGAGCAACGCCCTTCCATGGTCGCCCCTGGTGAGACTGAGCATCGCCTTCGGCCAGGGCACCGCGTCGTAGACGGCCTTGCCCGCCGCGTACTCGACCACCTCATCCAGCTCGCCGTGCACGAAGAGCTGCGGGGCGGCCGTGCCGGCGAACGCCGTGCCCACGCCGAGCGACGTGCCGGCGAAGACCACGCCCGCGTCCAACCGCTCGTCTCGCCCGGCGGTGAAGAGGCCGATAGTGGTCACCCCGCCCGCCGAGTGCCCCGCCGCCGCCACCCGATCGGTGGCGAGCCGACCGCGCAGCTGGTCACCGGCCCTGCGATCGAGCGCGAGCACCTGGGTCAGCGCGTACGACACGTCGGCGGGCTGGTTGAGCACGTCGAGCACGTTCCCGTCGGCGCCCCGCGAGGTGTGCGGGAAGGTCGGTGCGGCCACCACGAAGCCGGCCGCCGCCCAGCGGGTCAACAGGGCCTCGTAGTCGTCCGGCCGGCCACCCAGGCCGTGGCTGAACATCACGACCGGGAACCTTCCGTCGGCCGCCGTGGCTGCGGGTTCCGGCTCGTCCCCGGGCGGCCCGGCCGCCGGGTACCAGACGGTCACCGGGAGGGGACGGTCGCCGTCGCGGTTCAGCTTCACTTGTCGTACGCCAACCCCGAAGCGCTGCGTGGGAGCCTTGCCCTCGGGTACCCGAGGTGAGGGCGTGGCGCTCGTCGGTCGGTCCGCCGAGGCGGTCGGGCGCGCGGGGGTGGGTGCCTCGCCGGAACAGCCGGCCAGTCCGGCCGCGAACAGAACGGCGGCGAGCAGGGCGGTGCTGCGGCGACGGGACATGAAACCGATTGTGCCCGGACAGCTGATGTGTGGCCCGGCCAACGGACCCGACCACGGTCGCAGTCGCAGTCGCAGTCGCAGTCGCCGTCCGCCGTCGTCGTCCGCGATCGCCGTCGCCGTCTGCCGTCGCCGTCGGTTCGTTCCGGGTCGACGCGGCCATCGATCCTGCACGGTCCGGCGCCGCCAACAGGCGCAACCGACGGCGTCGAGCTTGATGACTCTGAGGTATAAAAATGCCTCACAGTCATCAAGCTTCGTTGGAACCTTCGCCGACCGTGCCGCTTGGCCGTGCCGCGGGAGACCTGATCCGAGGCCACGTCGCCGGCCCGTTTCTAGGCGCTGAGAGACGCTCGCAGCCGGGCGAGATCGTCGGCGTCCTTCGGTCGGCGGGGGCGCTCCGGCATCCAGACCGGGAACATCTCCTTGAACTCGATCTGCGCGGCCACCGAGATGACCGGCGCGGTGTGCGAGCCGATCCTTCCGGGCGGGCCGTCCAGCATCCCCGTGGGCAGGTGCGTGCCCGCCCACGGGCCCGCGCCCACCGTGACCCGGCCGTTGGCGTCCCGCGCCAGGTACGCGAAGCTCACCTCGACGTCGCCCCGGAACAGGTCCAGCTGTACCTCGACCGGCATCCTCGGGTCGGGCCGCCAGCCACGACCGGTCAGCGCCGCGGTCAGACGGTCCGCGTCCGCGCGCCAGCAGTACCAGTCGACGTCGACGTGTGTCCGGGTCACCCGCCCGAGGTGGAAGTCCATCGCCCAGCCGCCGCGCAGCCACACCTCGATGCCGGCCGCACCGGCCGCCTCGACGACCTCGTCCACGCTTTCCAACTGCCGCTTCGCAAGCCCGCCCACTCGCCGACCGTACCGGCCGTCAAGCCGGGCGCGGGCCTAGCGGGACTCGTAGCGGGTCAGCGGCGACTGCGCATCGGTGCGAAGGCGGCCGCGGGCCTCCCGGTCACCGTAGAGCGTCCACCGCAGGAAGTCCGTCATGGTGGCGAAGACCTGCTCGAACCCGGGCTTACCGGGAATCAGGTACTCGCCGTGGCCCTGCCCGAGCACGCTGACGAAGGCGGCCGGGCCGAGAGCTCGGTCGTACGCCGCGCGGCCCACCGCCAGCGGCACGATCGGATCGGCGGTGCCGTGCACGAAGAGCAGCGAAGCGGGCTGCCCCGTGAGGCCGCCCGCCATCCCGCCGCCCGCGACGATCACACCTGCGCGCAGCCGCGACGAGTGCTCCGAGGTGAACATTCCAGCGGTGGTGTAGCCGCCCGCCGAATGGCCGGCCGCCGCGAACCGGGCGACGTCGAGATGCCCGGCGAGCGGGTCGTCCTGGCGCGCGTCCAACCGGACCAGGTGCCGGATCAGCCGCCAGCAGTCGGCCGGCTGGTTCCGTACGTCCGCCCGGTCGAACCGCGCCGCGCCGCGCCGCGTGTTCGGGAAGGCGGGCGCGGCCACCACGAAGCCCGCAGCGGCCCAGCGGCTCGTCAGTCCGGCGTGGAGCTCGGGCAGGCTGTCCAGCCCGTGGCTGTAGATCACCACCGGGAACCGCCCGGCGGCCACCGCCCCGCCCTTCGCCGGGTACCAGACGGTCACCGGCAGGGGACGCGCCGAGCCCGCGTCGAGGGTGAACGTACGCACGCCGACGGCGTACGTGCCCTCGGGCGCCCGGCCGGTCGGAGCCGGCTCCCCGGTCACGGCACCGGCCGGCGCGCAGCCGGGGAGCAGCATCACCGCCGTCACCACCGCCAACAGCCGCCTGGTCCCCACGGTTCCACGGTAAGGGGCCGGACCCGGCCGTCGGCCCCGCCGTCCGGATCCTGCCGGGTCCACCCCATGGCCGGGTGACGTTCACCGCCCGGCCCGAGTGGCGGACCGACCGGCCCGCGCCCGCTTGGCTAGGGTCACCGCATGCCTGAGAACTACACCGATCCGAGTGGCAACACCGAAGCCTTCCGCGCCTTCGCCCACACACCCGAGCCGGCGGCGCCGGCGGCGACCCCCAACCGGCGGCCGATGATCGTCGGCGCGGCCGTGGTCGCCGTCGTGCTGGTCGCGGTGGCCGTCTGGCTCGCGGTCTCCTGAGCGGTCAGGCCGCCTCGGCCACCCGACGGGCAGCGCGGGCGATCTCGCGCTCCTCGTCGGTGGCGACCACGCAGACCGTGACCTCGGCCCCGTCCGGTGAGATGACCCGGTCGCCCTTCCCGGCGTTCCGCGCCGGGTCGACGGCGATGCCGAGCCGGTCCAGGCCGGCCAGGGCCGACTCCCGCACCGGTGCGGCGTGCTCACCGACGCCGGCGGTGAAGGTGATCGCGTCGACCCGGCCGAGCAGCGCGTAGTACGCCCCCACGTAGCTGGTGATACGGCGGCAGTAGACGTCGAAGGCGAGGGCCGCGGCCTCGTTGCCGGCCGCCCGGCGCGCCAGCACCTCCCGCATGTCGTTGGCGCCGGCCAGCCCCAGCAGACCGCTGCGGTGGTTGAGCAGGTCGTCGATCTCGTCGACCGAGAGCCCGCCCTCGCGCCGCAGGTGGAAGATGACCGTCGGGTCGAGGTCGCCGCTGCGGGTGCCCATGACCAGGCCCTCCAGCGGTGACATGCCCATCGAGGTCGCCACGCTACGGCCACCGGCGACCGCGCAGGCGCTCGCCCCGTTACCCAGGTGCAGGGTGATCGTGTTCAGTTCGTCGTACGGGCGCTCGAGCAGTTCGGCGGTGCGCCGGGACACGTACTCGTGTGACGTGCCGTGGAAGCCGTACCGTCGTATGCCGTACCGCTTCGCGGTGTCGCGTTCGACGGCGTACGTCGCGGCGGCCTCCGGCATCGTGCGGTGGAACGCCGTGTCGAAGACCGCGACCTGCGGCACACCCGGCAGCGCCTGGCGGGCCACCTCGATGCCGGCCAGGTTCGGCGGGTTGTGCAGCGGCGCCAGCGGCACCAGGTCACGGATCGCGGCGAGCACCGCCTCGTCGATCCGCACGGGTTCGCCGAAGCGTGTGCCGCCGTGCACCACCCGGTGCCCCACGGCGGTCAGCCCGGTCAGGTCCAGACCGGCGAGGATCTGCCGGACGGCGGTCTCGTGGTCGGCGGGTCCACCGCCCGGCTCGCCGATCCGCTCGACCGTGCCGTTGTCCCGCACCTCGTCGCCGTCGTAGAGCCGGTACTTCACCGATGACGACCCGCAGTTGAGCACCAGCACCCGACTCATTCGGCCTCCTCGACCGGCGCGGCGGCCTGGATCGCGGTGATCGCCACCGTGTTGACGATGTCCGGCACGGTGGCTCCCCGGGAAAGGTCGTTGACGGGGCGGCGCAGACCCTGCATGACCGGCCCGACCGCCACCGCGCCGGCGGAGCGCTGCACCGCCTTGTACGTGTTGTTGCCGGTGTTCAGGTCGGGGAAGATGAAGACGGTCGCCCGGCCGGCGACCGGACTGCCCGGCAGCTTCGTGGCGGCCACCGCCGGATCGATGGCCGCGTCGTACTGGATGGGGCCCTCCACCAGCAGCTCCGGCCGGCGCGTGCGGACCAGTTCGGTGGCGGTGGCGACCTTCTCCACGTCCGCGCCCGCGCCCGAGCTGCCGGTCGAGTAGGACAGCATCGCCACCCGGGGCTCGATGCCGAACCGGGCCGCGGTGTCCGCCGACGAGATCGCGATGTCGGCGAGCTGAGCGGCGTCCGGGTCGCGGTTCACCGCGCAGTCGCCGTAGACCAGCACCCGGTCGGCGAGCAGCATGAAGAACACGCTCGAGGCGACCGAGACGCCGGGCACGGTCCGGATGATCTCGAAGGCGGGGCGGATGGTGGCGGCGGTGGTGTGGGTCGCCCCGGAAACCATGCCGTCGGCGAAGCCGGCCCGCACCATCAGCGTGCCGAAGTAGTTGGGCTGGGCCACGATGTCGTGCGCCAGTTCCGCGGTCACACCCCGGTGGGCGCGCAGCCGCGCGTACTCGGTGGCGAACTCGTCCCGCCATTCGCTCGCGGTCGGGTCCACGACGTGCGCGTCGCCGACGTCGACGCCGAGCTCCCGGGCACGCCGGGCGATCTCGTCCGGGCGGCCCAGCAGGGTCAGCTCGGCTACGCCTCGCCGCAGCAGGATCTCCGCCGCGCGCAGGATGCGTTCTTCGCTGCCCTCCGGCAGCACCAGGTGAGGGCGCCGGGTGCGGGCCCGGTCGATCAGCTCGTTCTCGAACATCAGCGGGGTGACCCGCTCGGACCGGCTGACCCGGAGCCGGCCGGCCAGGTCGGCGGTGTCCACATTCGCCTCGAACGCGCCGAGCGCCGCCTCGACCTTGCGTGGGTTGTCGACGCTCGGCCGCCCCTCGATCCGGCTCGACGCGGCGACCGTGTCGAAGCTGTCGGTCCGCACGGAGAGCACAGCGAGGCCGGTGTTCAGCTGCTCCACCAACCGCATCGCCCGGGGGTCCGGCCGCTCGCCGAGGGTGAGCACCAGGCCGGCCAGGGAGACCTGCCCGGCCACGTGCGCGGCGCTCGCCGCGACGAGCAGGTCGGCCCGATCACCCGGGGTGATCATCAGGGCTCCGTTGGTCAGGTGGTCGAGCAGGATCGGCACCTGCGCCGCCCCCACCACGAAGTCGAGCACGTCCCGGCTGAGCGCGGCCTCGTCACCGGCGAGCACGGTGCCATCGAGCGCCGCCGCCACCTCGGCCACCGTCGGCGCCGAGACGCTCGGCACCTCCGGGATGGCGTACGCAGGCACCGGCAACTCAGGCAGCGCCATCGGCCCGGGCACCCGGTTGGCGATCACGGCGAGCACGGTGGCGCCCAGGTCCGCGAGGTCGTGGTACGCGCCACGGGCAGCCGCCGCGATGGCGGCGGGGTCCTGGCCGAACCCGTCCACCACGGGCACCACGACGCTGCCGAACTCGGTGGCCAGCCGGGCGTTGAACGCCAGCTCGCGGGGGCGGGCCGGGTCCCCGGTGTCGTCGAAGTCGCTACCCACCACGACCATCGCCGAGCAGTGCCGCTCGACGGCCCGGTACCGCTCGACGATGAGGGAGATCAGCTCCTCGCGGCGGCCGTCCGAGACCAGGGCGGTGGCCTCGGCGTACGTCGCCCCGGCCAGATCCGCCAGAGGCCGGTCGACGCGGTAGCGCTCGCTGAGCAGAGCGAGGATCGGGTCCGGGCCGGTGCCGGCGATCAGTGGTCGGAACACGCCGATCTGGCCGACCTGGCGGGAGAGCAGCTCGGCCAGCCCGAGTGCGATGGTCGACTTCCCACCGCCGGACCCCACGCTGGTCAAGTACACGCTCTGCGCCACGACCTCACGCTACAAGATCGCGGTGTCGCTCGTCGGTTCGTGTCCCGGGTCCGCTTCGCCGGACGCATGCGCATCCGCGCTGGTCGGAGCGGAACCATCCGGCCCTACGGCGACCACCGGGCACCGGCGGCGGTCAGATCCGGGGCGGGCCGCGGAGCCGCGGCGGCGGGATCGACAAACGGGGGCGGTACGGCGGCAGAGACGTGAAGGGCCCTCGCTAGACTCGCGACCTGTGACCGACCGCCCCGCTCTCGTCCAGGCCGTGCCCCGGAATCCGATCGCGGCCGCGGCCGAGAGTTCGAAGGTGGTGCAGGGCACGCCGGGGAGTTCGACCGGGGAAGCGGTCGGACATTCCGCGTCCCCGCCCGCGGTACCGGCCCAGGCCCGGACGCCGGCCGAACCGCCCGTCTCCGACGACGCGACAGTGATCATCAAGCCCGTGGTGTCGCGGTCGGTGCGGACTCCGGTGGTCGCACCCTCGGTCTTGGACGACACGACCGTCATCATCACGCCCGCCGCCAGACGAGCCGACAGCCCGACCATGCTGATGGCCGTGGTGCCGCGGCTCCCACCCGTCTTCGTCGACCCCACCGGTCGGCGACGGTCGCGGCTGCGGCTGGTCGCGTACGCCCTCGGGGCGCTGGGGCTGGCGTACACGGCGCTGGTCGGGGCGAGCTTCGCCGGGGCGTCGGTGAGTCCCGGCTCCATCCTCCCGTTCGTCGAGTCGACGGAGCAGCCCTGGCAGCCGCCACCGATCCCGGCGATCATCCCGGACCCGGTCCCGACGAGTTCCGCTCCGACGTCCGGGGACGCCACCGTCACCTCGGACCCCACCGCGGAACCGTCCGACGGATCGCCGTCGGCCGGCGATCGGCAGCCGCTCGCCCTCGGCGCGGCACCGGGCACCGAACTCCACCATGGCTGACCGGCTCTCCGCGGTCGCGCCTCCCGCCGCCGTCCGGCGGGTCCGTCGGGTCGTGCCGTCGCCGAGCTGGGCCGTGCTGGGCGTGCTGCTCGTCGTCCTGGCCGGCGTCCTCTTCGTGGCGGCGTACGCGAACGCCGCCTTCGCGCCCGACACCGAACACACCGACCACGACCAGACCCAGGTCCCCGCCGCCGTCGTGGACGGCGGCCCGATCATCGGCGCCGCCGACGGCAAGGTTCGCTCGTACCGTCTGCCGGCCCGGACCATCGCGCTCACCTTCGACGACGGGCCCGACCCGACGTGGACCCCGGAGATCCTGCAGGTACTGGCGAAGTACGACGTCAAGGCCACCTTCTTCGTGCTCGGTTCACAGGTCGCCCGGCATCCCGCGCTGGTCCGCCAGATGTCCGCCGAGGGGCACGAACTCGGGGTGCACACCTTCACCCATCCCGACCTGGCCAACCTGCCCGGCTGGCGGCGACGGCTGGAGTACGCCCAGACCCAGCTGGCGATGGCGAGCGCCGCCGGGGTCGAGACCTCGCTGATCCGCTTCCCGTACTCCTCCTTCGCCAACGCCATCGACGACCGGGACTGGCCGTTGGTGACAGAGGCGGGGCAGCTCGGCTATCTGACGGTGCTCAACGACACCGACAGCCTGGACTGGGAGCGGCCCGGGGCGGACAAGGCGATCGGCAACGCGATCCCGCCCGGCTACTCCGGCGCGATCACCCTCTGGCACGACGCAGGCGGTGATCGCAGTCAGACGGTCGCCGCGCTGGACCGCTACATCCCGCTGATGAAGGAGCGGGGCTACCGGTTCACCACCGTGTCGGAGGGTATGAACCTGGCACTGGCTGCGGCCGGGGTCGACCAGCGGGTCGCCGGGAACTCGGCGGCCTCGCAGGCGGACCGGTGGCGCGGCAGGTTCCTCGTCTGGGCGGTGCAGGGCGCCGACGGCATGCTCGGTCTCTTCGGGTTCCTCTTCGTCGTCGTCGGTGTGCTCACCGTCGGACGTACCGTCATGCTGTTCGTGCTGGCCATCCGGCACGCCCGCCGCCGTCGCTCCCCGGACTGGGCCTGGGGATCACCGGTGACGGACCCGGTGTCGGTGATCGTCCCGGCCTACAACGAGAAGGAGGGGATCGCCGCGGCGGTCCGGTCGTTGGCCGGCGGCGACCATCCGGGCGGCATCGAGGTCATCGTGGTCGACGACGGATCGACCGACGGGACGGCCGACATCGCCGACGGCCTGGGTCTGCCGAACGTCCGGGTGGTCCGGAAGCCGAACGGCGGCAAGGCCAGCGCCTTGAACACCGGGGTCGCGCTCGCCCGGCACGAGCTGATCGTGATGGTCGACGGTGACACGATTCTCGAGCGGGACGCGGTGCGGCGGCTGGTGCAGCCGTTCGCCGACCCGCAGGTGGGCGCCGTCGCGGGGAACGTCAAGGTCGGCAACCGTAAGAGCCTGATCGCCAAGTGGCAGCACATCGAGTACGTCATCGGGTTCAACCTCGACCGCCGCCTCTACGAGACCCTGCGCTGCATGTCCACCGTCCCCGGAGCCATCGGCGCCTTCCGGCGGCAGGCGTTGCGCTACGCCGGCGGGATGAGCGACGACACGCTCGCCGAGGACACCGACATCACGATGGCGATGGGCCGGGCCGGCTGGAAGGTGGTGTACGAGGAGGACGCCCGGGCGTGGACCGAGGCGCCCGCCACCATGGGTCAGCTGTGGAAGCAGCGTTACCGGTGGAGCTACGGCACCATGCAGGCGATGTGGAAGCACCGCCGCTCGCTGTTCGACCGTGGCGCCTCCGGCCGGTACACCCGGCGTTGCCTGCTCTTCCTGAGCCTGTTCGGGGTGCTGCTGCCGCTGGTGGCGCCGGTGATCGATCTGCTGGCGCTCTACGGCCTGTTCTTCCTCGACCGGACCGAGACGGTGGTGGCCTGGCTGATCATGCTGGTGTTGCAGACGGTGACGGCGGCCGTGGCGTTCCGGCTCGACCGGGAGAAACTCGGTGTGCTCTGGGTCCTCCCGTTGCAGCAGTTCGTCTACCGGCAGCTGATGTACCTGGTGATGGTCCAGTCGGTCGTCACCGCGCTGACCGGCGGCCGGCTGGGCTGGCAGAAGCTGCGGCGTACCGGCCTGGAGCCGACCCTGACGAACGCGAACCGCTGACCGGTGCCGACCGCCCGCGGACTGCTCAGCGTGCCTTCCGGGCCAGTCCGAGCGCATACTCGGGCCACCATTCGCCGCTCTCCGGCTCACCGGGGCGGCAGTCGCTGTCCGACTCCCCGGGATACTTGATCCACAGCAGCGCGTCCACCCGATCCGGCCCCGGGTCGGCGGTCGGTTCCTCGCCGAGCGCCCGGCCTGGCGGATTGCACCAACTCGGCGCGCCGTTCACGGTGGCCGCCGGGTACGCGCCGTTGCCGTTGCGGCTGGTGTCGATGACGAAGCGGCTCTTGCCGCCCAGCTTGTCGGAGAGCTGCTGCCCGTAGCGGACGTTCTCGTCCGTGCCGACGAAGTTCGCCACGTTGAGCGCGAACCCGTCCGCTTCCGTCACGCCCGCCTTGCGCAGCGCCGCCGCGAGGGCGCCGACGTCACGTATCCAGGCGGGGTGGCCGGCGTCGAGGTAGACCCGGGCGCTGCCGGTGCTCCGCAGCACCGCCACCGCGTCCCGCAGCAGCGCGAGCCGCCCACTGACATCCCGCGGGCAGCCGTCGACGGCGTCCGGCACCGCGCCGGGTTCGAGGATCACGATGACCGGCCGGCCGTTGACGCCGGACGCCACGTCCCGGATCCAGCGTTGGTACTCCACGGCGCTCGCGGCGCCCCCGGTCTCCTCCCGTCCGCAGTTGCGATCCGGCACGTTGTGCGCGACGAGCACGGGGGTCTGCCCGGCCAGGTACGCCGCTTGGAGGAACTCGTCGACCTCGTCGTGCACCGGGTCCTCGTCGCCGGTCAGCCACTTCGCCGTCGGCCGCGTGGCGATCTCACGCAGCAGGGCGGCGTCCTCGTCCCGGCCCTGCGTCGACCGGCGTGCCGCCTCCTGCCCGGCCGGGTTGTCGGGATCGACGTAGAAGACCGGCGGCAGCGGCGGTGCGGAGACCGCGGTGCCGACCGGGGTCGTGGGCACCGGAGGCTTCGGTTCGGCGCCGCAGCCGGTCAGCAGGAGGGCGAGTGCGACGCCGACCGTCACGGCCGATTGGCGGGCGAGCAGGGGGCGGGGCGGCAACACGCGGGGTCCGTTCGTCGGGGGCGGACGGTCGTCAGTCCTCGTCCTCGTCGTCGAGGCGGGCCAGCCAGGTGGCGAAACGTTCGACGGGCGTCTCGAACTCCGGGTTCAGGTCGACGAAGTCGCGCAGGCGTTCGGCGAGCCACTCGACGGTGATCTGCTCGTCGCCCCGGCGCTCGACGAGTTCCTCGATGCCTCGGTCGGTGAAGTACATGCGTACGTCCTCTTTCTCGGCCCGGCGCGCGCCGGGCGGTCTGCTACCGACGCAGCCGGGGCAGGCCGTCCATGACGGTCCTGCCCCGGCTGGCGACGCGATCAGATCACGGGCGGGGGAGAGCCGCCTCGATCAGGGCGTTCTGCTCGACCTCGTGCATCTTGGCAGAGCCGACCGACGGAGCGGCGGCCGCGGGCCGGGAGATCCGGCGCAGCCGTACGTCCGCGAGGTGCTCGAGCAGGTTGAGCGCGACGAACGACCAGGCGCCCTGGTTGGCCGGCTCCTCCTGCACCCAGGCGAAGTCCTCGGCGTTCGGGTACTGCGCCAGCGCGGCCTGGATCTCCTCCACCGGCATCGGGTAGAGCTGCTCGATCCGGAGGATCGCGGTGTCGGTGATGCCGCGCTCCTGCCGGGCCTGGAACAGGTCGTAGTAGACCTTGCCCGAGCAGAGCAGCACCCGCTTCACCGACTCCGGCGCCGGGGCGGCCGAGTCGGCCAGCACCGGCTGGAAGGTGCCGGTGGTGAACTCCTCGACGCCGGAGACGCAGAGCTTGTGCCGCAGCAGCGACTTCGGCGTGAACACCACCAGCGGCTTGCGCTTCGGCGACAGCGCCTGGCGGCGCAGCAGGTGGAAGTAGTTCGCCGGGGTCGTCGGGATCGCGACGCGCATGTTGTCCTCGGCGCAGAGCTGCAGGAACCGCTCGGGACGACCGGAGGTGTGGTCCGGGCCCTGGCCCTCGTGACCGTGCGGCAGCAGCAGGGTCACCGCGGAGCGCTGGCCCCACTTGACCTCGCCCGAGGAGATGAACTCGTCGATCACCGACTGGGAGCCGTTGACGAAGTCGCCGAACTGGGCCTCCCAGCAGACCAGCGCGTTGATGTTCTCCACCGAGTAGCCGTACTCGAAGCCCATCGCCGCGTACTCGCTGAGCAGCGAGTCGTGCACGAAGAACCGGGAGCGCTCGCCGTCGCCGGTCAGCGACTTCAGCGGGAGGTAGTCCTCGCCGGTGCGCGCGTCCACGATCGAGGCGTGCCGCTGCACGAAGGTGCCACGGCGGGAGTCCTGCCCGGCCAGCCGGACCGTGACCCCGTCGTTCAGCAGCGAGCCGAACGCGATGATCTCGCCGAAGCCCCAGTCGATGTTGCCTTCGGCGGACATCTTGGCCCGCCGGTCGAGCAGCTGCTGGATCCGCTTGTGCGGGGTGAAGCCGTCCGGCAGGTTGACGTGCGCGTCGCCGACGGCCCGCACGACCGAAGCGTCGATCGCGGTGTCCACCTGCGGCTCCGGCTCCTCCTCGCGGCGGGGCCGGGTGAGCTGCCGCGGCATCGTGGCGGCGTCCCGGGTGGCCTTGAAGACCCGTTCGAGCTGCGCCTGGTAGTCGCGCAGCAGCTCCTCCGCGTCCTCCACGGTGATGTCGCCGCGACCGATCAGCTCCTCGGTGTAGAGCTTCCGCACCGAACGCTTCGAGTCGATGATCTTGTACATCTGCGGGTTGGTCATCGAGGGGTCGTCACCCTCGTTGTGGCCACGCCGGCGGTAGCAGACCAGGTCGATCACGACGTCCTTGTTGAACGCCTGCCGGTACTCGAAGGCCAGCCGGGCGATCCGGACCACGGCCTCGGGGTCGTCGCCGTTGACGTGGAAGATGGGCGCCTGGATCATCCGGGCCACGTCGGTGCTGTAGAGGCTGGACCGGGAGTACTCGGGCGCGGTGGTGAAGCCGACCTGGTTGTTGACCACCACGTGCACGGTGCCGCCGGTGCGGTACCCGCGCAGCTGGGACAGGTTCAGCGTCTCGGCCACCACACCCTGGCCGGCGAAGGCCGCGTCACCGTGCACCGCGAGCGGCAGCACGGTGTAGCCCTCCAGCTTCAGGTCGATCCGGTCCTGCTTGGCCCGGACGATGCCCTCCAGCACCGGGTCGACGGCCTCCAGGTGCGACGGGTTGGCCACCACCGAGACCTTGACCGAGTTCGCCCCGTCCGGGGTGGTGAACTTGCCGTTCTGGCCGAGGTGGTACTTCACGTCGCCGGAGCCCTGCGTCGAACGCGGGTCGAGGTGCCCCTCGAACTCCGAGAAGATCTTCTCGTACGGCTTGCCGACGATGTTGGCCAGCACGTTGAGCCGGCCCCGGTGCGCCATGCCGATGACGACCTCGTCCAGGCCTCCCTCGGCGGCGGACTCCAGCACCTCGCCCAGCAGCGGGATCAGGGACTCGCCGCCCTCCAGCGAGAAACGCTTCTGGCCGACGTACTTGGTCTGCAGGAAGGTCTCGAAGGCCTCGGCCGCGTTGAGCCGGTTGAGCACATGCTTCTGCTCGTCCCGGCTGGGCTTCTCGTACTTGCGCTCGATCCGTTCCTGGATCCAGCGCCGCTCCTCCGGGTCCTGGATGTGCATGTACTCGATGCCGACCCGGCGACAGTAAGAGTCACGCAGCACCCCGAGGATCTGGCGCAGCGTCATCCGCTGCTGGCCGGCGAAGCCGTTGACCGGGAAGGTGCGGTCCAGGTCCCAGAGGGTCAGCCCGTGCTGGAGGACGTCCAGGTCGGGGTGTTTGCGGATGGTGAATTCCAGCGGGTCGGTGTCGGCCATGAGGTGGCCACGCACCCGGTAGGCGTGGATCAGCTCGTGCACCCGGGCCGTCTTGTTGATCTGGCCCTCGCTGTCGACCGCGACGTCGCGCATCCAGCGCACCGGCTCGTACGGGATCCGCAGCGAGGTGAAGATCTCGTCGTAGAAGCCGTGCTCGCCGAGGACCAGCTCGTGCATGGCCTTGAGGAACTCGCCGGACTGCGCGCCCTGGATGACCCGGTGGTCGTACGTGCTGGTCAGCGTGATGACCTTGCTGACCGCCAGCTCGGCGAGGGTGGCCTCGGACATGCCCTGGTACGGCGCCGGGTACTCCATGGCGCCGACGCCGATGATCGCGCTCTGCCCCTGCATGAGTCGCGGCATCGAGTGGACGGTGCCGATGCCGCCCGGGTTGGTCAGCGAGATCGTGGTGCCGCCGTAGTCCTCCATGGTCAGCTCGTTACGGCGGGCCCGCCGGACCACGTCCTCGTACGCCTGCCAGAACTGCCGGAAGTCCATCTGCTCGCAGGACTTGATCGACGGGACCACCAGGTTGCGGCTGCCGTCGGGCCGGGTCATGTCGATCGCGATGCCCAGGTTGACGTGCGCGGGACGGACCAGCGTCGGCTTGCCGTCGACCACGGCGTAGGAGTTGTTCATCTCCGGGTGCTGGGCCAGCGCCCGGACCAACGCGTACCCGATGAGGTGGGTGAAGCTGACCTTGCCACCCCGCCCCCGGGCGAGGTGGTTGTTGATCACGATGCGGTTGTCGACCAGCAGCTTGGCCGGGACCGCGCGCACACTGGTCGCGGTCGGCACGCTGAGCGAGGCGTCCATGTTCTGGACGATCTTCGCGGCGACGCCGCGCAGCGGGGTGGTCTGCGGGCCGGTCGCCGTCGGCGCGGACGCGGCCGGCTTGGCCGCCGGCTTCGCGGCGGGGGTGGCCGCCGGCTTCGTCGGGGCCGCCGCCTTGGCGGGCGCGGCCGGGCTCGGCTTGGCCTCGGCGGACTTGGGGGCGGGCTGGGTGACCGCGGCGACCGGCTCCTGCTGCTCGGCCGGCTCCGGCGTGGTGGTCGGCGCCGGCTTCGCCTCCGGGCGCGGGGTCGCGGCACCCGGGCTCGGGCGGTAGTCGGCGAAGAAGTCGTGCCAGGCCGAGTCGACGCTCTTGGGATCGGCGAGATAGCGCTGGTACATCTCTTCGACGATCCACTCGTTCGGGCCGAAACCCGCCAGTGGGTTCTCCTGCGAAGTCTGCTGGGTCGACACGGCCGGTAATCGCCTCTTTCACGCGGGTTTGGTGTGTCACGCGACGCCCGCTAGACCCTGTTATCACGGGTCTGCTCGGGACGCTACAAGGCTACGCCGTGCAGATCCCTACGGCATTTCCGCCTCCAGCGCGTGGTCGGTTTCACAGAAGATGCTAGAAGTTCAAGAAGCGCTGCGTGTCCCATTGACGCCTGCTATGTCCCGGCGGCCAGGTGGCAGCGGGTATCCCGGCACTCGAAGGCCCCGGGTCGGGTGGCTGGTCGCCATCCGTCCCGGGGCCGTCGGAGCAGCCGGAAGACGCCGGTCAGGAGATGTCGCGCCGGCGGGTGATCAGGATGCCGGCGACGCCGCTCACGACCGCGTAGCCGGCCAGCACCAGAGCGCCGACCCACCAGGCGGGGACGAACTCCGACTGCCCTTCGCTGATCATGACCTGGGAGGCCACGGCGGGCCAGATCACCTGCCACTTCAGGACCGCCTGCGTGCCGAGCAGGTTCGACAGCAGGAGGAACAGCACGCCGACCACCTGGGTGCCGATCAGGTAGAGCACGGCGGCCGTGATCACCGCGCCGAGCTGGTTGGTGATCAGTGTGCCGATGCCCACCCCGAGGATGGTCCAGATCGCGTACGCCAGCAGGTTGAACAGCAGGGCCCGCTGCACCGCCCACTCACCGAGCTGGGTGCCGTGGTCGGTGATGGTGAGGAACGTCGCCCCGGCCACCAGGTCGATCACGGTGGTCGCCAGCCAGAAGAGGACGCCCAGCAGGCTGGCCGCGACGAGCTTGCCGACGATCACCGACGTCCGCCGCGGGGTCGCCAGGAACGTCGTGGTCGCCGTCTGGTGGAAGAACTCGTTGGTGACCATCAGGATGCCGATGAGCATCACGAACATCAGCCCGAGGTACTGGCCGGAGGTGTAGATGTTCGCCGCCTGCGCCGCCGGCGTCGACTGCTCGCCGCTCATCCCGATGGTCTCGGCGTCGCCGCCGAGCACCGTGCTCGCGAGCCACGCGTTCAGGGCGAACGCCAGGACGATCGAGACGAAGGCGCCGATGGCCAGCCACCACCAGGCGCTGGTGGTGCGGATCTTGAGGAGTTCGGCTCTGACCAGGTTCATCGGATGCCCGCCTTTCCGGCCGTCAACTCCAGGAAGACCCCTTCCAGGTCGGGCCGTTCCGTGGTGAGTTCGTGCAGCTCGACGCCGGCCCCGAGGGCGACCCGGCCGACCGTGGCCGCGTCGACACCGCCGACCAGCAGGGCGCCCTGCCCGTCGCCGTCGACCGTGGCGTGCTGACTCTTCAACGCCGCGACGAGCGCCTCGGCCTGAGGCGTGCGGACGCGGACCCGCACGCCCTGTGTCATGGATCCGATCACCTGGTCGACCGGCCCCTGGCGGACCAGTTGCCCGGCCGCGATGATCACCACGTCGTCGGCGAGCAGCTGCATCTCCGACAGCAGGTGGCTGGAGACCAGGATGGTGCGTCCCTCGTGGGCCAGGCCCTTGAGCAACCCGCGCATCCACCGGATGCCCTCCGGGTCCAGCCCGTTCGCCGGTTCGTCGAGGATCAGGACCCGGGGGTCGCCGAGCATCGCGGCGGCGATGCCGAGCCGCTGCTTCATGCCGAGCGAGTAGCCCTTGAACTTCCGGTTCGCCGCCGGGGTCAGCCCGACCAGGGCGAGCGCCTCGTCGGCGCGCTGCCTCGGCAGCCCCGCCGCCGCGCAGAGCACCCGCAGATGGTTGATCCCGGTCCGGCCCTTGTGCGCGCTGGACGCCTCCAGTACGGCGCCCACGTGCCGCAGCGGCTCGACGAGGTCGGCGTACCGCTGGCCGCCGATGGTCGCCGTGCCGCTGGTCGGAGTCACCAGGTTCAGCAGCATGCGCAGGGTGGTGGTCTTGCCCGCGCCGTTCGGGCCGAGGAAGCCGGTCACCCGACCCGACTCGACCGTGAAGGACAGGTTGTTGACCGCCCGGACGTTGCGGTACTGCTTCGTCAGGCCGGACACCACGATCTGACCACTGGTGGGGCTTCGCTGCCCGTCAGACATCGTTCTCCTCCCGTGCGGTGGCGCCGAGGTACGCCGTTGCACAGCGTGGCGGGCGCGCGCCACAAGGTCAATCAGGCGCGATCCGTACCTTCGTGTCCGCCTCAGGCAGGAGTCGGGTCATCCGCGAGGACTACGGCCCCGTCGACGGCCGGCCGGCCGGCCGATCGGATCAGGCTCGGGCCGGGCCGGCCGGCAGGGCGATCCAGGTGGCCCGGGCGCAGGCGAGCAGGTCGCCGTCCGGCCCGTACAGGCTGCTGTGTACCAGTGCCTTGCGCCCCTCGACGGCGATCGTCGCACCGGTCACCACGCACTCGTCGCCCGGCTCGGGCAGCGCGTCCACCCGGGCGGCGATCCGCCCCAGGACGTACGGCCGCCCGGGGGCGATCACCGACCAGCCACCGGGGCAGTCCAGCGCCGCCCAGACCGTCGCTCCCGTGACCCGCTCCGGGGCGCGTAACGGCGCCGCCGTCCGGCCGTCCGGCAGCCGGCCGGGAAAGATCCGCAGCCCGTCCGCCCGGTGCGGCCCGCAGACGTAGCAGCCGGGAAAGGGATGGTCGACCAGTCCGGGATACCTGGCGGCGGCGTCGACGGCGGTGGCCCGGTCCACCGGCGGCACCACCGCGTCGACGGGCGCGGTCGGGCGTACCTCGGCGACCACCAGCCCGGCCGGGTCGCGGGCCTCGCCGTCGACGAGGGTCAGGGGCGTCTCCAGCGGCGGCGGCCGGCGCAGTGTCACCTCGACCGGGCCCGGACCGGCCTCGGCGGCGAGAATCCCGGCGCTCCAGCCACCGTTGCCGGAGCCGGGCGGGCCGTTGTAGCGGGACTCGATGCGCACCGGCTGACCTCCGTGGGGCATGACCCGGTACCGCCGCCGGGTCCCGTCCGGCAGCCTCGCACGACCGGTGAGCGCGATGCACACCGGTGGCCGACCGGCGTTCACCGGATCGACACTCCTCGCCACCCGGACCGGCGACCCCGGGACACCTAGACAGATCACATGGCTGTTCTGCATGCCGCTGGAACCTCCCTGACGACCAGCGGTTACACCCTGCTGATCGCCGACGACCCGGCTCAGGTCGCGTCCGCGCAACGCCTGCGTCACGAGGTGTTCGGCACCGAACTCGGAGCCAACCTCCGTCCGGTCGCCATCGGGCTGGACGTGGACCCGTTCGACTCGTACTGCGACCACCTGATCGTCCGGTAGGAGAGCACCGGGGCGGTGGTCGGCACGTACCGGCTGGTGCGGTCGACTGCCGTCCCGGCGGCGGTTTCCGGCCGGCCATGTTCCAGGCGGCGATCGACGCCGGCGCCCCGATCGTCCCGCTGCGGATCGTCTACCGGTCCACGCGGACCGGGGCAGGCACCACGGCGGCCGCCTTCCTGGGGGAGGAGGGCCTGCTGCGCTCGGTACGCCGGGTGGTCGCGGCCCGGGGACTCGAGGTCACGGTGACGGTCGCCGCCGCGCTGCACGCCACTGGGGGACGCGGATCGCCGGCTGCTGGCCCGGGCGGCCGAGTCCGCCGTGCATCTCGTGCCGGCTGTAGCCGTCCCGGTGCGCCGGGACGGTGGCCTCGTCCCGGCCACGCCGCCGTCCGGCGGTGCGGTGGATCGGGTGAACCGGACCGGCGCCGGAGGACTCGATCTGGCGGCCTGAGGAAAACGCGACAGTCTTGTGCTGTCGCGATGTATCGCGTTACTGTTCTCTTCATCGACACGCCGCCGGCGTTGTCGTCGGAAGGGGAGGACACCATGGCCGGTTGGACGGTCGACAGCCCACAGCGGCTGAGCCTGGACGGGCCGGTGACCCGGCTGGACGTGCGCCTGTTCAGCGGGCGGCTGAACGTGGTCGCCACGGACGGGCCGGCCCGGGTCGACATCACTCGGGTGAACCGCCGGCCGATCCTGGTCGACCACCACGACGGGCGGCTCTCCGTCCGGCAGGAACGCAACTGGAGCTGGCGGGACCTGTTCCGGTGGAGCGGGCCGTTCGGGCACTGGGCCCGGGTGGACGTCTCCATCGCGGTACCGGCCGACGTCTGGGCCGACCTGCGCCTCGTCGACGGCTCGCTGGTCGTCTCCGGGCTGCGCCGGCAGACCCGCGCCGACGTCACCTCCGGGCAGATCACCCTGATGGGCCTGCGCGGCAGCACCATGGCGAAGATCGTCTCCGGGCCGGTCGAGGCGCTCGGCGTCGCCGGTGACCTCCACATGGAGACCGTCTCCGGTGAGGTGATCCTGGCCGACAGCGCGGCCGTGCAGGTGCGGGCGCAGACGGTGTCGGGGGCGATCACCTGCGATCTCGACAATCCGCGCAGCAGCGAGATCCGGCTGCACACCATCTCCGGCAGCATCACCGTCCGGGTCCGCGAGGACAGCGATCTCGCCGTACGCCTGCACACCACCTCCGGCCGGATCACCAGCGGCTTCCAGCAGGTGCGTACCGAGTCCACGATCGGCGCGGTGGCCAACAGCGAGGGAGTGCTCGGCACCGGCGACGGTAAGCTCTGGGCGTCCGCCACGTCCGGCAGCATCGCGCTGCTCGCCCGCCCGGTGGACGACGAGGAGGATGAGCTGCCGTGACGGCTGTCTTCAGTCACGGGCGGCTCCGGCTGTACCTGCTCAGGCTCCTCGACGACGGCCCGAAGCACGGCTACGAGCTGATCCGGTTGCTCGAGGACCGCTTCCTCGGCCTCTACGCACCCAGCGCCGGCACCATCTACCCCCGCCTCCAGCGGCTGGAGGCGGAAGGGCTGGTCACGCACACCGCCGCCGGTGGCCGGAAGACGTACGAGATCACCGAGGCCGGCCGGGCCGAGCTGCGGCAACGGGCCGACGAACTGGCCGCGCTGGAGTCGGACATCGCCGCCTCGGTGGAGGACCTCTCCGCGCTCGCCGGCGAGATCCGAAACGAGGTACGCGGCTCCGTCCGCGACCTCAAGCGGGAACTGCGCGAGGCCACGCGGCAGACCAGGCAGGAGCGGCGCCCCCGGTGGGAGGCACCCTCGTTCCCGCCCGGCCCGCCACCGTTCCCGCCCGGCCCGGCGCGGGGGCCGGAGCCCGCTGCGGCGGTGCTGGCCGAGTTCGACGAGCGGCTGGCCGAGTTCTCCGCCGAGGTGGGCCGGCTGGTACGCGCCCGCCGGTTCACCGACTCGCAACTGCGTACCGCGATCCGGCTGCTCGACGGCGCCCTGGACGGGCTGCGCCGGCTGCTGCGCTGACCGGCCGGTGGACGCGTCCGGGGCGCGGTACCCGGCCCGGACGCCGCTGTCCCCGCTCACAGGTTCTTTGCAGGAAGCGTCCAGCGCGGGCGCAGTCACTTCGCGGATGATGGGGCACATGCCCGCTACCCAGACCGAGGCGCGACTGCTCGTCGTCGAGGACGACCCCAACATCCTCGAACTGCTCTCCGCGAGCCTACGGTTCGCGGGTTTCGACGTGGCGACCGCGACCAGCGGCAGCACCGCGCTGACCGCGGCGAAGGACCACCGGCCGGACCTCGTCGTACTCGACGTGATGCTCCCCGACCTCGACGGTTTCGAGGTCATCCGGATGCTCAGGGAGGCCGGCACCCGTACGCCGGTGGTCTTCTTGACCGCGCGGGACGCCACCGACGACAAGATCCGCGGCCTCACTCTGGGCGGTGACGACTACGTCACCAAGCCGTTCAGCCTGGAGGAGCTGACCGCGCGGATCCGGGCGGTGCTGCGCCGTACGAGCAGCGGGGAGCAGCCGCCCTCCCGGCTGACCTTCGCCGATCTCGAACTGGACGAGGAGACCCACGAGGTCTACCGGGCCGGCCAGCGGGTGCAGCTCTCGCCGACCGAGTTCAAGCTGCTGCGCTACCTGATGTTGAACGCCAACCGGGTGCTGTCCAAGGCGCAGATCCTCGACCACGTGTGGAACTACGACTTCCGTGGCGACGACAACATCGTCGAGTCGTACATCTCGTACCTGCGCCGCAAGGTCGACACCAGCCAGCCCCGGTTGATCCACACGCTTCGCGGCGTGGGGTACGTGCTGCGCAAGCCGGCGGCGTGAACGCGGTCGAACAGGCGAAGGGACGGCTGCGCAGCGTGCCGCTGCGGTTGAAGCTGGTCACCGCTGTCCTCACGCTCGTCGCGCTGGCCCTCGTGGTGATCAGCGTGGCGACGGCCTATTTCCTGCACAGCTATCTGGTGGGCCGCATCGACGGCCAGCTCACCACACAGCTGAATCGGGGCGTCGTGGCCAACGAGACCACCGCGAACGCTCTGCCGACCGACTATCTGGTGGTCAACTTCGACCGGAATCTCCGCCTTCGTTTCGTCCTGCGGGATCCGTCGCTCGCCGAGGACGACCTGCCTGCGGGCCTGAACGACCCTGCCTGGTACGAGCGGCACGCCGGCCGGGCAGCCTTCACCACCGACGGGGCGGACAAGCGCGTCCGTTGGCGGATCAATGTCCGCCAGGTGGGCGACGACCAGTTCACGGTCGTCGGCCAGAACCTCGCGGACGTCGACGTCGCCGTGCGGCAGTTGCTCTGGATCGACGTGCTGGTCGGCGGGGCGGTGCTGATTCTGCTCGCCTCGATCGGGGCGGGGATCGTCCGGACCAGCCTCAAGCCGCTGGTCGAGATCGAGCGGACCGCGGCTGCCATCGCCGGCGGCGACCTCACCCAGCGGGTGCCCGATCCGGAGCAGGGGCAGGAGTACCCCACGTCGGAGCTGGGCCGGCTCTCCCGCGCGCTGAACACGATGCTGAGCCAGATCGAGGCTGCCTTCACGGCCCGGGCCGCCTCGGAGAGCGCCGCCCGCTCGGCCGAGGTGGCCGCCCGGGACGCGGCCGTCGCCGCCCAGGCGTCCGAGGCCCGCGCACGCCGCTCGGAGGAGCGGATGCGGCAGTTCGTCGCGGACGCCTCGCACGAGCTGCGTACCCCGTTGACCACCATCCGCGGCTTCGCCGAGCTGTACCGGCAGGGTGCCGCCCGGGACCCGGAGCAGACGTCCGGGCTGCTGCGCCGCATCGAGGACGAGGCGGCCCGGATGGGGCTGCTCGTGGAGGATCTGCTGCTGCTCGCCCGGCTGGACCGGGAACGGCCGATCACCCTGGCGCCGGTGGAGCTGCCGGTGCTCGCCGGTGACGCGGTCCAGGCCGCCCGGGCGGTGGCCCCGGACCGGAGGATCGAGCTGGAGATCGAACCCGGCTCCGGTCCGCTGGTGGTGCTCGGCGACGACGCCCGGCTGCGTCAGATCATCGGCAACCTGATGACCAACGCGCTCAGCCACACCCCGCCGGACGCCTCCGTGACCCTGCGGCTGCGCGCCGAGCGGGGCAACCTGGCCGTGCTGGAGGTGGCCGACACCGGTCCCGGGTTGACCCCGGAGCAGGCGGAACGGGTCTTCGAGCGGTTCTACCGGGTCGACGCGGCCCGCACCCGCCGGGCCGGCGGCAACACCGGCACGGGCCTCGGCCTGGCCATCGTGGCGGCCCTGGTCAGCGCGCACCACGGGAACGTGGAGGTCGCCGAGACGCCGGGCGGTGGGGCCACCTTCCGGGTCCGGCTGCCCCTGGTGCCGGAGACCGACGGGGACGTGGAATGACTTTCAGGCAACTTCCAGGTCGGTTCCAGCTTGATCGCAGAGCAACGGGAGAAGGTTAGGTCATGACCGACTACGAGTCCGACCCGCAGCGCCGGCCGGCCCCCGCAGACGCCGAGCCGTCGCACCTCACCGCCGAGCTGCCGCGCGTGGAGCGCGCGCAGTCCGACTCCCCGACCACCGACCCGGGTGCCGCTCCGGCGGCCCGGGACACGGATCAGCCCGCGGCTCCCGCCGCCGTCACCCCGGAGCCCGCCGCCGTGGCCGGCACCGGAACCGACGCCGCCCGGGACACCGACGCGACCGTGTCGATGGCGACGCCGTCCGGCGCGAACGCCGACGCCGACGCGACCCAGGTGGTGACGCCGTCCGGTGCGAACGCCGACGCGACAGTGCCGGTGGCGACGACCGCCGGGACTGGATACCAGCCGCACGCCGGCACGCCCACCTATGCCGGTCACCCGCAGCCGGGCCAGCACATGCCGGGCCAGCACATGCCGGGCCAGCCGGGCCACCACGTGCCGGGGCAGCACATGCCGGGCCAGCACGGGTACCCGCAGCAGGCCGCCGGTTACCCGGGCGGTCACTGGTACCCGAACCAGCAGTCCGGCTGGGCGGGCGGGGGCCAGCCGGGCGCCGGGACCCAGCCGTACGGGCAGCAGCCGGGGCAGCCCCTGCCGCCGTGGGCGGTGAACACCCAGCCCGAGGCCAATCCCGGTGCGCCGCGGATGGGCCGGATCGCCAAGTTCGCCGGCGCCGGCGTCGTGATGCTCGCGCTGATGCTCGGCTCCGGTGTCGGCGGCGGTGCGCTCGCGCTCGCGCTGGACGGTGACGGTGGCGGCGTCACCCGCACCTACTCGGCCGCGCCGGTGATCAACAGCGCGGATCTGCCGCGGATCGCCGCCTCGGTGCAGGACAGCGTCGTCTCCATCGCCACCGAGAACGGCGAGGGTTCCGGCGTGATCCTGACCGCCGACGGCTACGTGCTCACCAACAACCACGTGGTGGCCTCGGCCAACGGCGACACCGTGCGGGTGATCTTCGCCGACGGCACGAACGCCGAGGCCAAGATCGTCGGTACCGACCCGAAGACCGACCTCGGCGTGGTCAAGGCCGACGGGGTGAGCAACCTGAAGGCGGCCAAGTTCGGCGACAGCGACGGAATGCAGGTCGGCGACCAGGTGCTCGCCCTGGGCAGCCCGCTGGGGCTGCAGGGTTCCGTCACCGCCGGCATCCTGAGCGCCCGCGACCGTACGATCCAGGCCGGTGACGGCCCGCAGCAGGATCCGCGCGAAGCCGTCTCCTCGATCGCCGGGCTGCTCCAGACCGACGCCCCGATCAACCCCGGTAACTCCGGCGGCGCGCTGGTCAACACCCGGGGTGAGGTGATCGGCATCAACACCGCGATCGCCACCTCCGGGCAGAGCACCGGCAACATCGGCGTGGGCTTCGCCATCCCGAGCAACAAGGCCAAGGACGTCGCCGGGAAGCTCCAGCGCGGCGAGAAGGTCAGCCACCCGTCGCTCGGGGTCAGCGTGAACATGGCCGAGGGCGGCGGCGCGCTGATCGCCGCGGTCACCCCGGGCAGCGCGGCCGAGCGGGCCGGCCTCCAGCGGGGCGACGTCATCACCCGCTTCGGCGACACGCCGATCAACGACTCGGACGACCTGGTCGGCGCGGTCCAGGGCGGCAAGGTGGGTGACCGGGTCGAGGTGCACTACAAGCGCAACGGCGCCGAGGCTACCGCGACCGTCACGCTCACCGAGACGTCCTGACCGACAACTGAACCTGCCTCCTCCTCTAGGCGGCGGGTGACGGAGACAAGGGGGTTGCTCCGTCGCCCGCCGCCGCCTCCGCTCAAGACGGCGGTTCACCCGGTACGGGTGAACCGCCGTCACCCGTACCGGGGGCAGTCTCGGCAGCACCGGCGAGGGGAGGGACGCGATGAGCACGGCAGCCGCCGCCCGCGAGGACCAGAGGATCCAGCAGGACGTCCTGGCCGAGCTGGCCTGGGACGCCGAGGTGCAGCCGAACGAGATCGGGGTGAGCGTCGAGCAGGGCGTGGTCAACCTGACCGGCTGGGTCGACAGCTCCGCCCGCCGCTGGGCCGCGACCCGGTGCGCGCAGCGCGTACGCGGGGTGCGTGCGGTCGCCGACGACATCGAGGTGCGGCTTCCCGGCAGTCCCGGGGCCACCGACGCGGAGATCGCCATCGCCGCCAGCCGGGCGCTGGAGTGGGACAGCTTCGTCCCCGCCGAGCGGCTGGACGTGACCGTGGCCAACGGTTGGGTGATGCTCCGGGGCGAGGTGGAGTTCGGCTGGCAGCGCCGCAGCGCCGAGCGCGAGCTGCGCCGGCTGCGGGGCGTACGCGGTGTCACGAACCTCATCGAGGTACGCCCGCCCGCGCCGACGGACACCGACCAGATGCTCCGCGACGTCCGGCGGGCGCTCGGGCGCGCTCTCGGCACCCGGCAGGTGTCGGTGGCGGTGGACGGGGACACGCTGGTGCTCAGTGGCGTGGTGCGTTCCTGGTGGGAACGGGACCAGGCCGAACGGGTGGCCTGGTCGGCGCCGGGCGTACGGGAGGTGGAAACCCAACTGCTCGTCGGGGAGTGAGACGTCACAGGGGCGGACGAGTGAAGCGTCCCGGTTGTCCGGTTTATCCGCGCCCGGTGCGGGAAAGCGGGCCGTGCACCGGCGTACCGCGCGCACCGGGAACCAACGGGAGGACCCTTGGGCGCGACCCATTTGACGAGCGAGCGACCGGCCGGCCGGCCGCTGCGCATCGCGATGGTCGTGCCGCCGTGGCTCTCCGTACCGCCGCCCGGTTACGGCGGGCTGGAACAGGTGGTCGCGGGCCTGGTGGACGCCCTCGTGCGCCGGGACCACGCGGTGACCCTCTTCGGCGCCGGCGAGTGGCACGGGACCAGCGCGCAGGCCTTCGTCTCCACCGAGTCGCAACTGCAGTTCGCGCGGCTCGGCGAGTCCCTGCCCGAACTGGCCCACCTGGCCCGGGTACGCCGGTTGATCGATCCTGCGGACTTCGACGTCATCCACGACCACACCACGATCGGGCCGCTCGTCGCGGGGCGGCGCAGCGTCCCCACGGTGGCGACCGTGCACGGCAATCCGGTCGGCGAGTACGGCAGCGCGCTCAGCGACACCGACCACGGCGTCGGGCTGGTCGCCATCTCGCACACCCAGCGCGGGCTGAACCCGGGGCTGCCCTGGGTCGGGACGGTGCACAACGGCCTGGACCTGCGGGACCTCCCACGTAAATCGGCGCCCGCTCCGGGCCCGGTGCTGTGGCTGGCGCGGTTCAGCCCGGACAAGGGGCCCGACGTCGCGATCCGGGCCTGTCGCGCCGCCGGCCTGCCACTGCTGCTGGCCGGCAAGTGCAACGAGCCCGCCGAGCGCCGGTACTACGACGAGGTGGTGGCGCCGATGCTCGGCGACGACGTCGAGGTGGTGCTCAACGCCGACCGGGAGAGCACGCTACGGATGCTCCTCGACGCCCGATGCCTGATCATGCCGATCCAGTGGGATGAGCCGTTCGGGATGGTGATGGTCGAGGCGATGGCCACCGGCACCCCGGTGGTCGCGCTCGCCCGGGGGGCGGTGCCGGAGCTGGTCACGACCGGGGTGACGGGCCTCGTGTGCGAAGGCCCGGAGGAGCTGCCGGCGGCGCTGCGGGCCGTGGAGTGGCTCGACCCGGCCGACTGTGTGGCGCACGTCGAGGCCAACTTCTCCACGGGCCGGATGGCGCTGGGCTACGAGGCGGTCTACCGGCACGTCGCGGCCGAGCCCTGGCGGACGGTCCAGGAGCCGGTTCGGCTCACGGGTCGTTGACCCGGCCGTACCCCGGCTCAGTGTCCGGGCGGCGCAGTCCCGGCACGGTCGTACCCCGGTCGGCCGGCTTCGGGACGCCCGGACGTCCAATACGGACCGGCCTGTTCTCCGGCGACCGGGCCTCGGCGTCCCCGGCATCCGACCGCGGCGGCCCGGGTGGCCGGGCTCACCCGGCCGACCGGCGGGCCGGGCCCGTGGTCGTGCCAGGATGAACGGCATGGCGGCGGGACCGGTGGCGTTCGTGCTCGGCGGTGGTGGCGTGCTCGGCGCGGTCGAGGTGGGCATGCTCCGCGCGCTGTTCCGTGCCGGCATCCAACCTGACCTGGTGCTTGGCACCTCCATCGGCGCGGTCAACGGCGCGCTGGTCGCCGCGGACCCCTCCGAGGCGGTCACCGACCGGCTGGTCAAGCTGTGGGCATCGCCCGAGGCGAGCGAGGTGTACGGCGACTCCGTGGCGCGTCAGCTGCGCCGGTTTGCCGCCCGCACCCACCTGCACTCACCGCGCCCGCTGCGCCGGCTGCTCGAGTCGGAGTTGGGGGCCGAGACGACCTTCGCCGACCTGCGGGTGCCGTTCCGGTGCTGTGCGGCGCACATCGAGGGGGCCGCCGAACACTGGTTCGGCAGCGGGCCGGTGGTGCCCGCCGTGCTCGCCTCCGCCTCGGTGCCCGGGCTGCTGCCGCCCACGGAGATCGACGGCGCGCACTACATCGACGGCGGGATCGTCAACTCGATCCCGATCGGCGAGGCCGTCACGGCCGGCGCCACCCGGATCTTCGTCCTCCAGGTGGGCCGGATCGAGCGGGAGCTCTCCCCGCCCCGCCGGCCCTGGGAGATCGCCCAGGTCGCGTTCGAGATCGCCCGGCGGCACCGGTTCTTCCGGGAGATGGCCGCGCTGCCCGACGGGGTCGAGGTGCACGTGCTGCCGACCGGTGGGCTGAATCCCCGCGACGACACGCCGTGGGCGTACCGGGACGTGGCGGCCGTGGGACGGCGGATCAGCCGCGCGTACACGGCCTCGCGGCGGTACCTGGCCAACCTGGAGCGTTGATGCCGCTGCCGCCACGGTGGGCACGCCGAGTGCTGCTGGCACCCACCGTGGTCCTGCTCGCCGTCGTGGTGGTCACCACCCTGCCGGTCTGGGCCCTGCTCGCGGCGGCCCTGTCACCACTGGTTCCCGGTCGGCTGCGCCCGCTACGGCTGCTCTGGATCGGCTGCGTCTACCTGGCCTGGGACGCGGCGGCGCTGATCGCGCTCTTCGTGCTCTGGGTCGGGTCCGGCTTCGGTGCCCGGGTCCGCTCGCCGGCCTTCCAGCGGGCCCACTACGTCCTCGCCGGCTGGTTCCTGCGGGCGCTGTTCTGGCAGGCCCGCTGGACGCTGCGGCTGCGTATCGACGTGACCGGCGCCGACCCGGACACGGCCCTGCCCGGCCGCCCCGAACTGGTGCTCTGCCGGCACGCCGGGCCGGGCGACTCGTTCATCCTGATCCACGCCCTGGTGAACTGGTTCAAGCGCGAGCCGCGGATCGTGCTCAAGGACAGCCTCCAGTGGGACCCGGCGATCGACGTGCTGCTCAACCGGTTGCCGAGCCGGTTCATCGCGCCCTCGCCCGACCACGACCGGGTGGAGGTGGCGATCCGCCAGATCGGGAACCTGGCCGCCGGCCTGGACGACGACGACGCCTTCGTGATCTTCCCGGAGGGTGGCAACTTCACGCCCAAGCGACGGTTGCGCGCCATCGCCCGCCTGCGGTCGCTGGGCCTGGAGCGGATGGCACTGCGGGCCGAGCGGATGCGGCACGTGCTCGCCCCGCAGCCCGGTGGGCTGCTGGCCGCGCTGGACGCCGCCCCGGAGGCCGGCGTCGTCTTCGTGGCGCACACCGGACTGGACCGGATGCTGACCGTCGGCGACGTCTGGCGTGAGCTGCCGATGGACAAGCGGATCGTGATGCGGTTCTGGTCGGTGCCGCCCGAGGAGGTGCCGCGGACCCGGCAGGAACGCATCGACTGGCTCTTCGACTGGTGGGCCCGGATCGACGAGTGGATCGCGGCAAATCGGGACGGTGTGGTCATGAGCGACGGTGACCCCGCCGCGTAGGGTGCGATCGTGGACCAGATCAGCGTGGTGACGACGGTGGTGGACGCCCGTTCGGTCGCCGACGTGTTGGCGGCGGCCGCCGTGGCCGGCCGGCTCGCCGCCTGCGCGCAGGTCGGTGGGCAGGTCGACAGCACCTACTGGTGGCGCTCCGCCGTGGAGACCAGCACCGAGTGGTCGGTGCAGTTCAAGACCGCGCCGGACCGGGTGGCCGCGCTGGTCGACCAGATCCGGGTCAACCACCCGTACGAGGTGCCGGAGATCCTGGTGACCCGGGTGGAGAGCGGGGACCCCGGGTACGCGGCCTGGGTGTACGAGCACACCCGCCCGTGACTCCCCGCTGCCCCGCGACGCGCCGCGGCACGAGCGGGGTAGGGCCCTCCCTACCCCCCACTCGGGGGCTGACAGGGTTACTCAACGCTACCGATCTCCGGAGACTCGATGGCGGGGGTCGAGCCGTCATGGCCGGCCGTACGTCGAGCAAACGGGAGCGGCCATGGTGCTGTCAGCGGTGGCGGATCCGCCGGTACGGCGGGGGAGTGACTACGCACAGTTGTCCCGACGGATCAGCCGGGCGGGCCTGCTGCAGCGGCGTCCCGGCTGGTACGCGGCCCGGATCGCGCTCACGCTGGGTGCCTACGCCGCCGGCTGGGTGGCGGTCTTCGCGCTGGGCGACTCCTGGTGGCAGCCGCTGGTCGCGGTCGTGCTGGCGGTGGTCACCACGCAGGTCGCGTTCCTCGGCCACGACGCCGGGCACCGGCAGATGTTCCGTCGGCGGGGCCCGAGCGAGGCGGTCGGCCTGCTCGCCGGCAACCTCGCGGTGGGGCTCAGCTACGGCTGGTGGGTGGACAAGCACAACCGGCACCACGCCAACCCGAACCACGAGGACGAGGACCCGGACGTCGGCGCCGGCGCGCTGGTCTGGACGTACGAGCAGGCCCTCGACACCCGCGGCTTCGGGCGCTGGCTGGCCCGCCGGCAGGCGTACCTGTTCTTCCCGATGCTGCTGCTGGAAGGGCTCAACCTGCACGTGGCGAGCATCCGGGCGATCGTCGGGCGGGAACCGGACGGCCGGTTCCAGACGCCCATGCGGCACCGGCGGATCGAGGCGCTGCTGCTCGGCGTGCACACGATCGGTTACCTCGCCGCGCTGCTGCTGGCCATGTCGCCGGGCAAGGCGCTGCTCTTCGCGGCCGTCCACCAGGGACTGTGGGGCCTCTACATGGGCTGCTCCTTCGCCCCGAACCACAAGGGCATGCCGATGCCGACGGCCGACGACGAACTGGACTTCCTGCGCAAGCAGGTGCTCACCTCCCGCAACGTACGGGGTGGCCGGCTCGTCGACGTGGCGCTGGGCGGGCTCAACTACCAGATCGAGCACCACCTCTTCCCGAACATGCCGAGGGCGAACCTGCGCCGGGCCCAGCCGATCGTGCGGGCGTACTGCGCCGAACGCGGCATCCCGTACGCCGAGACCGGGCTCGTCGACTCGTACCGGCAGGCGCTCGCTCACCTGCACGAGGTGGGGCGTCCGCTGCGGGGCTGAGGCTGGGAGGTTTCACCCCGGTTCGGCGTCCCGCCGTACGCGCCGTCGGGCATTGCCTGCCGGGGCTTCCCGCCCCGGTAGGGTCACCCCATGGCAGACGTGCTCACCGCGGAGGCGGTGGAACAGGAGCTGAGCGGGCTGGCCGGATGGTCGGGTGACCCGACCGGGATCAGCCGTAGCGTCGAGCTGGCCAGCTTCCCGGCCGCCATCGCGGTGGTGGACCGGGTCGCCGTGACGGCCGAGGAGATCGACCACCACCCCGACATCGACATCCGGTGGCGAACCGTGACGTTCCGATGCGTCACCCACTCGGCCGGCGGGGTCACTCGCCGTGACTTCGACCTGGCCCGTCGCATCGACGAGATCGTTCGGAGCGCCCGATGAGATTCGAGATCAGCAAGGTGTTGGACGCCATCGAGGGGCGGGTCTGCGTCGACCCGTCGCTGGCGCGGGCCGTCCTCGACCTGGCCGAGGTGATCCGCTACCAGGACATCGACGGTGGTCGGCCGGCCAGCCTGCTCCGGCTCGGCATGGTGATCGACGCCCTCTCCCGGCAGTTGGAGGAGGACAGCGTCCAGGTCTACGCCGTGGTGCACCGGGCCCTGCTCTCCGACGCCGACCTCACCTCCAACGAACGGATGGTGGTGCGCCGGTGGGCCGACGACGGGCTGGTCGAGGTGCTCGACAAACCCGGTGACCGGATGCTGGAGGTGGCCGACCTGCTCGGCCTTCCGGTGCTCACCCGGGCCCGTCTCGACGGGCTGCGCGGGCGGTTCCCCTGGGTGGCGGGGGAGCCCGGCCGGGTCCTCGCCCCGGTGCCGGGCGCCGGCGGTCCGAACCTCGTGGCGCACGTCGGCGGCGGCGACAAACCGGTCGCGGGCCGCCGTTCCCCGGCCGGGGCGAAGCTGCTCACCCGCCAGTGGCGGTGCCCGGAGTCGGGCTGCGCACTCTTCGGCGGTGGTGGTGGCGGCTCCTTCGCCGACCTGGCCCGGGTGCAGCGCAGCCCTGCCGAGCAGGCGCCCCCGGCGCTGCGTAACGGCGTGCCGACCTGTCCCCGGCACGGCACCCGGCTCGGGGACGTGGGCCCCCGTCCGCGTACCGAGGTCCTCGCGGTGCGGATCGGCGGGCTCGTGCGTCGCCGGTTCGTGGTCAGCGAGGAGCAGCCGGTGCTGGTCGGCCGGGCCCCCGAGGGGGAGGGTGGGATCGTGCTCGGCCAGTGGCTGAACGACGAGGCGCGACGCTGGATCAGCCGCAACCACCTTCATCTCGAGCTGCGTGTCGGTGAGGTGATCGTGACCGATGTCAGTACGAACGGCTCGGGCATCCGTCCGGGCGGGTCGATGACCGAGGCGGAGCGGATTCCGCTGGCGCCGAAGCAGTCGCGGGTGCTCGGTGAGAACGACATGGTCGAGCTCTACCCGGGAGTGCAGATCGGCCGGGCCGAGGAACTGCCCGCCGGCGCGCCGTTCACCCCCACCTCCGTGATGGCGGAAGCCCCCACCATGGCCATGCGCCTCCCCCGCCCCTAACCCCCCGCCCCTAACCCCACCCCACCCCCCTCCGCGGTTGATCAAGAGGTTCGCGTCAGGAAGCGGCTGGTTCGTGACGCGAACCTTTTGATCAACGCGCGTCCAGGGTGGGGGCCTGGGGGTGGGGGGCCGGGGGGTGGGGGCCTGGGGGGGGTTAGGGGGTGAGGATGGTGGCTAGTTGGGCTACGGCTTGGTCGATCTCCTCCTCGGTGACGACCAGCGGCGGGGCGAGGCGGATCGTGGAGCCGTGGGTGTCCTTGGCCAGGAGGCCCAGCTCCATCAGCCGCTCGCAGGCCTCGCGCCCGGTCATCAGCGCCGGGTCGATGTCCAGCCCGGCCCAGAGGCCCCGGCCCCGTACGGCGACCAGACCCTTGCCGATCAGCTCCTGAAGGCCGGCGTGCAGCCGCTCGCCCAGCTCGGCGGAGCGGCGCTGGAACTCGCCGGTCGCCAGCATCCGGACCACCTCGACGGCGACCGCGCAGGCCAGCGGGTTGCCGCCGAAGGTGGAACCGTGCTGGCCGGGCTTGAGCACGCCGAGCACGTCGGTGTTCGCGACCACCGCGGAGACCGGCACGATGCCGCCGCCGAGCGCCTTGCCGAGCAGGTACATGTCCGGGACCACGCCCTCGTGGTCGCAGGCGAACGTCGCCCCGGTGCGGCCCAGGCCCGACTGGATCTCGTCGGCGATGAAGAGCACGTTGCGGTCGGTGCAGACCCGACGTACGCCCGGCAGGTAGCCCTCCGGCGGCACCACCACGCCCTGCTCGCCCTGGATCGGCTCGATCAGCACGGCGACGGTGTTCTCGTCGATCGCGGCGGTCAACGCCTCCAGGTCGCCGTAGGGGACCACGGTGAACCCGGGGGTGTACGGCCCGAAGTCAGCCCGGGCGTCCTCGTCGGTGGAGAAGCTCACGATGGTGGTCGTACGGCCGTGGAAGTTGCCCTCGGCGACCACGATGTTGGCCTGCCCCGCCGGTACGCCCTTGACCTGGTAGCCCCACTTGCGGGCGACCTTGATCCCGGTCTCGACCGCCTCGGCGCCGGTGTTCATCGGCAGTACCAGGTCCTTGCCGCAGAGCTCGGCCAGCTCCCGGCAGAAGTCCGCGAACTGGTCGTGGATGAACGCGCGGCTGGTGAGGGTGAGCCGGTCGAGCTGCGCGTGCGCCGCGGCGACCAGCTGCGGGTGGCGGTGGCCGAAGTTCAGCGCCGAGTAGCCGGCCAGGAAGTCGAGGTAACGACGACCGTCCACATCGGTCAGCCAGGCCCCCTCGGCGGAGGAGATCACCACCGGCAGCGGGTGGTAGTTGTGCGCGGTCCAGCGCTCCGCGTCGCGGACCGCGCCCGGCGTCCGTCGCATATCGTCGACGATCATTTGTCTGCCTTTCCCTGTCGGAGTCGCAACGTGCAGCACTTCGGTCCGCCGCCGGCCTTGCGCAGCTCGGACAGGTCGACACCGATGGTCTCGTAGCCCCGGTCGCGCAGCTTGGCGGCCAGGTCGGTGGCCTGCGCCGGCAGCACCACGTGCCGGCCGTCGCTGACCGAGTTCAGGCCGAAGACCTCGGCGTCGGCCGTCGTGGCGTGCACCGCGTCCGGGAAGAGCCGGCGCAGCACCGCCTGGCTGCCGGGGGAGAACGCCTCCGGCAGGTACGCCACCGTGCGCTCGTCGAGCACGGTCAGCGCGGTGTCCAGGTGGTAGAAGCGTGGGTCGACCAGCTGCATGGTGATCACCGGGTAACCGAAGACCTCCTGCAGCTGGGCGTGCGACGCGTGTGCGGTGCGGAAGCCGGTGCCGGCGAGCAGCAGGTCACCAGCGAGGAGGATGTCGCCCTCACCCTCGTTGACGTGCTTCGGGTCGTACATCTCGAAGCCGGCGGCCTCGAACCAGGCCCGGTAGGCGGGGGCCTCGTCGGCGCGCTGCGGGTCGCGGAACTGCACCGCCATCGCCTTGCCGTCGATCACCGTGCCGCCGTTGGCGGCGAAGACCATGTCGGGCAGGCCCGGCACCGGAGTGATCTCCTCGACGGTGTGGCCCAGGTCGCGGTAGACCTGCCGCAGCTGCTCCCACTGCCGGATGGCCAGGTCGGTGTCGACCGGCGCGGTCGGGTCCATCCACGGGTTGATCGCGTAGTCCACGGCGAAGTACGTCGGCCGGCACATCAGGAAGCGCTGGCGCGTCGCGTCCATCGTCATTGTCCTGCTCCCAGGGGTCGGGCGCGCCCGGCCACCGTCGGCCCACGGGCTGGCGCCGTTGGTCAACGTTATTCGGCCCGGGCCGGCAGGATCCACCGCGGAGGATTGCGCAGGGCGTCTGTTCGTTGCGTCTGAGCCGTCGCCACCGACGATTCGTTGTGTACGGGCGTTCCCGCGCCCGCGGGGTGGCGGCCGTCACGTGAGCTGAGCGGGGTCATGCTCGATCAACGAGGCGGTGGCCTCGACGGGGTGGGCCCGCCACGACATCGATGAAACCGGCGCGCGTGGTCGCCGGGCGGCCGGCAGGACATGTGCGGGCCGGAAACACATCAGGGGCGGCGAACCGCCGCCCCTGAAACTGTGCCGCCCGGCTGGTGAACCACCAGACTGGTCGGGCCCGGCCGGTGAACCACCGGCCCTGGTGTCCGGCGCACCGCCGGCGAGCCGGACAGTGCCCGCTAGAAACGATTCACAAACTGTGAGTCGAGCCACTCCCGGAACCGCTGCACCCAGTCGCCGTCGGTGCTCGGCCAGTCGAACAGGCCGGTCATCGCCAGCACCCCGGCGACCACCGCGGCCAGGCCCAGGGCGATGCCGAACATCGCGTCGGTCTTGCCGGCGACGTGCCGACGCCGGGTGGCGATCAGGCCCAGCACCGAGAGGACCGCACCGATCGCGCCCAGCCAGATCCCGTAGCCGGCGAGGGTTCCGGTCAGCACGAACAGGGCCCCGGCGACCCCGACCACCAGGCCGAGGGTCGCGAGCAGGCTGGCCCGGGGCTTGGGGCCGAGCACCACCGGCCGGTCCGGCTCGACCCGGCGGGCGTCCGCGTCGACCGGACGGTCCCGCTCCGGGCGTACGGTCCGGTCGCCGTCGAGGCCCGCTCCGGGCCGGTCGGGCGACGGATCGGGGCGAAGCTCGGCGCCGGCCGGCCGGACGGTGGCGGCGCGGGCGACCGCCCCACGCGTGGCGGCCGCGGACCCGTCGGACGGGGTGGCGGCCCGCGTTCCGGCGCCGGGGGCGCCGGCGGGTGCGGTGCCGTCGCGGTACGACGTCCGGTCGGTCACCACCGCCGCTGTCGCGTCCGGACGGTCCGCGCCCTCCGGCGCGGGGGCGGTGGCGACCGAGGCGTCACCGCCGTCGAGGTTCTCGTCGCGCGTCGGTCGGCGCGACAGCGAAGGAATTCTGACCACAACACACCTCCTCGGGAATGCGGGGCGGCCGTGGAACGGATGGCACCCACGCGGTACGTGCCCCGAAGTACCCGGCTGGCCGTTTTCTGACACGTCGCCCGGCGCGTGGTCGCCCGCCGGGCAGGTGGGGCCGGCGGGCCACCGAGCGCGCGAGACCCCTCCGATCAGGGCACATGGCAGGCGTGATCGCCGCTGACTACCCTTGGCACCCGTGCCAGAGGGACACACCATCCACCGCCTGGCGGCCCGGCACGCCGAGCTCTTCGCCGGCGGCACGGTGCACGCCAGCAGCCCGCAGGGCCGGTTCGCCGACGGCGCCGCCCGGCTCACCGGAACCGTTCTCAAAGCCACCGAGGCGTACGGCAAGCACCTACTGCACCACCACGCGGGCGAGCTGACCCTGCACGTGCACCTCGGGCTCTACGGCAAGGTGACCGACGGCGTCGGCGAGCCGCCCGAGCCGGTCGGCCAGGTGCGGCTGCGGCTCAGCAACGACGGCTCCCGGGCGCGGCCCGACGACCGGCACTGGCTCGACCTGCGCGGTCCCACCGCCTGCGAGGTGCTCACCCCGCCGGAGGTGGCGGCGCTGAGGGCCCGGCTGGGGCCCGACCCGCTGCGCGCCGACGCCGACCCGGATCGGGCGTACGCCCGGATCTCCCGCAGCGCGACGCCGCTCGCCGCGCTCCTGCTCGACCAGTCGGTGGTGGCCGGCACGGGGTTGATCTTCGTGACCGAGGCGCTGTTCCGCGCCGGTCTTCCGCCGACGCTGCCCGGCAAGGCGCTGGACCGCGCCGGCTGGGATCGGCTCTGGGCCGACCTGGTGACGCTGATGACCCTCGCCGTGCGGCAGGGCCGCATCGACACCGTGCGCGACGAGCACCTGCCGGAGACGATGGGCCGGGCGCCGCGAGTCGACCGGCACGGTGGTGAGGTGTACGTCTACCGCCGTCCCGGCGCGCCCTGCCACGTCTGTGGCACGGCGGTCAGCCGCGGCGAGCTCGCCGGCCGCAACCTCTACTGGTGCCCCACCTGCCAGGGCCGGTAGGGCCGGTGTCCCGCCTGCCCGGCCGCGCTGCCTGAGGTCGAGCCGCGGCCCATGGTGCGGCCGGTGACAAGGTCCCGGCTCACCACCCGTCGTCGAGCAGCCAGCGGACCACGTCCACCTGACCGGGGAAGACGACTCCCTCGCCGAGGCTCCAGGCCAGCGTCTGCCCGATGGTCCAGCCCCGCACCCGGTCCCGGTCCAGGCCCAGCTCGGCGCTGAGCCGGTCGAGCCGGTGCCGGACCGCCGCGGGGGAGTGCCCCAGCTCCGCGCCGCGTACCACCGGCGCCACCGCGAACTCCCGCTCGCCGACCAGCGGCTTCGGGTCGATGACCAGCCACGGCTCGCGGGTCGCCCGCAGCACGTTGCCGGCGTGCAGATCCTGGTTGACCAGCACCTGCTCGCCCTGGCTCGGTACCAGCTCGGCGAGCAGCCCGAGGGCGGCGTCCAGCAGCCGCCGCTCGTACGGCCGGTTCGCCCGCTCCCACTTGCCCGGCATTCGCTCCGCCCAGCCGGCGGCCTCCTCGGCGAGCGAGGTGAACGGCGGGCCGGCCGGTACGCAGAGGCGGGGCAGGAGCGCGACCATCGTGTCCAGCGCCGCCTCGGCCGCAAGTTCGTACAGCGGGGTGCCGGGGACGGCCCGCTCGACCAGCAGGGCCCGCCGCCCCGGGTCGTGTTCGAGCAGCCGGACCGCGCCCGCACCCGACCACCGCGCCAGCGCGGTCGCCTCGTGCTCGCTCTCGGCGTCCGGGTACTGGAGCTTCAGCACCGCCGGCGTACCGTCGGGCAACTCGGCCGGCATCGCCAGCGAGGCGTAGGCGTACCGGAACGGCGGACCGACCCGCAGCGACCAGCGGGCGACGCAGGCCGCGAGCAGCCCCGGCAGTTCGGCCAGCCAGGCCCGCCCCGCCCCGGTCCTTTCGACCCAGCGCAGTCCGTCGGGAATCTCCAGGCGGTCCGTCATGCGACCATCCTGGACCCCGCCTTCGGTAGCCGTACAACCGATCCCGGCCGTTTCCCGTCTAAGGAGCGTCCCCTGCCCGGCCCGAAGTGGGAGGGGATTGCGGTCGGCGTCTACGCCGCCGGTACGGTCGTCGGAAAGATCCAGGACGCTCGCGCGGGGCGACCCGTACCGTGGTGTGGCGCGCCGGCGGTGCGCCGGAGTTCCTGCCCCTTCCGGCGGTCGGCGGCGGCACCGCCACCGAGTTCGTGCCATTGAGCGATCGTCCGATCCGGTGGTCCTGTCGCTGACCGGTCCGGGGGCGGTCCCGCTCCGCCCCCGGACCGGAGCCGTCAGCGCAACCGGCGGATGTCGCCGTACGCGCGGTAGAAGCCACCGCGGCCGGACTCCCGGACCTCGGTGACCAGGTAGCGGGCCCCCGGCTCGCGGATGCCCTTCGGGAACTGCACCGGCCAGTCGCGCTGGTAGCCGTCGGAGAGGACGCGGATGCGCAGCCGGCCGCCCTGCTCGACGCAGTGCACCACCACGCCGGACCGGTCGTCGCTGGTCACCTCGACCGTGGTCCAGGCGGCCGGCTCGGGCAGCCGGGCCGGGGCCTTCACGTCGACGACGTCCGGCACGCTGCCCGCCTCGGCGGCCCGGATCGCCGGCTCGCTGGCGTCGATGCAGGCGAGGTGACCGCTGGTGGTCACCACGTAGAGCCGTTCCTCGTGGTATTGCATGGAGTAGGCCGAGCCGCAGCCGGTGCCGAGCTTCCACAGCCGGTTGCCGGCCTCGTCGAAGCAGTAGATCGAGGAGGCGCTGTCCCCCGCGAAGACGTAGCGGCCGCCCTCGGCGGTGGCGCAGGAGAAGACCGCGGCGTCGCAGCGGTACGTCCGCTCGGCCCGCCCGTTCTTGCGCAGCCGCACCACCTCACGGGTGCCGGTGCCGGCGAAGACCGTGTCCCGTTCCTGCCAACCGAACAGGACCGAGCCGGTGCCGGTGTGCCACAGCTCCCGGCCGGTGCGCCAGTCGTAGCCGGTGACGCCCTGCGAATGGCCGTGGTAGAGCGCGTCCTGGTCGCAGCGCACCATCCAGGCGGAGCGGCCGCGGCCCGGGCGGCGCCAGAGGAACTCGTCCTCGTGGTCGATCGCGGCGATGCCGCCCTCGCGGTCGGAGACGCCGAGCACGCCGTCGTGGATGTCCAGCCAGTAGATGTCGATGTCGGGGGCGATCGCGTACGCCACCCGGGGCACCTTCCCGGAGAGGTCGTAGACGTTCCCGTCGTCGCAGCCGGCGTAGATCCACGCGTCGTCGGCGACGATGCACTTCACCCCGTCGGGGAGCCGGACCTGGTTGAGCACCCGGGCGTCGTGGCCGAGGGTGGTGATCACGCCGTGCTCGTTGCCCACCATGCAGCTCTGCCCGTCGACGAAGATGCCGAAGGCGGGCGCGCCCGAGTTGTAACGCCAGAGCACCGGTGCGGTGCGCGCGGTGGAGCGGGTGCTGACGATCTGGCGGCGGGAGACCGAGCGCTTCTGCCGTACGCCGCGCACCGCCGGGGCGTACCCCTTGCGGATCTTCTCACCGATCTTCTTCGCGGCGGCCGCTCGGGCGCGGGCATTGTCCGGGTAGGCGGTGGTCTTCACCTGCCCCTGGTCGCCGATCCGGCCGTAGCGGACGGTCAGGGCAGTGTCCTCGACCACCACCTCGTAGAACTTGTGCGCACCTCCGTCCACTTCGGACAGTTCGAGGTAGGTCGTCTCCTGAGCCATGGGGGGATGCCTCCGGGAAGAGGTGGGCGACCGGCGGATCGCCGGCGCGACAACGGAAGCACGCTAACCCGCACCCCCGACAAGATCGGGTGGCCGACGCGGGCCCGCGCCGGTTACCGTCCGGCGTGGTGCAGCACGTCGACGGCCTTGCGGGCGGCGATCAGCACCGGGTCCCAGACCGGCGCGTACGGGGGCGCGTAGCCGAGATCGAGGGCCGTCATGTCGTCCACCGTCATGCCGTTCCAGAGGGCCGCGGCCAGCGTGTCGATCCGCTTCGCCGCCTCGGACCAGCCCACGATCTGCGCCCCGAGCAGCCGGCCACTCGGCCGTTCGGCGATCAGCTTGACGGTCATCGGCCGGGTGCCCGGGTAGTAGCCGGCCCGGTTGGTGGACTCGGCGACCACCGAGACGAACTCGAATCCGGCCGCCGTGGCGTCCCGTTCCCGCAGGCCGGTGCGCCCCACCTCCAGGTCGCAGACCTTGGTCACCGCCGTGCCGATGATTCCCATGAAGGTGGCGTAACCGCCGCCGATGTTCGTGCCGGCCACCCGGCCCTGCTTGTTCGCGTGCGTGCCGAGTGGCACGTGCACGGGCATCCCGCTGATCCGGTGCAGGGACTCGACGCAGTCGCCGGCCGCCCAGACCCCGGACCGCCCCGGCACCCGCATCCGCCGGTCCACCCGGATGGCTCCGGACGGGCCGAGCGGTATGCCGGCCGCCTCGGCGAGACCGGTGTCGGGGCGTACGCCCAGGCCGAGCACCACCACGTCGGCCGGGAGCGGGCCCTTCTCGGTGACCACCGCGCTCACCCGCCCGTCCCGTTCCTCGATCCCGGTGACGCCGAGCCCGGTGCGGACCTGGACGCCCAACTCGCGCATCGCGTCGACGACCACCTCCGCCATGTCCCCGTCCACCGTGGACATCGGCTGGTCGGCCTTCTCGACCAGGGTCACCGTGAGGCCGCGCTGGAGCAGCGCCTCGGCGAGTTCCACCCCGATGTAGCCGCCGCCGACCACCACCGCACGGTTCGGCCTCGGCTCGCCCTCCAGCCAGTCGATCAGCGCCGCACCGTCGTCGAGAGTCTGCATCCCGAACACGCCGTGGACGTTCGTCTCCGCCCACGCCGGCCGGATCGGCAGCGCGCCGGTGGCGTACATGAGATCGTCGAAGCGTTCGCGGACCTCGCCGCCACCGACGAGGTCCCGGGCGATCACCTCGCGGCGGTCCAGGTCGATCCCCACCACCTCGTGTCGCATGCGTACGTCGACCTCGAACCGCCGGCGGAACGTCTCCGGATCGCGGGCGACCAACTTCTCCGGCCCGTCCACCAGCCCGCTGACCCAGTACGGGATGCCGCAGCTCGAGTACGAGGTGAAGTGTCCCCGTTCGAAAGCGATGATCTCCAGCTCGTCCCGGCCGCGGCGGCGCCGTGCCTGGGACGCCGCCGACATCCCGGCCGCGTTCCCACCGATCACGATCATTCGTTGCGCCACGGATTCATCCTGTCACGGTGCGTGCGTGCCGCGGGTCTGCCTCGCCACGTCCTGCACCACGTCCGAGAGGCGCCCGGTGCGCGCGAACACCGCCCGCTGCCGCGCCGCGCCGGTGCCGTGCCGGCGCAACCCGCCCAGCAGGTCGGCCACCTCGGTCCAGTCGCCGTGGCGTTCCAGCGCCGGGCGCATCCGCTCGACGAACCGGTCCAGCAGCTCCCACGCCGGTCGGAGCCCGCCGGTGGTCACGTCCACCCCGTCGCCCTCCAGCCCGTCGTGGGCGGCCCGCCAGTGCGCGCCCACCAGCAGATGGTGGTCGGTGCGGAGGGCCGGGCGTCCGGCTTCGACGTCCTCGATCGCGGTCGCCACCATCGCCCGGACGAGCGCTGCGACGAGCACCGAGTCGTCGACCGACGGGCAGACGTCACCGATGCGGATCTCCACGGTCGGATACTTCGCCGACAACCGGGCATACCAGTAGAGCATCCCCTCGTCGAGCATCACCCCGCTGGCGATCAGTTGGCGGATCAGCCGCTCGTAGTGCTCGTGCGACTCCAGGTACGGCGTGGGCGCGACCGATGGCCAGCGCTCCCACTCCACCGAACGCCAGCTCGCGTACCCGGTGTCCTCGCTGCGCGCGAACGGGGAGTTGGTGGTCACCGCGTGCAGCGTGGGCAGCCAGGGCCGGACGTGGTTGAGCACCTGGACGCCCATCTCCGGGTCGGGGACGCCGACGTGCACGTGCATACCGTTGTTGCCGGGACCGGGGACGAGCAGCCGGAACCGCTCGACCATCCGATCGAACCGGGGCTTGTCGACCACGGGCGGTACCGGGCCGTCCACCGGCCCGGTACCGATGGCCAGCAGGTGTACGCCGGCCCGCTCGGCCGCGTCGGCCAGCGCGGAGCGCAGCACCCCGAGCGAGTGCCGGATCGAGCGCAGCTCCAGCCCGGGCGGGCTGCCGATCTCGATCTGGCTGGTCTGGAACTCCCGCTCGACCTGCCCGCGCAGCTCCGGCGGCACCTGCTCGAGCACCAGGTCGACGGCGGGCACGGCCGCACCGGTGTGCGGGTCGACGAGCAGGAACTCCTCTTCGACACCCACCGTGAGCAGGTCGGTCCCGTCCGCCGTACGTTCGGGTGCCTCCGCCAGCTGGCCCGTCATGCCCATCACCGTCCGTTCCTGCTGGTCGCGGTACGTCCGCGCCGGCTTCGCCTCGGTGGTTACCCAGGGTGGCGACGGCGGAAAACGCGGCTGGGCGGGTGTGCGGCGTGTCGCATCGGCGTGTCGTCGCCGTGCGTTGCGGGTCCGACCCGTCGGCGCCGCCGGCGTGTCCCGAGTGCACGCACCGGCCGCCGGCGCGCGCCTCGATCACACCGCTTGCGGCCCGGTCCTAGGGTGGCGCCGTGCTCGGGTCAGGGTTCGTGTTGGGGTTGTGGGCGTACGCCTGCACCCAGCTCGCCGTGCTCGCGGACCAGCCGGCGGGTCTGCTCGCCGGAGCCGCGCTCGGCGTGGCGATGTTGCTGGCCACCCTGCTCGCCGCGCGGGCGCTGCTGCGCGACGTCGCGCCGCGCGCCGGTGCGCGCGCCACTGGCCTGCGGGCCCGGTCCCGGTCCCGGCGGGTGCCCCGCCAGTTGGATCCGGACGCGCCCGGGCGACCGCGCCCCCGCGCCCCCGGCCGCCGACCCTCGGCCGCGTAGCGCAGCCGGGCCGTCCGGCCTGCCACCGGGACCGGTGACGGTCCCGGACCGACCCTGCGCGCCGTAGCCGATTCCGCCGTCATCCGTTCCGCCCGGGCGCGAGAGCCCGATCGGGACCACCCGGAATCGACCGAGGGATCCGCCATGCTCGCTTTCGCGCCCCTGCACGCCGTGGTCGGCGTCGCCGGCACCGCGCTCGCCCACCTCACCGCCCTGCTCGAACCGATCGCCGGTGGCGTCGCCACGGCCGCCGCGATCGTGCTCTTCACCGTGGCCGTCCGGCTGCTGCTCTCCCCGCTGACCGTCGCGCAGGTCCGCGGCGAGCGGCGTCGTGCGGCGCTCGCGCCCCAGGTCCGCGAGCTCCAGCGGCGGTACGCGAACGACCCGACCCGCCTGCAGAGCGAACTCTTCGCGCTCTACCGGTCGGCCGGCGCCAACCCGGTCGCGGGCTGCCTGCCGATGCTGCTCCAGGCGCCCTTCCTGCTGGTGACGTACCGGCTGTTCAGCACGACCGAGGGCGGCACCGGGCTGCTCGACGAGCGGCTGGCCGGAGTGCCGCTCGGTCACCACTTCGGCGACGGGCTGGTCGGAGCCGCCGGGCCGCTGTTCGCCCTGCTGCTGACCGCCCTCGCGGTGCTGGCCTGGTTGGCGTCGCGGCGGATGCGCCGCGCCGCAGCCGGGCCGGGCGCCGGTACGCCGGTGGCCGCGGGCGGCGGGTCGGCCCGGGACGGCGACGGCGCGGCGGCCGGGTTGCCGGGCGCGGCTCTGCTCGGCCGGCTGCTGCCGCTGCTGCCGTACACGACGGTGCTGGTGGCGCCGGTGCTCCCGCTGGCCGCACTGCTCTACCTGGTGACCACGACGGCTTGGACGGCGCTGGAGCAGGCGGTGCTGCGCCGACCCCAGGCGGGCCCCGCGAACGCCGCAACAGCCCGACGTTGACGAGCGCCTAGGAGCGCCGGGTGTCCGGCGACGCCGGCCCGGTGCTCCTCCGCCCGGTACGCGCTCAGCTTCCGGCCGTAACCTTCGGACGGTCACCGCGGCCACTGCGGCGGCGGACCTTCTTCACCACCCACATCGTGATCATGAGTGCGAAGAACGCGAGGATGCCGTAGTCGAACCAGGTGCTGTACCGCTCCACCTGCTGCCACCGCGAGCCGAGCGCGTACCCGCCCCCGACGAAGAGGGCGTTCCAGAGCCCACTGCCGAGCGTGGTCAGCGTGACGAACTGCAGCAGCGGCATCCGGTTCGCCCCGGCCGGGATCGAGACCAGGCTGCGCACCACCGGCATCATCCGGCCGAAGAGGACCGCCCAGTTGCCGTACCGCTCGAACCACCGGTCGGCGCGCTCCAGGTCGTCCAGATCCACCAGGGGCAGCCGGTCCAGCCACCGTTTGAGCCGGTCCTCACCGGCCACGGCCCCCACCCAGTAGAGGACCAACGCACCCAGCAGGGAACCGGCGGTGGCGGCGAGCGCCACCACGACCACGTTGAACCGTCCCTCGCCGGCCAGGAAACCGGCCATCGCCAGGACGATCTCGCTGGGGATCGGCGGGATGACGCTCTCCAGGGCCACGAGCAGCGCGACGCCGAGCGCCCCCATCGCGTCGATCACGCCGGCCACCCAGCCGGTCAACCCGCCGAGCTGGGTCGGGTCGACGTCCTGGGCGCTCGCCATGGCCGATCCTTTCCGCTACGGGAGGGGATCGCTTCCTGTACCCGCCGGCGGGAGCGTCACACCTTTGGCCCGCGCCCCGTCACACCTCGGGTTTGCGCCTCGTCACTCCTCCGGGTGCAGGGATGCGTCGGCCGGCCCCTGACGCCAACCGGTGAACCGGACCACCAGCCCGCCCCGGGTCGGCGAGCAGCAGAACGGGCCGGCGCTCACCTCGGCCTCGGGCGGGAGCGGGGCGAGCCGCACCAGCCGCCACGGCTCCCCGGCCACCCGGGCCCGTACGGTGAGCGCGTCGCCCTCACGGCTGGCCCGGACGGTCACCTCCCGACCGGCCCACTCCGGCACCGGGGCGACCGACCAGTCCGACAGTTCCCGGGTTACCACCGCGCCGACCTGCGGCTGACCGTCACTCACCTCCACCCCGGCCTTGATCCAGTTCCGTTCGTCGACCCGGACCAGCACACCCGCCTGGTCGAACTGCTCGGTCCACTCCAGCCGGAAGCTCACCTCGACGGCCGTGCCGGTGGGCAACGGCGCGAGCAGCGCCGGAGCGTCGTCGTGCACGAAGCCGTAGCTGGTGTGCCGCCAGAGGTCACTGCCGGCGGCAGGCTCCACCGCCAGCCCGCCCTCGGGCGTGCCCGCCACGCGGAGCGGTTGGCGCAGCCAGCTACCGGTGGACCAGTCGACCGGTTCGGTGTGGGGTGCGTCGCGCATGATCGGCACGCTACCGGTGGGATCGCGAACCTGTTTGCCCGGGCGACGGATCGGAGAAATTGAAGGGCATGGGCGACAGGTGGTACTCCGAGGCGGTCGTCTACTGCCTCGACATCGACACGTACGCGGACTCCGACGGAGACGGAGTCGGTGACATCCCAGGACTCATCGGCCGGCTCGACTACCTCGCCCGGCTCGGCGTGACCTGTCTCTGGCTGCACCCGATCCACCCGTCGCCGAACCGCGACGACGGGTACGACGCCACCGACTTCTACAACGTGGACCCACGTTTCGGCACCCTCGGCGACTTCGCCGAGCTGCTGCACCAGGCCGGTAACCGGGGCATTCGAGTGATCATCGACCTGGTGGTCAACCACACGTCCGACGAGCACCCGTGGTTCCAGTCCGCCCGATCCTCGCCGGACTCGCCGTACCGGGACTGGTACGTCTGGTCCGGGCAGGAGCCGTCCGACCGCCAGCAGGGCATGGTCTTCCCCGGTGAGCAGAAGGAGACGTGGAGCTACGACCGGACGGCGAAGGCGTGGTACTATCACCGTTTCTACCGGTTCCAGCCCGACCTCAACATGGCGAACCCGGCGGTACGCGCCGAGGTCAAGAAGATCATGTCGTTCTGGCTCCAGCTCGGCGTCTCCGGGTTCCGGATGGACGCGGTCCCGTTCATCATCGAGCTGACCGAGCCGGGCAACCCGAACTCGCCGAAGGATCTGGACTTCCTCACCGACCTGCGTCAGCACGTCCAGTGGCGCCGGGGCGACGCGATCCTGCTGGCCGAGGCGAACGTCGAGCCGGACCAGCTGCCGGTCTACTTCGGTGACGGTGGCGGCTCGGCGAACCGGCTGCACATGCTCTTCGACTTCATGCTCAACGGCCGCTTGATGCTCGCCCTGGCCCGGCGGGACCCGGAGCCGGTCATCGAGGCGTTGCGCGACACACCGCTGTTGCCGACGGGCGCGCAGTGGGCCACCTTCCTGCGCAACCACGACGAGATCGACCTGTCCCGGCTCACCGCCGAGCAACGCAACCAGGTGTACGCGCAGTTCGGGCCGGAGGAGCACATGCGCCTCTACAACCGGGGCATCCGGCGCCGGCTTGCTTCCATGCTCGGCAACGACCGGCGGTGGATCGAGCTGGCGTACGCGTTGCAGTTCTCGCTGCGCGGCACGCCGGTGCTGCGCTACGGCGAGGAGATCGGAATGGGGGAGGACCTGTCCCTGCCCGGTCGGCACGCGATCCGTACCCCGATGCAGTGGTCCTTCAAGGAGAACGCCGGATTCTCCACCGCCGAGCCGGACAAACTGGTCCGGCCGGTGATCGACAAGGGTGAGTACGGCTACGAGAAGGTCAACGTCACCGCCCAGCGTCGCGACCCGAGGTCGTTGCTCGCCTGGTTCGAGCGGATGATCCGTACCCTGCGTGAGGCCCCGGAGATCGGCTCCGGCTCGACCACCCACATCGACGTGCCGATGCCACCCGGTGTGCTCGCTCACCGCGCCGACGGTGTCACCGGGACCATGGTCTTCCTGCACAACCTCGGCACCGACGACGTCGAGGTGGACCTCAGCCTGCTCCAACCGGAGGCGGATCAGCCGATCGACGTGCTGACCGACCGTGGCTACGGTGAGGTGGGCAAGCTGGAGCGCCTCCAACTGGCCGGTCGCGGCTACCGCTGGATCCGGCTGCGTCGCGGCCACTGAGCGCGGCCTGGCCGGACCGGGACCGGCGGCCACTGAGCGCGGCCCGCCCGGAGCCAGCGGACGGCGGGCCGGGACGACCGGCGGAAAGCCACGGGGGCCACGGCATACGCCGTGGCCCCCGGGTTCGTGCCGTCAGGCGGTCACCGCACTCCGAAGGCGCGGATGACGGTCTGGTCGACCTCGTTGCCCGAGCCGTCCGCGGCGCTGGCCCGCAGCGACACGTACGACGCGCCCTTCGGCGCCATCAGCTTCGCCGTCCACAAACCGTCCTTCGTCCGGCTCAACGACTGCTTCTGCCAGTGCGCGCCGTCGTCGTACGAGATCTCCAACCGGACCGTCCCGACGCTCCCACCCGTCACGCCGGGCAGGTGCGCGGCGGAGACGGTCAGGGCGGTGTTCCGCTTCGCGGTGCCGGCGGTGTCGGTGTCGACCGCGTAGTCGAGTTGCAGCAGCGGCAGCACGCTCGACTCCACCCCGGCGGCCGGCGCCTTCGACCGGAACGTCCACTCGGACTCGGTGCGCGTCGAGTACCCGCCGGCGGCCGGGTCCTGGCTGGTCCGCACCGTCAGCCGGTACGGCAGGTCGCGGGCATCCGGCGCCGTGCCGCTGATCCAGGTGCTGCTGCCCTGGGCGAGCAGCTCGTCGCCCTGATAGAGCTGGTTGGTCTGGGTGGCGCCGTTCATCGCCATGCCGACGTGATCGGCGCCGCCCCAACCGGGCACGTCCAGGCTGAGGGTGTCACCGGAGCGGGTGGGCAGCTTGAAGTTGTTGTTCAGGTGCGGCCGCTCGATCGGCTCGAAGAATCGCTCCGTCCCGCTGCTGCCCGCCGGGTAGCTGGTCCGCGTGTCGATCTGGTAGGTGCCGGCTTCGACGTACGCCTCCTGGCCCCACTGATAGAGGTCGCCGGTGGAGACCCAGTCGGTGCGTACCGGGGCGAGCGGGCGGTTGCTGGTCTGGCCGATGCCCCAATCGGAGTACGACGGCCAGTCGAAGCGGAACTCACCGCCTCGGGACTGACCGGGCGGGAAGGCGAAACCCACGTCGACACGGGCCAGCGTCTTCTTCGTCTCGGTCCGGCTGAGCTCACGCGGGATCCGGTTGTGGTACTCCTGTACCAGGTCGTAGACGTAGTCGGCGACGGGCTGCGAGGTCACCTGAACAGTCGTCGCCTCGCGCCGGATCTGCTCGATCAGCGCCTCGCCCTCGTCGAGGCTGACCAACGCCACCTCGATCGGGGTGGGGGTGAAGAAGTCGATCGAGTAGTCGCGCACGTCGCGCCACGGCTGGTCGCTCACCACCAGCATCAGCTTCGCCCCGGCGGCGGTCGCCGCAGCGGCCTGGTCGGCGTCGCCGACGTCCTGGTTGCGCCGGACCACCACGGCCTTGCCCCGGGCGTCCAGGTCGGCGTAGTCGGCAGCGGCGCCGTTGCCCGCGTAGACGGTGGGCAGCGTCCAGCGTCCCTTCGGCAGTTGAGTGGTGCCCTGCTGGCGGACCAGATCGTCGAAGTCGACGGTCCTGGTGCCGACGCTGAGCACCGGCTGCTCCTTGCGCCACCGGGCGCCCAGGTAGAAGTCGCCGTGCGCTACCTCGTGGTCGGTCGGCTGGGCCCAGAAGCTGTCGTAGAAGACGCCGCCCTCGATGAACGAGCGCCACCGCCCCTCACCCCGCGAACGGTAGTAGTCCAGCCGGGTGTACGTGTCCGCGGTCTGCTGCGGCACCCGCGACTCGAGCCGGCGCGCCGCGCTCGCGTCCAGGCGGACCACGGTGTCCGCTCGCAGGTCGATGTCCGGGTCACCGACCAGTGCCACACCGAGCGAGTTCGGCCCGTGCGCCCCCGTGACGTTCAGGAAGCTCATCGCCGAGTAGACGCCATCGGGCAGGTAGAGCTGCGCGACGCCGTTCTCGTCGGTGTTGAGGAAGTCCGGCCCGTACGCGCCCGGCTGGCCCAGCTCGATCAGTCCGGCGGTCGGCTTGCCGACCCGGTCGGTCAGCTCCAGCCGCAACCAGTGGTACGGGGTGTACGTGCCGACGGAGATCGCCGTGCGGGTCAGCGTGGTCCGGTCCGGTCCGCTGGCGGTGATCTGCCCGGTGTACCGGCTGCCGACAGCGGCCCGGGTGGTGTCCGTGGTGAGGGTGACCGTGGCGGTGCCGTTGGCGGGCACGGTCACCTGTGCCGCGGAGAGGCCGAACAGCCCGGCGGGTGCGTCCGGCGCGTCGACCGCCAGGTCCAGCGTGACCGGCTGTCCGGTGGTGTTGGTGTACGTCACCGGCCGCGTGCTGCCACCGGCCTGCACCGTGTCGTCTCCCATGACGGTGTGCACGGTGCCGGTGGCGAAGACCGGGGCCTTCACCGCCGCGGCGACGTCGACCCGGCCGGTGCCGGCCTGGTACGCGTCGTACTGTGGCGTGGGCTCGGTGGTGCTGACCAGGGCGTCCTTGAGCTGCTGGCCGGTCCAGTCCGGGTGCTTCGCGGCGAGCAGGGCGGCAGCGCCGGCCACGTGCGGTGCGGCCATCGACGTGCCGTCCATGAGCTGGTAGGCACCCTCGCCGGGCGCGTACTGCGACCTGGCGGCGAGCACGCCCACGCCCGGCGCGGTCAGCTCGGGCTTGACGGCCTCGTCGCCGATCCGCGGCCCCATGCTGGAGAAGTAGGCGAGCTGGTCGTCGGCGTCGACCGCGCCGACGGTCAGCGCCGCGTCGGCCGCACCGGGGGTGGAGATGCTGCCCGTCGCGCCGCTGTTGCCGGCGGAGACGACGAAGAGCGCGCCGGTCTCGGCGCTGAGCGAGTTGACCGACTGGCTGAGCGGATCGCTGCCGTCGCTCGGCTGGGTCGACCCGAGGCTCATGTTGATGATCTTCGCGTCTGCCTCCCGGGCCGCCCACTCCATGCCGGCGAGGATCCAGGAGTCCTGCCCGGAGCCGGCGTCGCTGAGCACCTTGCCGACGACGAGGCGGGCATCGGGGGCGACACCCTTCTCCCGGCCACCGGACGCCGCGCCGGTGCCGGCGATGGTCGAGGCGACGTGGGTGCCGTGTCCCACCCGATCGGCCAGCTGCTCGCCGGGCACGAACACGGCCGACTCGGCGATCCGGTCGGCCAGGTCCGGGTGCGTCGCGTCGATGCCGGTGTCCAGCACGGCGACCCGTACCCCGGTCCCGGTGTCGCCGCCGGCCCACACCTCGGGAGCGCCGATCTGCGCGGTGGTGTCGGCGAGGTCGGCGCGCACCCGCCCGTCCAGCCAGATCTTGGCGATCCCGCCGCCGAAGCGGCCCGTGCCGTCGGCCGTGGTGGCCGACTTCGCGGCAGGGGCGGCGGTGATTGCGGCCCAGAACTCGTCGGCCTGGTCGCGGTCCTCGTTCAGCGCGGCCCCGGAGATGCTGCTCAACGTGCGGGTGCGGGTCGCACCGGTGGGGGCGGTGGCGCGCAGCCCGGCCGGCGAGCCGGCGTACGACACGATCAGCGGCAGATGCTCGGAGTGCGCGTCGTCGTACTCGTCGGCGATCAGTCGGGTGACGTTGAACAGTCGCTTGTCCAGGGTGTCCGCGGCCACGTACGGGAGTACGGACTGCGGGTAGACGTACAGCTCTTCGCCGTCCTCCACCATCCTGACCGCGCTGGGGGCGCCGTCGGGTCGCCGTACCTCCACCGTGCCGCCGTTCGGGTTGTGGCGGGTGGTCACCACGTCACCGGTGATCAGGGTGACCGAGTGGGTGCCGGGAGGGGTGGGCAGGCCGGCCGTGGGCGGGGGTGTGGTGCCGGGATCTGCCGGCGAGCCGGGGGCGGCCAGGGCGGGTGTGCCACCGGTCGCCGCGAGGGCCGTGGAGACCATGGCGGCCAGCCAGCCTCCACGGGTACGCGAGATCGTCACGTGATGTCGTTCCTTGCTTCGTCGTCCGCTCCGGCCGCTGCTGGTCACGACAGCGAAGTGTCTCGATGCCGGTACGGACACAGCAGGGCGGGGGCGTATCTGTCGGGGGTGAAACGTCACGCTACGCGGGAAAGATCATTCCGTATATAGGCGGACGCCGGCGGGCGACGGCGCGGGCCGGTGGCCGTCGGTGCGGCGGTGCGCGTCCCCGTTCGGTCCGTCCCGGCGATGCGCAGCGGCGTCTCTCGGCCTGACGTCCGAGGGCGGGCGGGGGTTAAGCTCCTTCGATCGAGCCCAAGTTACCGGGAGGTAAGCATGTCGGAGGAGCTCCGCGTCGCCATCGTCACCGGAGCCGCGCGTGGTATCGGCGCGGCCACCGCACGCCGGCTCGCCACCGACGGCATGGCCGTCGCGGTGGTCGACATCGAGGAGTCGGCTACGAAGGAGACGGTCGACGCGATCGTGGCAGCCGGCGGTCGTGCGCTCGGCGTCGGTGCGGACGTCGCGGACCGGGGCCAGGTGGAGGCGGCCGTGGACCGGGTCGCCGCCGAGTTGGGACCGCCGACCGTGCTGGTCAACAACGCGGGAGTGCTCCGGGACAACCTGCTGTTCAAGATGTCCGACGCCGACTGGGACACGGTGATGGGCGTGCACCTGCGCGGCGCCTTCCTGTTCAGCCAGGCCGTCCAGCGGCACATGGTCGAACGCAGGTGGGGCCGGATCGTCAACCTCTCCAGCACCTCGGCGCTGGGCAACCGTGGCCAGGCCAACTACTCGGCCGCGAAGGCCGGCCTGCAGGGCCTCACCAAGACCCTCGCCATCGAGCTGGGCCCGTTCGGCGTCACCGTCAACGCGGTCGCGCCCGGGTTCATCGTCACCGACATGACCGCGGCGACCGCCGCCCGGATGAAGGTGGACTTCGCCGAGCTGCAGAAGCATGCGATCGCGGAGATCCCGGTACGCCGGGTGGGCCGCCCCGAGGACGTCGCCCACACCATCTCGTTCCTGGTCGGCGAAGCCTCGTCGTTCGTCTCCGGCCAGGTCATCTACGTAGCCGGCGGCCCCCGGGCCTGACCCCCACTCACCCCGGCGACGCGAATGGCCACTCTTGCATGGAAAGAGTGGCCATTCCGCTCGCCATGGCCACACTCCCGTGAACGAGGCCGATCGAGAGGTGGGGGTCAGCTGGTCGGGCGGGTGCGGTGGAGCCAGAAGAGGCCGAGTAGAGGCAGGATCAGCGGGATGTAGCCGTAGCCGCTGCCGAACTGCGACCAGACCGTCTCGTCCGGGAAGAGAGCCTTGTCGGCCAGGCTGAGGATGCCGACCACCACCACGCCGACCAGCTCCACGGAACAGCACACCAGGGCCAGCCGGCGGCCGGCGTGACCGGCCCGGGCCAGCCCGATCGCCGCCACGATGTAGATCAGCGCGGCCACCGCGGAGAGCGCGTACGCCACCGGCGCCTCGCCGAACTTCGTGACGATCTGGAGCAGGGCCCGGGAGGTCGCCGCGATCGCGAAGAGGATGTAGACGGCGATGAGCAGCCGCCCGGGACCCCGGTTCGTGGTACGCCGCGGCGTAGCCGTGTCAACCACCGAGCACCTCCCAGGTCTGCTGGAGCCGGACCACGACGACCGGAGTCACCAGGCAGACCGCGCAGACGATCGCCGAACCCCAGCGGGTCGGCTCCATCCGGGCCAGCACCACCGCCAGCGGCGGCAGGCAGAGCAGCGTCACCAGATAGCCGAAGAAGGCACCCGGCTCACCCGGTCGGTCGCCCCCGGCGACGGCGACCAGGGCCACCACCGTCAGGGCGATCAGCACCAGCTCCAGCACGCCCAATCCGATCAGCTGCCAACGGTCCGGCGGCCGGTTACGCATAGCGGACACCAGGCTCCAGACCGCGAGCAGGAGCGACAGCACGATCGACACGGTGGCGAGGAGCCCGTCCACCGGCGATCCCGTCGCGGCGGCGGCGACGGTCATCGGGACCACCCCGGTCCATGGCTCGGTCACCGGCACAGCCTACTAATCGTCGTAGTAACGGCTCCTCGCCCCCGCCCCGACCTGCCCCCGCGGCCGCGCGGACCGGAACGGGCGACTAGCGTGGATCACGGGCGCGGCCGTGCCGCGGGGATGACTAGGGCGGGGGTTCACGTGCTGCGATTCGGTTTGTTCGGCACCGGTCACTGGGCGGCGGAGACGCACGGGGCGGCGCTCGACGCGCACCCGCGCGCCGAGTTGGCCGGGGTGTGGGGGCGGAACCCGGAGCGGGCCGCGGCGCTGGCCGACCGGTACGGCGTACCCGCCTTCGACGACGTCGACGCCTTGATCGAGGCGTGCGACGCGGCGGCTGTCGCCCTGCCGCCGGACGTCCAGGCGGACATCGCGACCCGGGCGGCCGCCGCGGGACGGCACCTGCTGCTGGACAAGCCGCTGTCGCTGAGCCTCGCCGACGCCGACCGGGTGGTGGAGGCCGCACAGTCCGCCGGGGTCGCCTCGGTGGTCTTCTTCACCCAGCGGTTCCAGCCGAACGTGGCCCCCTTCGTCGCGTCCACCGCCGCGGCCGGCGGCTGGCAGCACGCAAAGACGGTCATGTTCTCCTCGATCTACCAGCCGGGCAGCCCGTACGGCGCGTCCCAGTGGCGGCGGGACCACGGCGCGCTCTGGGACGTCGGCCCGCACGCCCTGTCGATCATCCTGCCGGTGCTGGGCCGGGTGGAGAAGGTGGCCGCGATGGACGGGCCGAACGGCCTCGTGCACCTGCTGCTCACCCATGCCGGGGGCGCCACCAGCAGCGCCTCGCTGACGCTGGACGCCCCGCCCGAGGCGGTGACCCGCGAGTTCGTCTTCTACGGCGAGAACGGCATCGAGACCGTGCCGAACGGGCAGTACGAGCCGCACGTCGCCTTCGGGGTGGCGATCGACCAGTTGCTCGAGGAGATCGCCGCGGGTACCCGCGACCACCGCTGCGACGTGCGCTTCGGCCGGGAGGTGGTGGCCGTGCTGGCCGCCGCCGAGACCGCCCGCGCCGAGTCCCGTACGGTCAGCGTTCCCGCCTGACGTCGGCCGTCGGAGGCCCTCGCCGGACCTGACGCGTCCGGCGAGGGCCCCTTGCGGTCAGCCGAGGTCGACGCCGCGTACACGGCCGTTCTGGTCGGCGGCACGGGCTGGAACCGAAAGCCCGGTGGTACTCCTCCTTGGCGGACACGTCCCAGCGCACCTCGTGGTTGCCGGGGTGTACCGGATGCGGTCGGCCACTTCGGCCGGAACCGTCGACCGGTAGAGCGTGTCGACACGACAGCGGTTCAGGACAGCACTGCTCCCTGCGGTAATTCGCTGGCGGTGCGCGGGAGCACGGGTTAGCGTGCGGCCATGTTCACGCACGCCCTGATCCAGGTGGTCGGCACGCCGGCTGCCCGGGGCCCAATGTTGGTGTCCCGTCCGCGAGTCCGGCGTCCGGCCCTGGTGGGCCGGGACGCGACCCGCCGCTGACGCAGGGCGCGTTCCCGCGCCACTCTCCAGGGCCGTCCGAGTCCCCATCCACTCGGACAGGCCCCGCTCCGGGCTGCCTGTCCGCTCGTCGCCGCAAGGGCGACAGACAGGACGACGACACGTGGCGCCCCGCCGTACCCGAGCAACCGAACGCGACCGGAACCGTCGCGTACTCTCCCAGAACTTCCTCGCCGATCCGGCCGCCGTAGCCCGGGTCGTCCGGTCGGCCGCCCCCGACCCGGCCGGCCTCGTGCTGGAGGTCGGCGCCGGTCGAGGCCAACTGACTCGTCCGCTCGCCGCCCGGTGCGGGCGGCTCGTGGCGTACGAGGTCGATCCCGCCGCCGGGGCTGAACTGGCCGCCGTCTGCGCCGACCTGCCGAACGTCCGGCACCGGCAGACCGACTTCCTCACCGCCGAGCCGCCCGGCGAGCCGTTCACGGTGGTCGGCAACATTCCCTGGTCGCTGACGTCGGCGGTGGTCCGGTGGTGCCTGGCCGCCTCGCAGCTGCGCGCCGCGACGCTGCTCACCCAACTGGAGTACGCGCGCCGGCGCAGCGGCGACTACGGCCGCTGGTCCCGGCTCACCGTGCTGACCTGGCCGGAGTTCTCCTGGCGACTCGCCGGGCGGCTGCCACGTACGGCGTTCCGTCCGGTGCCCACTGTGGACGCGGGCATCCTGCGGATCGAACGGCGCCCGGAGCCGCTGGTCGCCCCGGCCGGGCTGCCCGCGTACCGCCGGATGGTGGAGTTGGGGTTCGGCGGCGCCGGTGGCTCGCTCGCGGCAACGCTGCGACGGCGTTATCCGCCGGGTCGGGTGTCGGCGGCGCTGCGGGCCACCCGGCTGGACCCGGGCACCCCGGTCGGGTACGTCTGGCCGGAGCAGTGGCTGGTGCTGTTCCGCCTCCTGCACGCGCGCTGAGTGCCCCCGCCGGCCGGGCCGACCACCGCAGGTCAGGCCAGCGTGCCGAGCGTCTCGTGCAGCTCGGCGGGTGAGTCGAACTGCTCGGCCGGCAGGGCCTGCAGCATCTGCAACATCTCCGTGCTGGCCCCGTTCTCCTGTCCCCAGCGGACCAGGTCCTCGCGGGAGACCGGGTAGTCGAGCCCGGCCAGGAGCTCCTGCCACTGCACCCCGGTGACGGTCATGTCCGGCGGCTACCCGTTCAGCGGCCCGGCACACCGCCGGGTCGTGCCGGCCGCTCAGCGGGCCGGCGCACCTCGGCACGCGGCCGGTTTGCCCGCCGACCCGCCGGGTAGCCGCTGGCATGCTGGTTCAGCGGCTCGGCGCGCCGAGCGACTTCGACCCCCTGTTGGAGCGCGTCCGGGACGCCCGGATAGTGATGATCGGTGAAGCCACCCACGGGACCTACGACTTCTACCGGCTCCGGGAGCAGCTCACCCGGCGACTCATCGCAGAGTGCGGGTTCTCGTTCGTGGCCGTCGAGGGGGACTGGCCGGACTGTGACCGGGTGCACCGTTCGGTCACCGCTGCGCCAGGTGGGATCGTCGAGCCGTTGGTCGCGCTCGAGCGGTTCGAACGCTGGCCCACCTGGATGTGGTCGAACGCCGAGGTAGCGCGTTTCTCCGGCTGGTTGCGAGCCTGGAACGCGCAGCGCCCGGAGGGGCAGCGGGCCGGATTCCACGGGCTGGACGTCTACAGCCTGTGGGAGTCGATGCAGGCGATCTTCGACTACCTGGGCGAGGAGGACCCGGCGGGGCTGGAGGTCGCCCAGGACGCGTACCGCTGTTTCGAGCCGTACGGCAGGCGCCCCGAGGAGTACGGCATCGCGAGCCGGTTCGTCTCCTCCCGATGCGAGGAGGAGGTGATCCGGTTGCTCGCCCGTACGCGGGAGCAGGCCCTCGCCGACGGCCCGGACCGCTTCTCGGCCTGGCAGAACGCCGAGGTGGTGGCCGGCGCCGAGCGGTACTACCGGGCGATGGTGGCCGGCGGCCCGGAGTCCTGGAACATCCGGGACATCCACATGCAGGACACCCTGGACCGGCTGCTGGACCGGTACGGCCCGGGCGCGCGGGGTGTCGTGTGGGCGCACAACACGCACGTGGGCGACGCGCGGGCCACCGACATGACGGCGGAGGGAATGGTCAACATCGGGCAGTTGGCCCGGGAACGGCACGGTGCCGACGAGGTGGTCCTGGTCGGCTTCGGCTGCTACGAGGGCGCCGTGATCGCCGCGCCGCGCTGGGGCTCACCGGCCGAGGCGATGGTGGTGCCACCGGCCCGGCCCGGTTCGATCGAGCGGCGGCTGCACGAGTTGATGCCGGACCGGGCGGTGCTCGTGTTCGGTGGCGACGACCAGCCCGGGTGGGCCACCGACACCGCCGACCACCGGGCGATCGGAGTGGTCTACGACCCGACGTTCGAGTCGTGGGGCAACTACGTGCCGACCCGGCTGGGCGAGCGGTACGACGCCTTCATCTGGTGCGACGACACCACGGCGCTGCACCCACTGCCGGCGGTCAGCACCACCGGCGAGATGGAGACCTACCCCGCCGGGGTGTGACCGGCCCTACCGGACGGGCGACCCAGCCGGCGCTGTCGCGACGCCGGCCCACGCCTTCGCCACCCCCAGCCGGCGCCTTCTGCGACGCCGGCTGGATCGTGGGCTCAGCCAGGGCGGCCGACCGAGGCGGGCTCGCGGTCGGCCAGGTGGGCGCGGAGACCCTCGCCCTCGATGTCGACGTTCGGCAGCGCCCGGGCGAGCCACTTCGGCAGCCACCACGCGCGGCTGCCCAGCAGTGACATCACCGCCGGCACGATGGTCATCCGGACCACGAAGGCGTCGATGGCCACGCCGACGGCGAGCGCGAAGCCGATCGACTTGATCACCGGGTCGTGGAGGAAGAAGACGAAGCCGCCGAAGACCGAGATCATGATCAGCGCGGCGGCGGTGACCACCCGTGCGCCGTGCCCCATCCCGTTGATCGTCGCCTGCTGCGCGGTGTCACCGTGCACGAAGTCCTCCCGCATGCGGGAGACGAGGAAGACCTCGTAGTCCATGGCCAGGCCGAACAGGATGCCGATCAGCAGGATCGGCAGGAAGCTGATCAGCGGCCCCGGGGTGTCGAGGCCGACCAGGTCGGCGAGGTGGCCCTGCTGGAAGACCGCGACCGTGATGCCGAAGGTCGCCGCGACGGTGAGCAGGAAGCCCAGCGCGGCCTTGACCGGGACCAGCAGCGACCGGAAGACCAGCATCAGCAGCAGGACGGAGAGCCCGACGACCAGCACCAGGTAGATCGGGAGGGCGTCGGCGAGCTTCTCCGAGACGTCGATGCCGATCGCGGTGGCGCCGGTCAGCAGCACGTCGACGTCCTGGATCCCGCCGACGGCGTGCCGGATGTCGTGCACCAGCGTCTCCGTGGCGGCGTCGGTGGGCCCGGTCTTCGGTACCACGCCGAGCAGGGCCGTACGCCCGTCGGGACTCAGCTGCGGCGGCGCGACCGCGAGCACGTCGTCGGTGCGCTGGACCAGGGCGGTGACCTGCGGTACGGCGGCCGCCGTGGCCTGCGGCGTGTCACCGGCCACCACCACGGCGAGCCGGCCGGTGAAGCCCGGGCCGAAACCCTCGGTGATCAGGTCGTTCGACACCCGGGCCGGAGATCCGGCGGCCGCCGTACCGGCGTCCGGCAGGGCGAGCCGCATGTCCGAGGTGGGGATCGCGAGAAGTCCCAGGCCGAGCAGTCCGACCAGGATCACCGGTACGCGGAGCCGGGTGACCAGCCGGGCCCAGCGGAACCCGAAACCGGGCCGGTTCCCGGCCGCCGCGCCACCACCCGTGCGGCGGGCTGCGACGTCGTCGGCCGGCGCGGTGCCGCGCACCCGGCGGGGGAGCACCTTGCGGCCGGCGAAACCGAGCAGCGCCGGCTGGAGGGTGATCGCGACGAGCACCGCCACGGTGACCGTGCCCGCCGCGGCGAGACCCATGACGGTCAGGAACGGGATGTCCACCACGGCCAGGCCCGCCAGCGCGATCACCACTGTCGCCCCGGCGAAGACGACGGCGGAACCCGCCGTGCCGACGGCGCGGCCGACGGCCTCGTCCGGTGGCAGCCCGTCGAGCAGGTTCTGCCGGTGACGGGACGTGATGAACAGCGAGTAGTCGATACCGACCGCGAGGCCGAGCATCAGCGCGAGGATCGGCGCGGTGCTGGTCAGCTGGACGGTGCTGCTGAGCGCGAAGAGGCCGGCCATGCCGACGGCGACGCCGATCAGCGCGTTGAGCATGGTCATTCCGGCCGCCACCAGCGAACCGAACGTGACTACCAGGACGACCGCGGCCACCGCCACACCGATCGCCTCGGTCGAACCCACCTCCGGTTCGCCGCCCAGCACCTCGCCGCCGGGGGCCACCTGCCAGCCCTGCCCCTCGGCGCTCGCGCCGACCTTCTCGTACGCGGCGCGCTGCGCGTCGTCCACCTCGTCGGCGCCACCGGCGAACTGCACCTGGACCAGGGCGTACTGGCCGTCGGGGGAGACCGCGCCGACGGCGAGCGGGTCGACCGCGCCGACCACGCCCGGTACGGCGGTCGCCTCCTGGATGATCTCCTTGACCACGGCCTGCCCCTGGGGTGTGGCCAGCTGCCCGTCCGCGGGCGCCTTCACCGCGATCGTCCCGGTGGCGCCGCTGGCGGTCGGGAACTGCTGGGAGAGCAGGTCGAGGGCCCGCTGGGATTCGGTGCCGGGCATGGTGAAGTTGCTCGCCGTCGGGCCGCGCAGGAACGCGGCGGCCAGGCCGAGGCCGACGAGCACGACGAGCCAGATCGCGACGACGAGTCGCCGCCGACGCAACGAGCCCCGGCCGAGCCGGTAGAGCAGGGTCGCCATCAGGTTTCCTTGTCCTGGGTCGGGTGTTCAGGTACGGGTTCGAGAGCTCGCCGGGCGAGCGCGAGCAGCGCCGGACGTAGCTCGGCGTCGGGCACGTCGACGAACTCCGCGCACGTCTCGGAGATGCCGGCGAGCAGCACCAGCGCCGCGACCTGCGCGGCCGCTCGGTCGGTGTTTCCGGCGAGCGCGTCCCGCAGCCGCTCGGAGATCCGCTGGATGTGCGCGAACTCCGGTTGCCGCAGCAGCTCGGGAAACTCGCCACGGATGAGCGCGATCTCCCGCCGGAAGCGGACCGCGAGGTCGACGAACCCCTCGGCCGCGGTCTGCTGCGCCGCGCGACCGGTCAACCCGGTGAGGGCGTCGTCGAGCGCCTGGAGCTCCGTGATGGCCGGAGCCATCAGTTCGGTGAGCAGAGCTTCCTTGTTCGCGAAGTGGTAGAGCACGGTGGCCTTCGAGCAACCCACCTCGGTGGCGATGTCCTGGAGCGAAGTGCCCCGGTAGCCGGTCGCCGCGAAGCGTCGCGTCGCCGCGGCCAGGATCTCCCCGCGGGTCTCCGGTTCTGCCCGTCGCATGCCGGTCACCTCCGTTGACCAGCATGCCTGACCGATCGGTCAGACCCTGACCGATCGGTCAGATGAATACCGTGGCCTTGCCCACAGGCGGCCGGCCGGTTCGCTCGGCGGACGTGCGGCGCGTCCCGTCGTGTCCGGTTGACCGCCGCCCCGCCGACCGGGAAGGTGGGCTGATGGGAGCGGCGGAGGAGACCCGGGACGGGGTGTCGCTGACCAACCTGGATCAGCCGCTCGTCGACGGGGTCAGCAAGCGTGACCTGGTCGACTACCTCGACACGATCAGCGATCGGATCCTCCCGCACCTGCGGGACCGGCCGCTGTCGGTGATCCGTGCGCTGCGCGGGCAGGCGCCGTTCATGCAGAAGAACCTGCCGAAGTACACCCCGGAGTGGGTGCGGCGGGTGCCGGTCTGGGCGGAGGCGTCGCAGCGGGAGGTGTCGTACGCGCTCTGCGACGACCGCCGCACGCTGCTCTGGTTCGCCAACCAGCGGGCCGTCGAGTACCACCCGACGCTGGCCCGGGCGGACCGACTCGACCGTCCCACCCACCTGGTGCTCGATTTGGACCCGCCGGAGGGGGACTCGTTCCCGGCTGCGGTGGCGGCCGCGCTGCTGGTGCGGCAGGCGCTCGCCGATTCCGGCCTGGCCGGCGCGGCCAAGACCAGCGGCGCCAAGGGGGTGCACGTCTTCGTGCCGGTCGCGGCCGGGCACGACGCCGAGGAGATGGCGGCCGCCACCCGGGCGCTCGCGGTTCGCGCCGAGCGGCTGGACCCGGCGTTGGCCACCACCGCCTTCATCCGAGAGGACCGGGGCGGGCGGGTCTTCGTCGACTCCACCCGGGCGGGCGGGGCCACCGTCGTCGCCGCGTACAGCCCGCGGTTGCGGCCGGGACTGCCGGTCTCCTTTCCCGTCGACTGGGCCGCCCTGGCGGACGTGACACCGGGCGACTTCACCGTGCGCACCGTCCCGGAACTGGTCATCGCACACGACCCGTGGCTCGACCTGATGCCGGCACCGCAGCCCCTCCCGGCCGACCTGGTCGAGGAGGGGCGGGCCATTCCGATCGCCCGCGTGCAGGCGATGCACGAGGGCAAGCGCCGGGCCCGTGCCCGGCGTCAGGCGGGCTGACGCCGGGCACCCACCGGCTCACTCGGGCCAGTCGTTGCCCAAGATGATCTGCACGAAGTCCTCCCGTACGAACGACGGGTCGAAGTGCGCGAGCACGTCGTCGTTCACCGTGCCGAACGTGGTCTGCGGCCGGTGCGCCACCCCCCGGTTGAACGCCGCCAGGATCTGGCGCTTGAAGTCGGGGCGCGGGTGGGCGGCGGTCACCTCGGCGATCCGCGCCGGGTCCAGGTCGCGGTAGCCGATGCCCAGCACGTCGGTCTCCACTCCGGCGGTCACCAGGGCGATCTCCGGGTCCAGGTGCTCGGGTACGCCGGGTGTGGTGTGCAGCGCCACGGCGAGCCAGACCTTGCGTGCCTCCTCGGCGGAGCGGCCGTGGTCGAGCAGGAACCGCTCGGCCGCCTTCGCCCCGTCGACCTCGAAGCGCAGATCGGTGCTGCCGTACTCGCCGGTGAGGCCGAGGTCGTGGAACATCGCGCCGACGTAGAGCAGCTCCGGGTCGGGGGAGAGGCCGCGGCGCTCGCCCTGGAGCGCGCCGAAGAGGAACACGCGGCGGGAGTGGTGGTAGAGCAGCTCGTCGGTAGCTTTGCGGACCAGATCGGTCGCGGCGGCGACGAGCGGCGTGTCCGGGATGGCGATCCCGGCGATGATCTCGGTCATCCGAGCTTCCTTCCGTGCTGGGCCGGCTGGTGGCCGCCCGCTTCGGCACCGATGCTGCCGGGGCTAGACTCGACGAGCCATGTCCCTGGGGACAGGCACTCCACAGATACGGACATGCGTGGGTCGGGACGCGGGCTGGCCGCCCCGGAACCTGAGGGGGTACGGCGGATGACCGGGCAGAGCCCGCACCGCGTCGGTGTGGTGGTCTTCGACGGGGTGCAGTTGCTCGACGTGTCGGGGCCGGTGGACGTGATCGACGCGGCTACCCGGCGCGGCGCGCACTACATCGTGCAACTGATCGGCTGGCGGTCCGTGCAGGTACGCACCTCCTCGGGTGTGCGGCTCACCGCCGACACCACCCTGGACGAGGCCGACCCGGTGGACACGCTCGTACTCACCGGCGCCGACGACCTCTCCGCGCTCCCCGACGCGGCGGACGTCCGGGCCCGCCTGGGCCGCCTGGTCCGGCCGGACACCCGCCTCGCCGCGGTTTGCACCGGCGCGTTCGTGCTGGCCCGGACGGGGTGGCTGGACGGGCACCCGGCGACCACCCACTGGCGGCACGTGGAGCGGTTGCGGGCCGAGTTCCCGCAGGTCGAGGTACGACCCGACGCGATCTACGTACGTAGTGGCCGCCTGTTCACCAGCGCCGGGGTGACCGCCGGGATCGACCTCGCGCTCGCACTCGTCGAGGCGGACCACGGTGCCGGACCGGCCCGGGAGGTGGCCCGGGAACTCGTGGTGTTCATGCAGCGTCCGGGCGGGCAGTCGCAGTTCTCCGTCCGGCAGGATCTTCCGCCGAGCGGCGACCAGCGGCTGCGCCGGGTGATCGACAGGGTGGCCGCCGACCCGGCGCGGCCGTACCCGATCGAGGCGATGGCGCGCGACGCGACGGTGACCCCACGGCACCTGCGGCGGATCTTCCAGCAGGAGCTCGGTCTCACGCCCGGCCGTTACCTGGAGCTGGCGCGCATCGAGGCGGCCCGCGTACTGCTGGAGCAGGGGGGCACGGTCGGTGAGGCGGCCCGGCGCAGCGGGTTCGGCAGCGACGAGACGTTGCGGCGGGTGTTCACCACGACGTACGGCATCCCGCCCTCGGCCTACCAGCGTCGGTTCCGCACCACCGGGGTGTCCTGACCCACGTCGAGTTTTCTTGACCGGTCAGTCAAGTAAGTTGTAGCGTGGTCTCATGGGGCGAGCGAGGGAGTTCGACGTCGACGTGGCGCTGGAGGCCGCGATGCGGACGTTCTGGGAGCGCGGATACGAGGGCGCGTCGCTGTCGGACCTGACCGAGGCCACCGGTGTGGGGCGTCAGTCGCTGTACCTGGCGTTCGGTGACAAGCAGAAGCTCTACCTGGCGGCGCTGGACCGCTACCGCGAGCACTTCTACCTTCCCCTGCTGGAGGCGCTGTCCGGCAACGTCGACGTTCGGGTGGCGTTGCGGGAGGCGATCCTGCCGCTGGTGGACGGTAGCTGCGCCGACGATCCCCGAGGGTGTTTTCTGATCGCTGCGGCGGCCGAGCGGGCCAGTGAGGACTCGGCGGTCCGTTCCCGGGTCGCGGCGGCGTTCGCCGGCCTGGAGGCGGCTCTGCTGGAGGCGGCGCAGCGCAGCCGAGCGGCCGGCCTGGTGGCCGACACGGTGGACCTGACCGGCTGGGCCGCGCTGACCGTGGCCACGATCCAGGGCATGCGGGTGATGGAGGCGGGTGGCACCGATCGGGGCACCCTGATCCGGGCGCTCGACGCCGCCTTGGCGATGTTGCACCCCTGATTTTCTACTCAATCCGGGCATGGCAACCGCCTGCCCATTTAATTGACCGATCGGTCAAGAAATTAAGGACAAACATGTCTGTAACGTTTGATCTCACCGGTAAAGTCGCTGTCGTCACCGGCGCCGGCAAGGGCATCGGGGCAGCCGTCACGCGTGAGCTGCTCGACGCGGGAGCCCGCGTCGTCGCAGGCAGCCGTAATGCCAGCAAGGACCTCTCCGGGCTGGCCTTCGACGAGGTCCTCGCGGCGGTCGACGTCGACCTGTCCACCGCCGAAGGCCCGGGCCGGCTGGTGGCCACCGCCGTCGAGCGCTTCGGCGGCCTGGATGTGCTGGTCAACAACATGGGCGGGCTCTCCGGCGGTCGCCCGAAGCTCGGTGGATTCCTGTCGGTCAGCGACGCCGAATGGTTGAACAGCTTCGAACTGAACCTGCTGTCCGCCGTGCGAGCCACCCGCGCCGCGCTGCCCACGCTTCTCGAACGAGGCGACGGGGCGATCGTCAACGTCGGCTCTGTCAACGCGATCCTGCCCGATCCCAGCGTCGTGGACTATTCCGCAACCAAGGCCGCGTTGACCAACCTCGGCAAGTCGCTGTCGGCTGAGTTCGCGCCCCAGGGACTCCGCGTCAACACCGTCTCTCCCGGCCCGGTGGTGACCCCGTTCTGGACCGCGCCCGGTGCGCTCGGCGAACAGCTCGCGACCGCCATGGGCACCGACCTGGACGGTGCGATGCGTGCGATGGCCGAGGGGCTCGGCGGGATCAAGCTAGGCCGGTTCGGCACCCCCGAGGAGGTAGCCCGTCTGGTGGTGTTCCTGGCCAGCCCCGCCGCATCCTGGATGACCGGCAGCGACATCGTCATCGATGGCGGGCTCATCAGGACCCTCTGAACCCGCCGGACGACGCGGTCGGCCCCGAGCCCGTCCGGATCGGAAGAGGCCGCCGTCCGGTACCGCCGGGCAGCGGGTGGCCTCGCCGCGCGCAGCCGTGACTGGCCTGCCGCCCGGGCCGCTCGGGCCAGGAAAACCCATGCTCGACCCGCCGGACAGACCTGGCCACGGCCGATCGGCCAGGTCTGCCCGGCCGGCGACAGGTCGGGCTGGCCACGCGTACGACAAAGGCCGCTGCCAGGGATGCTGGTCAGCGGCCTTTCGTACTTCTTAGCAAGAGTGCCCCCGGCAGGATTCGAACCTGCGCCCCCGCCTCCGGAGGGCGGTGCTCTATCCCCTGAGCTACGGGGGCTCAGCGACTGGGAAAGACTAGCAAACACCCTGCACGAACAACGAATCGGTATCCGCCGTGTGCGTGTCATCCCTGCTCGGCCGCCCCCTCCCCACCCACCCACTCTCGTCGCCCGGCCCTCGCCGCTCGTCGCCGCTGTCGCCGCCGATCATGAGGTTGACGGGGGATTCGGAGATCGGGAACGCCGTCAACCTCATGATCGACATGTGCGGGCGCGAGGCGTTTGTTGCAGGGTCGGGCGAGGGGAGGGGTGGGTCAGGCGGCTTGGGTGCGGCCGCAGCTGGGCAGCGGGTGCAGTGTGATCCGTCGCGGTAGGCGGCGCGGCCACTCGTTGCGGGCCCAGGAGCCGTCCACGATCAGGTGCACTGTGCGCTGCTCCTCGCCGCTCAGCCGCAGGACGAAGTCGCGCGGCAGCGGCGGGTCGACGTCCGGTGTGGTGATCATGAACCGGACGCGGCCGCGCGAGGAGACGGCGGAGACCACGTCCGCCGCGGGCATCGTGCCGCGCAGCCGGACCCGGCCGATCCAGTAGACCTCGGCGAGGTGCTCCTGGGCGGCCCGGATGATCGCCGGGTACTCGCTGCGTACCCAGCGCTCGACCGCGCCCACGCAGAGCCCGCAGGCGCGCTCGCGGGGCTCGCGGGGACCCAACCCCCAGGCCCGCAGGTACGCCCCGACCGCGCCGGCGTCCATCGGCAGGTCGAACTGCCGCTGGATGAGGCCGGTCAGGCTCTGCCGCGTCCACAACTCCTCGCCCAGCTCGAACTGGTCCGGATGGACGCCTCGCAGGGTGTCGATCAGTTCGAGTTCCTGTTCGCGGCTGAGCATCCCCGGCTCGCCCTGCCGCTGTCCGCGACGGGCGGCTGCCACCGCCCCGTCACCGCCGATGGTGTGGCGCCGGCACCAACTGGTGACCGAACGCCGTGCGTCTCTCAGTGCAACCCCCACGTCTTGGGCAACGAGCCCGAATCGCAACTGGTCACGATATGTGTGGAGAAAACTCTCTAACACACGTAATCGGACAGACCGCCCAAAGTGAGCGGGGGGTTGTCGTCCTGCGTCCGAGCAGCTGGCGGACAGCGGTCAACGCCTCGGGTCGCTGATCCGGACGCCCCGGCAGGGTCGGGTCGGAGATGCGCCAGCGGCGTCGCCCGGGAGCGCCTGGGAACCTCGCCGGCCGGATTGGGTCGAGGTGGGCGGACCGTGATCTCCGGACGGGCCGTTCGGGCCGCATCGGGGGTTTGACTCCCAGTGGTAGGCCGCGGGACGGCCGACCGCTTGGTTGATCCACACGGGGTGCGTGTATATCGGGTTGTCCCAGCTGTCCGGATACCCCGACTTCAAGGGACCCGAGTTGATCTTCGCGCCGCGCTGCCCCGGCTCGCGCTTCCGCGGCTCCGCGTTGCCCGGGGTCGCGTTGCCCCGGGGCGGGTCGTGGGTCGCGTGGCGCCGCCCGGGGTCGCGCTGCCCGGCGTGGCGCCGCCTCGGGGTCGAGCCGCGCCGGGTTCGCGCTGCCCGGCGTGGCGCCGCCCCGGGGCCGAGCCGTCCCAGGGCCGAGCCGCCGCCCCGGCGCCGAGCCGCCCCGGGGGGGCGCGCTGCCCCGGATTCGCGTTGCCCAGGGGCACGACCGTACGGTCGTCAGCCGCCGAGGCGCTTCTTCGCGTTCTGGAGGTTGGTGAGGTCGGTCTGCTGGGTGTTCTTCATGACCTGCGCCGTCCGGAGCACCTCCGGTTCGTCGCCGGCGTCGAGCACCCCGTCGATCATGTGGACGCCGCCCAGGTGGTGATTGATCATCATGTTCAGGAACAGGAGGTCGAACTCCCGGCCCTGCGCCGCGCGCAGTTGCTCCATCTCCTGAGGAGTGGCCATGCCCGGCATCAGGCCGTTCTTGACCAGGCTCGCACCGTCCGGCATCCACGCCATGCGCGGCTGCGAACCGGTCGGATCCAGCCCCCAGCCGCGCAGCCAGGTCTGCATGATGCCGATCTCGCCCTGCTGGCCGCTGGCGATGTCGCCGCCGATCTGGCGTACCTCGGGGTCGGTGCCGCGCTGGAACGCCAGCATGCCCATCTCGACCGCCTGGGCGTGGTGGGCGGTCATGTCCCGAGCGAAGCCGGCCTCGACCGAGTCGTCGCCGGGGCGGGTCAGCCGCGGGGTCAGCAGGCCCCCGGCGTACCCGAGGAGCAGGGCGGCCACGACGGCGACGGCGATGCCCACCAGGCCGAGGCCGGGGCGGGACCCCCGGCCGCCGTCGGCGGCCGGGGTCTCGGACGAGCTGTCAAGGGTGGCGGGAGCCGTCATCACGATCCTTACTGGGTCGGCATCTGCACACCGCTGTCATGCGGCGTGGTGCCGGTGGCGGTGATGCCCTGGTTGCACAGCGCGGTCGGGCCCTCGATCGAGGCGTTCACCCGCAGCGTCTTGATGAACTCGTCGATCCGGCTGTCGTCGGCGTTGTCGAGCTTGAGCTGGTAACCCCAGGCCTGCAGCGAGATCGGCTTGTCCAGGCCCTCGTACGGGCTCATGAGCATCTTCTCGTTGCCTTGCACCTTCTCGGCGAGCTTGGCGACCTGGTCGGCCGGCAGGTCGGGGCGGTAGGTGATCCAGATCGAGCCGTGCTCCAAGCTGTGCACCGCGTGCTCGTTGGCGATCGGTTCGGTGTAGACGTCGCCCATGCAGTTCTGCCAGGCCTGGTTGTGCGGGCCGGCCACCGGCGGTGAGATCGTGTACTTGATCGGGCCGGGCTGGTGGTTGCTGCCCTTGACCAGCTCCGGGTCCTTCTTGCGGTAGTCGACGATGCCGCTGATCGCGTCGGCCCGCTCCTCCCACGGCTTGGAGCCCTGGAACGCGGCCCAGGCGCCGAAACCGATGATGCCGACCGCGACCAGGCCCACGACGGCGAAGAGGACGATCGGGCCCTTGGCGCGGCCCTGGCTGACCTTGACCGGGACGATCGGCTTGCGGGGGCCCTTGCCGCCGCCGGACCGGGTGGCTGTCGGCTTGCCGGATCCGGCCTTGGCGCCGGACGCCGGCCGACCCGCGGCCGGCTTCTTGCCCGTGCTGACCACGGTCGGACGGCGCTGCTCGCCGCCCGGGGTGCTGATGCTCATCGTGCCTCGTCAGGTCGGTCGGTCAGGGAGCCGGCGGGTCTGGTGCGCACAACGGGTCGCCGCCGCGGGGACCGAGTCTACCCCCGATAACATGGATCGGTGACTCCCGCAGAACTCGCCGAGGTCGTCCTCGCCGCAGCCCACGCCGTCTTCACCCAACGGGGTCTGGACCCCTCCGTGCTGCCGGGGGAGATTACTGTCGAGCGACCCCGGAACCCGGAGCACGGCGACTACGCCTCGACCTTGGCGTTGCAGCTGAGCAAGAAGGTCGGCCGGCCGCCGCGGGAGCTGGCGGGCGCCCTCGCCGACGAGCTGGGCAAGGCGCCGGGCGTCAAGTCCGTGGAGATCGCCGGCCCCGGCTTCCTCAACATCCGGCTGGACGCGGCCGCCGCCGGGCAACTCGCCCGCGTGATCGTCGAGGCCGGCGCCGAGTACGGCCGCAGCGAGCGGCTCGCCGGGCAGCGGATCAACCTGGAGTTCGTCTCCGCCAACCCCACCGGCCCGGTGCACATCGGTGGCGTTCGGTGGGCCGCGGTCGGCGACGCGCTGAGCCGGCTCCTGCGGGCCAGCGGCGCCGAGGTGGGCACCGAGTACTACTTCAACGACGCCGGCTCCCAGATCGACAGGTTCGCCCGGTCGCTGCTGGCCGCCGCGAAGGGCGAGGCCGTGCCGGAGGACGGCTACGGCGGCGCGTACATCGCGGAGATCGCCGCGGAGGTCCAGGCCCGCCGGCCGGACGTACTCTCCCTCGACGACGCCGCCGCCCAGGAGGTCTTCCGGGTCGAGGGCGTCGCGCTGATGTTCGACGAGATCCGCTCCTCGCTGCGTGACTTCGGGGTCGAGTTCGACACGTACTTCAACGAGAAGGACCTGCACGACCGGGGCGAGCTGGACCTCGCCCTGGCCCGCCTGCGGGAGCAGGGCCACATCTTCGAGGCCGAGGGCGCGACCTGGCTGCGCACCACCGAGTTCGGCGACGACAAGGACCGGGTGCTGCGCAAGTCCAACGGTGAGTGGACCTACTTCGCCGCCGACTGCGCCTACTACCTCGACAAGCGCGAGCGCGGCTTCGAGCGGGTCGTGATCATGCTGGGCGCCGACCACCACGGTTACATCGGCCGGATGAAGGCGATGGCCGCGTGCTTCGGCGACGACCCGGAGCGCAACCTGGAGATCCTCATCGGCCAGCTGGTCAACCTGGTCCGCGACGGTCAGCCGATGCGGATGAGCAAGCGGGCCGGCACGGTCATCACCCTGGAGGACCTGGTCGAGGCGATCGGCGTGGACGCCGCCCGGTACGCGCTGGCTCGCTACTCGGCCGACTCACCCATCGACATCGACGTGGAGCTGTGGACCCGGGCCAAGAACGACAACCCGGTCTACTACGTGCAGTACGTCGCCGCCCGGACCGCCGGGGCGGCGCGCAACGCCGCCGAGGTCGGCCTGACCCGGGGCGACGGGGATGCCTTCCGTCCGGAGCTGCTCAGCCACGAGAAGGAGAACGAGCTACTCAAGGCGCTCGCCGAACTCCCCGCGGTGGTCGCCACCGCCGCCGAGCTGCGCGAACCGCACCGGGTGGCCAGGTACCTGGAGGAGAGCGTCGCTCCGGCGTACCACCGGTTCTACGACAACTGCCGGATCTCACCGCAGGGCGACGAGGAGATCACCGACCTGCACCGGGCCCGGCTCTGGCTCAACGACGCCACCCGCACCGTGATCGCCAACGGCCTGCACCTGCTCGGCGTCACCGCACCGGAAAGGATGTAACGGATCATGCGGGCTCACGAGGCTGGCGCGCTGCACGGTGAGATCGGCACCCGCGGGCCGGCCTGGCTGCGTACGCCGGTCGACGTCAACGCGCTGGTGCCGGAACTCTGGCCGCGCAACGTCCGACGTGGCGCCGACGGGGCGCTCGCCGTCGCGGGTCTGAGCGTGCGCGACCTCGCCACCGAGTTCGGCACCCCGGTCTACGTGCTGGACGAGGACGATCTGCGCTCGCGCTGCCGCGACTTCCGGGCCGCCTTCCCGGACGTCGACGTCTACTACGCCGGCAAGGCGTTCCTCTGCCGGGCCGTGGTGCGGATGATCGACGAGGAGGGCCTGCACCTCGACGTGTGCAGCGGCGGCGAACTGGCGGTCGCGCTGGCGGCCGGGATGCCGGCGGAGCGGATCGGGTTCCACGGCAACAACAAGTCGCTCTCCGAGCTGACCCGGGCGGTGGACGCGGGGGTGGGGCGGATCATCGTCGACTCGTTCGCCGAGATCGACCGGCTGACCGCGCTGGCCCGCGAGCGGGGCGTACGCCCCCGGGTGCTGGTCCGGGTCACCGTCGGGGTCGAGGCACACACCCACGAGTTCATCGCCACCGCCCACGAGGACCAGAAGTTCGGCTTCTCGCTGGCGGGCGGGGCGGCTGCCGCGGCGGCCTTCAAGATCCTCGACGAGGATGTGCTGGAGCTGCGCGGTCTGCACTCGCACATCGGGTCGCAGATCTTCGACGCCAGCGGCTTCGAGGTCTCGGCCCGGCGGGTGCTCGCCCTGCAGGCGCAGATCCGCGACGCCCGCGGGGTGGAGCTGCCCGAGCTGGATCTGGGCGGCGGCTTCGGCATCGCGTACACGACGCAGGACGACCCGGCCGCGCCGCACGACCTGGCGAAGCGGCTGCGCAAGATCGTCGACAGCGAGTGCGGGGCCGAGCGGCTGGCCGTACCGCAACTCTCCATCGAGCCCGGCCGGGCGATCGTCGGCCCGGCCATGTTCACCCTCTACGACGTGGGCACGGTCAAGGACGTGGACGGCATCCGCACGTACGTGAGCGTCGACGGCGGGATGAGCGACAACATCCGTACCGCGCTGTACGACGCGTCGTACTCCGCGACGCTGGCCTCGCGGGCGTCGGCGGCTGAGCCGATGCTCGCCCGCGTGGTGGGAAAGCACTGTGAGTCCGGGGACATCGTGGTGAAGGATGAATTCCTGCCCGCCGACGTGCAGCCCGGAGATCTTGTCGCGGTGCCCGGCACCGGCGCGTACTGCCGGAGCATGGCCAGCAACTACAACCACGTGCCGCGCCCCCCGGTGGTCGCGGTTCGCGACGGCCAGGCACGTCTGATCGTCCGGCGGGAGACCGAAGAGGACCTGCTCGCATTGGATGTTGGATGACCTCACCTGTGCGCCTGGCGCTGCTCGGCTGCGGCACGGTCGGCGGGGAGGTGGTGCGGCTGCTGCACGAGCAGTCGGCCGACCTCGCCGCCCGGATCGGTGCCCCGCTGGAGCTCGCCGGCATCGCCGTACGCCGGCTCAAACGGGACCGCGGCGAGCTGCCGGTGGACCCGTCGCTCCTCACCACCGACGCCCTCGGCCTGATCAAGCGGGACGACGTGGACGTCGTGGTCGAGGTGGTGGGCGGCATCGAGCCGGCGCGCGAATGGCTGGTTGAGGCGCTGCGTGCCGGCAAGAGCGTGGTGACGGCCAACAAGGCGTTGCTCGCCGAGGACGGTGGGGCGCTGCACGACGCGGCCGCCGAGGGCGGTGCGGACCTCTACTACGAGGCCGCGGTGGCCGGCGCGATCCCGTTGCTGCGCCCACTGCGCGAGTCGCTGCACGGGGACCGGATCACCCGGGTGACCGGCATCGTCAACGGCACCACCAACTTCATCCTCTCCGCCATGGACGCCACCGGCGCCGGCTTCGCCGAGGCGCTGGAGGAGGCGACCGAGCTGGGGTACGCCGAGGCCGACCCGACGGCCGACGTGGAGGGCTTCGACGCGGCGGCGAAGGCGGCGATCCTCGCCTCGCTGGCCTTCCACACCCGGGTGAGCGCCGCCGACGTGCACCGGGAGGGGATCACCGAGGTCACCGCCGCCGACGTGGCCAGCGCCAAGGCTATGGGGTGCACCATCAAGCTGCTCTGCATCGCCGCCCGGGGCGTGGACGCGGCCGGCCGGGAGACCGTCAACGTCCGGGTGCACCCGGCGATGATCCCGCTGACCCACCCGCTGGCCGGCGTCGGCGACGCGTTCAACGCGGTCTTCGTCGAGGCGGAGGCGGCCGGGCAGCTGATGTTCTACGGCCGGGGCGCGGGTGGGGCACCGACCGCCAGCGCGGTGCTCGGCGACGTGGTGGCGGTCGCCCGCAACCGGCTCGCCGGGGTGCGCGCGGCCAGCGAGAGCGCGTACGCCGACCTGTCGGTGCGGTCCATGGGGGAGGCGCTCACCCGCTACCACGTGAGCCTCGACGTGGCCGACCGGCCCGGTGTGCTGGCCGCGGTGGCCGGCGTCTTCGCGCGGCACGACGTGTCGATCGCGACGGTTCGGCAGGGCCCGGCCGAGGGCTCTGCCCCGGGCAGCGGCGCGGACGCCGACCTGGTGATCGTCACTCACGTCGCACCGGACGCCGCGCTCGCCGCGACCGTCTCCGAACTGCGTGGGTTGGACATCGTCCGGTCGGTGACCAGCGTGCTCCGGGTCGAGGGTGGGGCGTGACTCGTTGACCCGGTGACGGGCGCTCGTCGCCGCAGCGGCCGCCCGGCCCCGGTGAGAGGCCACGTCGTTGTCCTGGGCGGGCGTCCGCGTCCTCCCGGCGACTCCACGCCGGTAGGGCGGTGGGGTCGTGCGGTACGGCGGTGGGGCCGCCGAGCTGGCCCGGGCGGCGATGCGCTCCCACGGGCGCGTGGGCGGTGCCTGGCGATGGCGTCGCACAGGCGTGGGCGGTGGTCGGGATGCCGTCGGACCGGCGTCCCGCCAGGTGGGTAACGGGGGGTGGTGCACGGGCCGGTCCGGCAGGCTGGTCCAGGCTTGGCGTGCCCCTGGCCGACGGGGCGGAAGAGGCGAGGAGAGCGACATGTGGCGGGGTCTGATCGAGGCGTACCGGGACCGGCTGCCGGTCACCGACGCCACGCCCGTCGTGACCCTGCACGAGGGGAACACGCCGCTGCTGCCCGCGCCGGTTCTCTCCGCGAGGCTCGGCTGCGACGTGTACCTGAAGGTGGAGGGGGCCAACCCGACCGGCTCGTTCAAGGACCGCGGCATGACGGTGGCGGTCTCCAAGGCGGTCGAGGCGGGCAACAAGGTGATCATCTGCGCGTCCACCGGAAACACCAGTGCCTCTGCCGCCGCGTACGCGGCCCGCGCCGGACTGACCTGCGCGGTGCTGGTGCCGCAAGGCAAGATCGCGCTGGGCAAGCTGGCCCAGGCGCTGGTGCACGGCGCGCGACTGCTCCAGGTCAACGGCAACTTCGACGACTGCCTCGGGTTGGCCGCCAAGCTCGCTCAGGACTACCCGGTGGCGCTGGTCAACTCGGTCAACATCGACCGGCTGCACGGCCAGAAGACCGCCGCGTTCGAGATCGTCGAGGCGCTCGGCGACGCGCCGGACATCCACTGCCTGCCGGTAGGCAACGCCGGCAACATCTCCGCCTACTGGATGGGCTACTCGGAGGACCTGTCGGACGGGCGGGCCACCCGCGCCCCGAAGATGTACGGCTTCCAGGCGGCCGGGGCGGCGCCGCTGGTCAACGGCGAGGTGGTACGTGAGCCGTCGACGATCGCCACCGCGATCCGGATCGGCAACCCGGCGAGCTGGACCCGGGCGATCGACGCCCGGGAGGCCTCCGGCGGCCTGATCGCGGCGGTGACCGATCGGGAGATTCTCTCCGCGTACCGGCTGCTCGCCCGGGAGGTCGGGGTCTTCGTGGAGCTTGGCAGCGCGGCCAGTGTGGCCGGGCTGTTGCAGCAGGCGGCGGCGGGACGGGTCCCGACCGGGGTGACAGTGGTCTGCACGGTCACCGGGCACGGGCTCAAGGACCCGGAGTGGGCCATCTCCACGGCTCCCGCCCCGATCACCATCCCCAACGACCCCCTCTCCGCCGCCCGCTCCCTGGACCTCGCCTAACCCCCCACCCCCACCCCCGGGGCCCCACCCCGGGGCCCCGCCAGCCGGCGATCATGAAGTTGACCGCCGGCCCGGCGTGTCCTGGCAACAACTTCATGATCAACACGTTGGCGCCGGGGGCGGGGGACGGTGGGGTGGGGAGTGAGGTGGGGTACTGGTCAGTACCCGGCGCGGAGCGGGGGAAGTCGGTCGGGCACACTTTGCATGCCCTGCAAATTTTTCTAGGAGTGAGCCAGGCCGATGTCGCTGCTCGCCAGATCAAGCCTCGCCAACCGAGGGCTGGTCGCCCTCATCGCGGTGGTGGCCACGGTGTTCGGAGTGTTCGCCGTGCCGTCGCTGAAGCAGCAACTGCTGCCGTCGCTGGAGTTCCCGGCCGCCTTCGTCATGGCTGCGTACCCCGGCGCGACACCCGAGATCGTCGAATCCCAGGTCGTCGAGCCGATCGAGAACAGTTTCCAGGGTCTGCCCGGACTGGAGAAGGTCACCTCGACATCTCGCGAGGGCGCGGCAACCGTCCAGGTGCAGTTCGAGTTCGGCACCGACCTGGACGACACGGTCAACAAGATGCAGACCGCGCTCAACCGGATCGGCGCGCAACTGCCGGAGGGCGTGGAGCCGCAGGTGCTCGCGGGCAGCACCGACGACCTGCCGGCCGTGGTGCTCGCCGCGACCGGCGGCGGTGACGAGCGTGCCCTCGCCGACAACCTGCGCGCCAGCGTCCTGCCGGAGCTGGAGTCGATCGACGGTGTGCGTACCGTCGAACTGACCGGCACCCGCAGCGACACCGTGGTCGTCAAGCCGAACCTGGCGAAGCTGGCCGCCGCGAAGCTCGACCCGACCGCGATCGGTACCGCGTTGAAGACCAACGGCGTTTCGATGCCGGCGGGCACGGTCACCGACGGCGGCCAAGCGCTGCCGGTGCAGGTCGGCACCCCGGTGATCACCCTCGACGACCTGCGCGGCATCGTCGTCGCACCCGGACCGGTCCCGGTCCGGCTCGGTGACGTGGCCACCGTCGAGGAGATGCTCGCGCCGGCGACCGCCATCACCCGGACCAACGGCGAGGACAGTCTGGGTATCGCGGTCACGGCCAGCCCCGACGGCAACGCGGTGGAGATCTCGCACGAGATCCGGGACCGGCTCGACGCCCTGCGCGACGCGTCCGGCGCCGGGCTGACCGTGGTCTTCGACCAGGCCCCGTTCGTGGAGAAGTCCATCGAGAGCCTCACCACCGAGGGTCTGCTCGGCCTCGTGATGGCGGTCATCGTCATCCTGGTCTTCCTGCTGTCGGTGCGCTCCACCCTGGTCACCGCGGTCTCCATCCCGCTGTCGGTGCTGGTCGCGCTGATCGCCCTCTGGATCGGTGACTACTCGCTCAACCTGCTCACCCTCGGCGCGCTGACCATCGCGGTCGGCCGGGTGGTGGACGACTCGATCGTGGTGCTGGAGAACATCAAACGGCACCTCGGGTACGGCGAGGCGAAGCGCGAAGCGATCGTCAACGCCGTACGTGAGGTGGCCGGCGCGGTCACCGCGTCCACCCTCACCACGGTCGCGGTGTTCGCGCCCATCGCCCTGGTGGGCGGCTTCGTCGGGCAGCTTTTCGCGCCGTTCGCCATCACCGTGACCGTCGCGCTGCTCGCCTCGCTGCTGGTCGCGCTCACGGTCATCCCGGTGCTCGCGTACTGGTTCCTGAAGCCGTCCGGCGGTACGCCGGACGACGACGCCGTGCGCCGGGCCGCGGAGGAGAAGGAGCTGCGCAGCCCGTTGCAACGGGCGTACCTGCCGGCGATCGGGTTCGCCACCCGGACCCGGCGCACCCGCTGGATCACGCTCGGGCTGGGCGTGCTGGTGCTCTTCGGCACGTTCGGCCTGGCCAGCAAGCTGGAGACGAACTTCCTCGACGACTCCGGGCAGGACACCCTGAGCATTCGTCAGGAGCTGCCGGCCGGCACCGGCCTGGCCGCCACCGACGAGGCGGCCGGCAAGGTCGAGGCGGTGCTGAAGCGGACCGGCGGCGTCGAGACGTACCAGGTGACGGCCGGCGGCGGCGAGAACATCCTGCTGGGTGGCGGCCGGAACAACGTGGCCAGCTGGTCGCTCGCGCTGGGCGACGACACGGACGCCCAGCAGATGCGCGAGACGCTGCGCAAGGAGTTCGACGCCCTCGGACCCGACGCCGGCGAGTTCACCTTCGGCGGCGGACAGGACGCCTCCGCGAGTCGCCTGGAGGTCGTCGTCCAGGCCGCTGAGCCCGAGGCGCTCGACCGGGCCGCGAAGGCGGCCGAGGAGGCCATGGCCGGTACGCCGGGCGTGGCGGACGTCTCCACGAGCCTCGCCGATCGGGTGCCGCGGGTCGACGTCACGGTCGACCGGGTCAAGGCCGGCCGGGCCGGCCTCACCGAGGCGGCGGTCGGCCAGCTGGTGGCGCAGACGTTCCGGGGCGCCCCGCTCGGGCAGGTCACCCTCGACGGCGACCAGCAGAACGTGGTGCTCCGCCTCACCGACAACCCGCCGCTCACCATCGACGAGCTGCGTGCGCTGCCGGTCGGGCCGGTGAAGCTGGGGGACATCGCCACCGTCGAGCGTGCCGAGGGCCCGCAGCAGGTGAGCCGGATCGACGGCGAGCGCAGCGTCACGGTGACCGGTACGGCCACCGGGTCGAACCTCGGCGCGACCACCGAGGAGCTGCGTCAGCGTCTCGACGGCATCGATGTGCCCGGGGCGACCGTCGTCATCGGGGGTGTCAGCGCCGACCAGGCGGACGCGTTCGGTGACCTGGGGCTGGCGGTGCTCGTCGCGATCGCGATCGTCTTCCTGATCATGGTGGCCACGTTCCGCAGCCTCATCCAGGCGCTGATCCTGCTGATCTCGATCCCGTTCGCGGCCACCGGTGCGGTCGGTCTGCTGCTGGTCACCGGGACCCCGCTCGGTGTACCCGCGCTGATCGGCATGCTCATGCTGGTCGGCATCGTGGTGACCAACGCGATCGTGCTGATGGACCTGATCAACCAGTACCGGGCGCAGGGCCTGGGCGTGCAGGAGGCGGTCGTCGAGGGCGGCCGGCACCGGCTGCGGCCGATCCTGATGACGGCCGTCGCGACCATCTTCGCGCTGCTGCCGATGGCGTTCGGGCTCACCGGCGAGGGCGGCTTCATCTCGCAGCCGCTCGCGGTCGTGGTGATCGGCGGTCTGCTCAGCTCCACGCTGCTGACGCTGCTCCTGGTGCCGACGCTCTACACGATGGTCGAGAACACCAAGGAGTCGGTGCGTGCGCGGCGCCGGCGGCGCACGGACGGTTCGCCCGCGGAGCCCACCGAGGCGCCGGACACGGCGGCCGCGCCGGAGCCGGTGCTCGTCGGTGCCCGCACGGGCGACGGCAACGGCAACGGGAACCGGCCGGGAGGCGGCCAGGAGGCGCGACCCGCGCCCTCGGCGGCGCTCATCGACGGCACGGACCAGTTCGAGGTGCTCAAGCTGCCCAAGAGCCAGACCTCCCCACTGCCGCCCACCGAGTAGTCGGCGTACGGCCAGGCGCGCCCCCGGCGGGTTCCGACCCGCCGGGGGCGCGCCATTCGGGACGGCCGGGCCACCACCTGGGAGCGTTCCGGGAGGCGGGGTAGGGTCCTGCCCCGTGGCGTCCACCCTGTCGGTCCTCACCCGCAACCGGAACTTCCGCAACCTGTTCCTCGCCGAGCTGGTGGTCTTCGGGGCCGACTGGTTCGTCATGGTTCCGCTGCTGGTGCTGCTGCCGAATCTCACCGGCAGCGGGGTGTGGGGAGCGCTGGTGCTCGCCGTGGACACCGGCGTCGTGGCGCTGCTGCTGCCGTTCACCGGCGCGATCGCCGACCGGTTCGACCGGCGGAAGATCATGATGATCGCGAACGTGGCCGCGCTGGTCGGCGTGCTGCTCCTGCTGGGCGTCCACAGCGCGGGCACCGCCTGGCTCGCGCTGCTGGCGATCGGCGTGATCGCGGTCGCCAAGGGTTTCTACTCGCCTGCCGCCCAGGCCGCCCTGCCCAACGTCCTCGACCCGGACGAACTGGCCGCCGGCAACGCGGTCGCAGGCTCGGCGTGGGGAACCATGACCGTCGTGGGCGCCTCACTCGGCGGGGTGCTCAGCGACCGGGTCGGGCCGTACGCCTGCTTCTGGATCGCCGCGGTCGGCCTGGCGCTCGCCGCGATCCTGGCCTCGACGATCCGCCGGCCGTTGCAGGCGCCGCGGGAGGCCGGCGAATCGCCGCAGCGGGCCTTTGCCGCGATGAGCGAGGCACTGCGCTACATCGGACACCGGCCGCGGGTGTTGGCGCTGGTCACCGTGAAGTCGGCGGTCGGACTGGGCAACGGCGTGCTGACCGTGTTCCCGCTGCTGGCCGCCGTCTACGGGGCCGGGCCGGCCGGCACCGGGCTGCTCTTCGCCGTCCGCGGTGCCGGCGCGCTGGTCGGGCCCATCCTCATGCGCCGGGCGCTGACCAACCGGGCCCTGCTGCTGCCCGGTCTGGCCCTGTCGATGTCCCTGTACGGGCTGGCCTACCTCGGTACCTCCGTGGTGGGCTGGTTTCCGCTCGTGCTGCTGCTGGTCTTCGTGGCCCACTTCGCCGGCGGCAGCAACTGGGTGATGTCGAACTTCGCCCTGCAGGGCGAGGTGCCGGACCGGTTGCGCGGACGCGTCTTCGCCACCGACATGATGCTGGCGACGCTGGCCATCGCGATCAGCCAGCTCGCCGTCGCGCTGGTGGTGGACACCGTGGACGAGCGCGTCATCCTCGCCGGCTGCGGCCTGGTCACCCTGGTGTACGCCGTCGGCTGGCGGATCGCCACCCGGCGGCTCTCCCTCACCGATCCGGTCCCCGAACCGGCCCGCTGATCGGCCCGGGAGCGGGGTGGGCCGGTCCCGGCAGCGGCGGCAGGCCGCCGGGCACGACGTTGGGGCCGGCGGCGACCGGGGCCGCCGGCCCGAGCGGCAGCGGTGGCCAACCCCGCGGGCCTGCGGGCGGAACCGATCCTGGCGTACGGCGACCGGTCAGCGCGGCCGCGATGACCAGTCCCAGTCCGACAGGTTGCAGCAGGAAGCTGATCAGGTTCGACACCACGAACAGCGGCACGACGTCGAAACCGAGGCTTCCGGTTTCCTGGTCCGCGACAACAGCGGGCAGCACGACCGACACGCCGACTCCGAGACCGATGTTGACCATCAACAGCCCCAGGCCGGTGTACATCAGCGCGCGGGAGCGGCCGGGCAGTCGTCTTCGGGCCACTCCGGTCAGCACCAGCCCGGTCAGCAGCACCAGCAGGGACGGCAGGTGGCTGAGAGCTCGAACGGCCGTGTACCAGAAGGGACTCATCCAGCCTCCGTCTCGCGGTCGTCGCGTCAGGCTAGCGGGAATGATCGAATCTCACGGGTCGGGCGGACGGCGGGGCTGCCGGGGCGGGGCCATAGCATGAGCCGGTGCCGAAGAACTTCGAAGCCGGGCCGGTCCGGGTCCGGGTTCCCGCCACCAGCGCCAACCTGGGGCCGGGCTTCGACGCGCTGGGCCTCGCCCTCGGGCTCCACGACGACGTGTCGGCCGAGATCGCCCCGTCGGGGGTCCGGGTCACGGTGTCCGGGCAGGGTGCGGGCGAGCTGCCCGACGGCGACCGACATCTCGTGGTCCGGTCCATGCGGGCGGCCTTCGACCGGCTCGGCGCGCACCCGCCGGGGCTCGTCGTCGAGTGCGTCAACCGCATCCCGCAGGCACGGGGTCTGGGCTCCTCGTCCGCGGCGATCGTCGCCGGCGTGCTGCTGGCCCGGGCGCTCGTGGTGGAGGGCGAGCGCCGCCTCGACGACGAGGCCGTACTCCGGCTCGCCGCGGAGTTGGAGGGGCATCCTGACAACGTCGCGCCGTGCCTGCTCGGGGGTTTCACGATCGCCTGGACGGAACCGTCCGGGGCCCGCGCGGTCACCCGTCGGGTCGCCGAGGGCGTACGCCCGACGGTCTTCGTGCCCGGCGGGCGGGGGCTGACAGCGGTGGCCCGGGCGGCGCTGCCGGCCACCGTGCCGCACGGTGACGCCGCGTTGAGCGCGGGGCGGGCGGCGCTGCTGGTGCACGCGCTCACCGCCGATCCGGCGTTGCTGCTACCGGCCACCGCCGACCGGCTGCACCAGGATTACCGTGCGAGCGCGATGCCCGCCACGGCTGCCCTGGTCAGCGAGTTGCGAGAGAAAGGTGTGGCGGCTGTGGTCAGTGGGGCGGGTCCCACTGTGCTGGCTCTCAGCGCCCCGCCGGATGGCTTCGAAGTGGGAAGAGACTGGCAGGTCTTGCGGTTACCGATAGATGTCAGCGGTGCCCGGGTCGCCCGGGGTAGACTTGGACACGCCGAGCGGGACCCTGTTGCCGCAGGTCGGAAGAGTTGATTACGCTCTAGACTTAGCACAGCCGCGAAGCATGCGATCTTCCTGCGGGTCGGCGCACCCCCGAAGCTCTCGGCGGTCAGCCCGCCACCCCTGCCAAGGCCACGCCGCACCGCAGTTTCCACAGGTCGCCGCAGACGGCGAGACCTGCTCACCGAGGCTGGTGAGTCGGAAACCGACCGGCTGCTGTGTCACAGACTCCCGCGACGCGTTCACGCGAGGCGGGTGCACCGAGGCCGCCCGGCCACCTGCTTTGTCGACTCCGGGCAGTCACGGCCTATCGAGGGAAGGAATCCATTGAGCGACACCACCGACGTGACGTCGGATGTTTCCAACGTCGCTGGCGAAGCCACCACCGCCGCTCCCGCTCGCCGGCGGCGTAGCGGCACCGGTCTGTCGGCGATGCTGCTGCCAGAGCTCCAGAGCCTGGCCGCGTCGCTCGGCATCTCCGGCACGGCCCGCATGCGCAAGGGCGAGCTGATCAGCGCGATCACCGAGCGGCAGGGCGGCGCCGCCGCCGGGACCCCTCGACCTCGGGCCGAGGTCGCGGCTGCGGCCGCGACCGCTCCCGCCCGTGAAGAGGTGCACGCAGAGGTGCGGGAGACGACCGAGCGGCCGGAGGCCGCGCGGCGCACCGCCGAGGCGGCGCCCGCCGAGCAGGCCGCGGTCGAGACCGAGACTCGCGGCAGGGGCCGGCGCCGGGCGCGTACCGAGGAGGCACGCGCTACCGAGACTCGTACCGAGACTCGCACGGAGGCGGCCGAGACCGGCGAGCGTACCGACCGGGGTGAGGGCCGCGGCGGGCGTGACCGCAATGAGCGTGCCGAGCGGACCGAGCGCGGTGAGCGTGGCGACCGCAATGAGCGTGGCGAGCGGACCGAGCGTGGCGAGCGGACCGAGCGTGGCGAGCGGACCGAGCGTGGCGAGCGGACCGAGCGCGGCGAGCGTGCTGAGCGCGGCGAGCGGACCGAGCGCGGCGAGCGTGCTGAGCGTGGCGAGCGTGGCGACCGGACCGAACGTGGCGACCGCAATGAGCGGACCGAGCGTGGCGACCGCAATGAGCGGTCCGAGCGTGGCGACCGGTCCGAGCGGGCCGAGCGCGGTGAGCGCAACGATCGCGGTGACCGGGGGCAGCGCGTCGAGCGGGAGATCGACGGCGAGGACGACGGCGAGGGCGGCGGCCGGCGCGGCCGGCGCAGCCGCTTCCGGGACCGCCGTCGCGGCCGTGGCGAGCGGGCCGAGGGCGGCGACGGTGGCGGCCGCGAGCCGCAGGTCGGCGAGGACGACGTGCTCGTCCCGGTGGCCGGCATCATCGACGTGCTCGACAACTACGCCTTCGTCCGGACCACCGGCTACCTGGCCGGTCCGAACGACGTGTACGTCTCGATGTCCCAGATCAAGAAGTACGGCCTGCGCCGCGGTGACGCGATCACCGGCGCCGTGCGGGCCGCGCGGGACGGCGAGCAGCGGCGCGACAAGTACAACCCGCTGGTCCGGCTGGACACCATCAACGGGATGGAGCCGGACGAGGCGAAGCGCCGGCCGGAGTTCTACAAGCTCACCCCGCTCTACCCGCAGGAGCGCCTGCGGCTGGAGACCGAGCCGCACATCCTGACCACCCGGGTGATCGACCTGGTCATGCCGATCGGCAAGGGCCAGCGGGCGCTCATCGTGTCGCCGCCGAAGGCCGGCAAGACGATGGTGTTGCAGGCGATCGCTAACGCGATCACCCGCAACAACCCGGAGTGCCACCTGATGGTGGTGCTCGTCGACGAGCGGCCCGAAGAGGTCACCGACATGCAGCGCTCGGTGAAGGGCGAGGTCATCGCGGCCACGTTCGACCGTCCGCCGCAGGACCACACCACGGTGGCGGAGCTGGCGATCGAGCGGGCGAAGCGCCTGGTCGAGCTGGGGCACGACGTGGTCGTGCTGCTCGACTCGGTGACCCGGCTCGGCCGGTCGTACAACCTGGCGGCGCCGGCCAGCGGCCGGATCATGTCGGGTGGTATCGACTCCACCGCGCTCTACCCGCCGAAGCGCTTCCTCGGCGCGGCGCGGAACATCGAGAACGGCGGCTCGCTGACCATTCTCGCCACCGCGCTGGTGGAGACCGGGTCCATGGCGGACACGGTCATCTTCGAGGAGTTCAAGGGCACCGGCAACGCCGAGCTGAAGCTGGACCGGAAGATCGCCGACAAGCGGGTCTTCCCGGCGATCGACATCAACCCCTCCGGCACCCGCAAGGAGGAGGTCCTGCTCGCGCCGGAGGAGCTGGCGATCATCCACAAGCTCCGCAAGGTGCTGCACTCGCTGGACTCGCAGGCGGCACTGGATCTGCTGCTGGACCGGCTCAAGCAGTCGCGTACCAACATCGAGTTCCTGATGCAGATCGCGAAGTCCACGCCGGGGGAGTGATCCCCGGGTAGAAGGCGACAGGAGGGGCACGGCCGGCTGGCCGTGCCCCTCCTGCTGTACGGCTCGCCGCCGGCTCATCGCTCCACTCGAGACGGATACTGTGAGTGATCTTTCTTCGACTCCTGCCGATGACAAACAGTAGTCGCGGGCGCTGAGCGCTCGGCCCCGGCCGGTGTCACCCAGTCGGTGGCACCGCTCTGAACAGGGGTAATCGAGTCGACGGCGGACCCGTGGTAACTGTGCTCCGGCACCCTTTGCTCTGCACCCTCATGCGCGCCACCGGTGACGTCGGGTCACCGTTCTGAAGGTCGACATTGTCGGCCGCGATTGCAGCTTTCTTCCATTCATCCGGCTGCTCTTGAAACTTCTATTCACTGTCGGGTTGACTGTCGTCCATGCGCACCCGCAGACGATCCGCCCACCTCGCCGGCGTCCTGCTGCTGACGCCACTGCTGACCCTGGCCGGCCCACCACCCGCCGCCGCCGCACCCGCTGTCGCCGCAGCCGCCACCGCTGCGGTGCCCGCCACCGCGCCTGGCGCGGCCACCAGCGATCCGAGCGGCATCGAGCCGGCCGGTGGCCTGGAGACCGCGAAGACCAGCCGTCCGGTCGCGCCCGGGGTCCAACTCACCTCGTTCGACCGGTACGACGCCGACGGTTGGTTGCGTGCCGACGCCCTCACCGCCGACCTCAGCGGCGGCGTCACCGTGGACTACGTCAACTCGGGCGCGGTCAGCCGGGCGGAGCCGCTGCGCGCCGCCGCGGACCGCACCCGTGCGGTCGCCGCAGTGAACGGCGACTTCTTCGACATCAACAGCTCCGGAGCCGCGCAGGGCGTCGGCATCCACGACGGAGAACTGATCCAGTCGGCGGTCAGCGGCCACCAGAACGCGGTGGCGGTGACGAGCCAGGGCATCGGCCGGGTCGTCGAGGTGAACTTCGACGGCACCGCAACCCTGCCCACCGGCCCGGTCACGCTCACCCAGTTCAACAACATCGTTCAGGCCGGCGGCGTCGGTGTGTTCACCGCACTCTGGGGTACGTACACCCGGGAGCGTGCGATCGCCGGTGCGGCGCGGGTCACCGAGGTCGCCGTGGTCGACGGCCGGGTGGCCCGCGTGGACCCGGCGGCGGGCAGCGGGCCCATCCCCGCCGGGACCACCATCCTGCTCGGCCGGGAGGCCGGCGCCGACGCCCTCGCCGGGCTGCGCCCCGGTGACCCGGTCAGCGTGGCCTGGCAGCCGAAACCGTCCGACGGCAGCAACCTGCACGCCGCGGTCGGCGGCGGCAACGTGCTGGTCCGCGACGGCCTGGTGCAGACGATCTCCGACCCGTCGCTGGCCCCGCGCACGGCGGTCGGGTTCACCGCCGACGGTCGTAAAATGATCATGCTGACGGTGGACGGGCGCCAGGTCGACAGCCGCGGCGTCACCCAGACCGAGATGGGCCGGATGATGGCCGAGCTGGGCGCGCACAACGCGCTCAACCTCGACGGCGGCGGCTCGTCGACGCTGCTGGCCCGGGAGCCGGGTGCGGCCGCCGTCCAGGTGGAGAACAGCCCCTCGGACGGCACCGAGCGCCCCGTCCCCAACGGCCTCGCCCTCTACGCCCCAACGGGCAGCGGACGGCTGACCGGCTACTGGGTGGAGACCGCCGGCGACCCGACCGCGGCGCCCGGCGTCTCCCCGGTCCGGGGCGGCCGGCCCGACCGGGTCTTCCCCGGACTCACCCGCCGGCTCACCGCGGCCGGCCACGACGAGACGTACGGCCCGGCAGCCGGCAGGCCGAGCTGGCAGACCCGACCGGCGGCCCGCGGCCGGGTGGACGGCGACGACGTCTTCCACGCCCTGCTGCCCGGGCCGGCGACGGTCACCGCGCGCCGGGGCGGCGCCACCGGATCGCTCGACCTCACCGTGCTCGGACCGTTGGCCGGCATCGACACCACGGTCGAGCGGGTCGGCCTGACCGGCCTCGACGGCAGCGGGCGCTTCGGTGTGGTCGGGCGCGACGCCGAGGGGAACACCGCCCCGATCGAGCCCGCCGACCTGAACCTGGAGTACGACCACGACCTGCTGCGGATCACGCCGGACGACGACGGCAACCTCACGGTCACCGCGCTGCGCGACACCGGCGCCGCTCTCGTAACCGTTCACGTCGGACCCAAGAGTGTCGTCGTCCCGGTGACGATCGGGCTGACCGACCAGCCGGTGGCGGACTTCGAGGACGCCTCCGCCTGGAAGTTCAGCCAGGCCCGCGCCAGCGGGTCCGTCGCACCGGCGCCGGGCCACACCGGCACCGGCCTGAAGCTCTCGTACGACTTCAGTCAGTCCACCGGAACCCGCGCCGCGTACGCGGACCCGCCGGCCTGGATCGACGTCCCCGGTCAGCCACAGGCGTTCGGGATGTGGATCCACGGCAACGGCAAGGGGGAGTGGCCGAGCCTGCACCTGCACGACGCCCAGGACACCCAACACGTGCTGCGTGGGCCGTACATCACCTGGACCGGCTGGCGGTACGTCGAGTTCGCGGTCCCGGCCGGGGTGGCGTACCCGGTGCGGGTACGGCGTTTCTACGTGGCGGAGACCGACGCCGACGCCCAGTACACCAGCGAGATCGTCATCGACGACCTGGTGGCCAAGGTGCCTCCGTCGGTCGACGTACCCGCCGAGCAGGCGAGCACCGACCGGGTGGTGGTCACCGACGGCACGGTCGACGCCGCGCCCTGGCGCTTCGCGGTGATGTCCGACGCCCAGTTCGTCGCGGCCGACCCGGACAGCGAGCTGGTCGCCCAGGCCCGCCGTACGCTGCGCGAGATCAGGGCGGCCCGGCCGGACTTCCTGGTGATCAACGGTGACCTGGTGGACACCGCGTACCCGGCCGACTTCGAGCTGGCGAAGCGGCTGCTGGACCAGGAACTGGGCGACGAACTGCCCTGGTACTACGTGCCCGGCAACCACGAGATCATGGGCGCCCCGATCAGCAACTTCCGGGCCGTCTTCGGCGACACGTCGCGGGTCTTCGACCACGAGGGCACCCGGTTCGTCACGCTGGACACCTCCACCGGCTCGTTGCGCGGCGGCGGCTTCGACCAGGTACGGATACTGCGCGAGGCGCTCGACTCGGCGGCCGGCGACCCGGCGGTCGGCTCGGTGGTGGTGCTGCACCACCACCCGCCGCGCGATCCCAGCCCGGCGCAGGCGAGCCAGCTCGGTGACCGGAAGGAGGCGGCGCTGCTGGAACAGTGGCTGGCCGACTTCCAGCACCGGACGGGCAAGGGCGCGCTGTTCGTGGGCGGGCACGTCGGAACGTTCCACGCCGAGCGGGTGGACGGGGTGCCGTACGTCATCAACGGCAACTCCGGCAAGACGCCGTCCACCCCGGCCGACCGGGGCGGCTTCACCGGCTGGACCGAGTTCGGCGTCGACCCGGTCAGCCCCGCCGAGGCCGACCGGGCCCGACGGGACCCGCTCGCCGAGGGACCGAGCTGGGTGACGGCCGAGGTGCACGCACACACCGACCGGCTCACGGTGAGCGCACCGGCCGGCGTCACGCTCGGCAGCCCGGTCACGGTCACCGCCACGCTGACCCAACCGGGTGGGCGTACCGTCCCGGTGGCGGCACCGGTGAGCGCCGACTGGTCCGCGTCGCCGAACGTGCACATCGGGCCGGTGACCGGGCTGCGGCCGTGGCACGTGGCCTGGTTCGAGCCGGCGACGGGCCGGCTCACCGCGCTGCGTCCCGGCGCCTCGCTGGTGCTGGCGGTGACGGTCAACGGGGTACGCGCCGACGCCACCATCACCACGGTGCTGCGCGCCGCCGCCTGAACAGCGGGAGGGGCCCCGGCCGCCGTGGGCCCCTCCCGCTCAGAAGTCGCCGTCGGCTACCTGGAACACCGTGAGGCCCAGGGAACGCCACATCCGGACCACCTGGGCCCGGTCGTCGAAGACACCCACCACCCGGTAGCGGTCCCGCACCTCCCGCTCGTAGATCTCCCGCTTCACCACCGAGTCCTTCCGGGAGTCGCCCACCGCCCGTAGGTGCAGCGCGAGGTACGGCACCCGGACGTGCCGCTCCAGCCACACCACCGTGTCGGCGCGCGCCGTGGCGTCCCGGCCGGAGCAGAAGACCACGCCGTACCCCGCCGCGTGCATGGCCCGGACCGCGGCGATCACCGCCTCGTTCGGCTCGTCCGTGGCGACCCGGGTCATGTCGTACGGGCTGCGTGAGACGTTCAACGCGACGGTGCCGTCGATGTCCACCAGGACGATCTCCGGTGCTCCGGTTGGGGCCGGGTGCACCTGCTTCGGGCTGCCGGTGCGCGCCTGCGGCACCGGCAGCGGCAAGGGCCGCCCCTCCAGGTAGCGCTCGTGCAGCCGGCGGATCGCGGCCTCGCCGACCCGGTCCTGCGCCGGGCGCGCCGCGTCCCGGCGCAGGCACTCCTCCAGCGGCACGTCGGTGAAGTCGTGCACCTCGAACTCGGCTCCGTGCCGGGCGGCCAGGTCGGCCCAGTCCCGCAGCGTCCGCGAGCGCAGGTTGGTGTCGTCGACGCAGACGTCGGCCCGGGCGCGCAGCAGCGCCTCGACCTGGGCCCGCTGGGCCGTGGTCACCTGCGCCTCCGCCCACTGGGTGAACAACCGCTCGCCGTGCAGCATCCGGCGCAGGTCGTCGCGGTTCACCCGGACCACGGACGGCTGGAGCGTACGGGCGAAGGTGGTCTTCCCCGAGGCGGGTAGCCCGCGGGTCGCGATTAGGCGGGGCATCGCGCGTTCACCTCCGTGCTCTCGTCGTCCGGCAGCCATCGTGCGTCCCCGGGTCGTACCCCGCCCGGGGTACGGGCCACGCGGGTCGCGTGCCGGTGAATGCCCGGCGGGCGGACGGGAATGCCCGTGGGACGCCGTGCGTTGTCGATGCCGGACCAGCTGTGCGCCCGGTGACGGGCCCGGCGAGGCCGTCGACGTGACCGCCCGGCGGGCACGGCGCGGCCGCCCGATGAGGGGCCGGGCACGCACCCATGGCACACTGGTCAATCGGCCACCGGTTCCGGTTCACGCCTGAGCCCGTCGTACTTGCGGCGGGTGGCGACGGCGACCCGGCGACCACCGACGAAAGGACCGAGGCGACATGAAGCCCAACATCCACCCGGAGTACGTGACCACCGAGGTCCGCTGCTCCTGCGGCAACACGTTCACGACCCGCAGCACCGCCAAGGGCGGCGTGATCAGCGTCGAGACCTGCAGCGACTGCCACCCGTTCTACACCGGTAAGCAGCGCGTGCTGGACACCGCCGGTCGGGTCGCGAAGTTCCAGCAGAAGTACGCCAAGGTTCAGGCCAAGAAGGCCAAGTAACTCCACGTTCGGCGCCCGCGTCCGGCTTCCCGCCGGACGCGGGCGCCGTCCGTATGCCCGCCGGTTTCCACCCGCCTCGCCCGCGCGTGGACCCTGGCCGCCGGCACGCCGTCCGTCCGCCCGCGTCGAAGGAGCATCCGCAGCATGAGCAGCGAGCGTCTGGCCGCCCTTCTCGACGAGTACGCGGACCTGGAGAAGCGGTTGGCCGATCCGGCCATCCACGCCGACCAGGCCGTCGCGCGCCGGGTCGGTCGCCGCTACGCCGAGCTGGTGCCGCTGCACAAGGCGGCCGGTGAGCTCGCCCAGGCGCGCGCGGACCTGGCCGCCGCGCGGGAGCTGGCCGCCGAGGATTCGTCGTTCGCCGCCGAGGCGGAGTCGATTGCGGTGACGTTGCCGGCGCTGGAGGAGCGGCTGGCGGAGCTGCTGATCCCGCGTGACCCGCACGACGCCAAGGACGTGATCGTCGAGATCAAGGCGGGTGAGGGTGGCGAGGAGTCGGCGCTCTTCGCCGGCGACCTGCTGCGGATGTACACCCGGTACGCGGAGCGCCGCGGCTGGTTGGTCGAGGTGATCGACGCCCAGGACTCCGACCTCGGTGGGGTGAAGGACGTCTCGCTGGCGATCAAGACGAAGGGTGTGCCGGAGGGCGGAAACGGCGTCTGGTCCCGCCTCAAGTGGGAGGGCGGCGTGCACCGGGTGCAGCGGGTTCCGGTCACCGAGTCGCAGGGCCGCATCCACACCAGCGCGGCCGGCGTCCTGGTGCTGCCGGAGGCGGAGGACGTCGACGTCACGATCGATCCGAACGACCTGCGGATCGACGTGTTCCGTTCGTCCGGGCCAGGCGGGCAGTCGGTGAACACCACCGATTCGGCGGTCCGGATCACCCACGTGCCGACCGGCATCGTGGTGTCCTGCCAGAACGAGAAGTCGCAGCTGCAGAACCGGGAGCAGGCGATGCGGATCCTGCGGGCCCGGCTGCTGGCGGCGGCCCAGGAGCAGGCCGACGCGGCCGCCTCGGACGCCCGTAAGGCGCAGGTGCGCACGGTGGACCGTTCGGAGCGGATCCGCACGTACAACTTCCCGCAGAACCGGATCACCGACCACCGGATCGGCTACACCGCGTACAACCTGGACCTGGCTCTCGCCGGTGACCTGGACGGTGTGCTCGACGCGCTGGCCGAGGCAGATCGCGCCGCCCGCCTGTCGGGCGACACCGAACTAACCCGCCGCTAACCCCCAGCCCACCCCCCTCCCCGGCCCCCCTCCCCGTTGATCAAGAGCTTCGCGTCACGTTCGATCTCCCTGCTGACGCGAACCTCTTGATCACGCGCAGGGCGGGCCCGGGGTGGGACCGTGGGGGGGAGGGGGTAGTTGGAGGGTGGGGGTGGGGGTGGGGGTTAGGAGGCTCGGGGGCGGGTTTTGGCTCGGAGCATTTCGCGGTCGGCGATCTCGAAGGCGGTGCTGAGCGCGTCACGCAGCTCCGGCCCGGTGCCGGAGACCTCGGCGAAGCCGATGCTCACCCCGACCGGGGTGCCCGGGACCAGTGCCTCCCAGTCCTCGCTCGCCACCGCCGCGCCGACGCGGCGGGCCACCTCGGCCGCCTCGCCCATGCCGGCGCCGGGCAGCACCACCACGAATTCGTCCCCGCCGTAGCGGGCCACGAAGTCGCCCCGGCGCATCACCCGGTTGATCACTCCGGCGATGCGCTGGAGGACCAGATCACCCGAGTGGTGCCCGTGCCGGGTGTTGACCGCCTTGAAACCGTCCAGGTCGCAGACCCCGATCACCACCTGCTCGCCCCGCGCCACCACGCTGGCGATGTAGCGTTCGAGCCGGCGCCGGTTGGGCAGGCCGGTCAGCGGGTCGGTGAGCGCCTCACCCTCGTAACGGGCGGCCTCCCGGCGCATCTCCTCGTGGTCGATCCGGGCCGCGATGCCGTCGATGTAGACGTCCCGCAGCCGGTCGTTGCGCTGTGCCGCGAGCCGGAACGCCAGCCGGTCCGCCCGGTGGGCGAGCGCGTGGTCACCGGCGCGGGACAGGGCGATACTGCGTAACCGGGCCGGCTCGGCCGCCCCGAGCGTCTCGCTGGAGACCCGGACGGTGTCCAGCCGGGCCACCGCCTCGATCGGCCGACCGGCGGCGACGGCGAGGCACACGTGACCGAGCTCACGCATGTCCCGTGCCCGGGCGCTGTCGCCACCGTGGGCGAGCAGCCGGGTGGGGTCGGAGTCGCTGCCGTGTTCGATCGCGTCGCCGAGCGCGGCGCGCCGGGCAGCGGCGTAGCCGTACGCGGCGAGGCTGCTGGGGCGCAGCTGGCCGGCCCGCCCGCCGCGCAGGAAACGGGCGAGGTCGCTCGCCACGTCGCGCAGCACCCGCAGGCAGCCGTCGCTGTCTCCGTTGTGGTCGAGCGCGACGGCGTTGCGCAGGCGGATGCCCGGGGCGGCGAACGTCTCCTCGGGTATGCCGGCGGCCATGCCCAGCTGGCGGGCCCGCTCGATCGCCCCGAGGGCATAACCGTGGAAGCTGAGGTAGGAGTACGCCATCGCCAGGTCGTGCCAGCCCCAGGCGGTGTCGCGGTCCGGGTCGTCGACGGCGCCGAGCGCGCGGGCGGCCTTGACCAGGTGGGTGACGCAGCGGTCGAGCGCGCCCTGGTGGTGGGCGGCGAGCGCGGCCAGCGCGTTGACGTGTCCGTGCAGGTAGGGCTCGGCGAGGTCGCGTACGGCCGCCGAGGCCTCCTCGATGGCGCGGGTGAACTCGGCGGTGCGGCCCAGATTGATCAGCGCGGAGAGCCGCTGCACCATGGCGTCGGCGCGGGTGCGCGGATCGGTTGTGGTGCGTAGGACCCGTTCCAGCACGGTGTACGCCTCGGCGGACCGGCTCGCCTCCTGCAACGCCCTCGACTGCGTCAGCGCGTCAACCTGGTCTTCGACCCGGTCGAGCCAACCCACCAGCGACCTCCTGTCGGCATGCGCCTGTACGCACCCGCTCGTGATGTGCCCCGCGACGCTTCATGATTATGTCGTGACCATCGAGCCGCAACACCCCCCCGAAGGGACGAACCGGATCCGGCCATCGACCGCCGTGCTGCGGGCGACCCGGATCCTCGCCGAAGCCGGGGTGGAGGCCGCCCGGACCGAGGCGGAACTGCTGGCCGCGTACGTGCTGGAGGTGCCGCGCGGCCGGTTGGCCCTCGCCGACGGGTTCGACGCCGGCCAGCTTGCCACCCTCGATGCCTTGGTGGCCCGCCGGGCGGCCCGTGAACCGTTGCAGCATCTCACCGGCAGCGCCGCGTTCCGGCGGCTGGAGTTGGCGGTCGGGCCGGGCGTCTTCGTGCCCAGGCCGGAGACAGAGCTGCTGGCCGGCTGGGGCATCGAGCAGGCCCGGGACCGGGACGCGCCGCTGGTGGTGGACCTGTGCAGCGGCTCGGGCGCGATCGCCCTCGCGGTGGCGCAGGAACTGCCGGCGGCCCGGGTCGTCGCGGTCGAGCGCTCCCCGGCGGCGCTGGACTGGCTGCGCCGCAACGCGGGGGAGCGGGCCACGGCGGGGGACCGGCCGATCGAGGTGGTGGCGGCGGATGTCACCGCCCCCGACCTGCTCGACGACCTGGTCGGCCGGGTCGACGTGCTGTTGTGCAACCCGCCGTACGTGCCCGCGGACACGGTGGTGGCGCCGGAGGTGGCCGGGTACGACCCGGCGGAGGCGGTCTTCGGCGGCGTGGACGGGCTGTCGGTGATCCGTCCGGTGATCGCCCGGGCGGGGGAGCTGCTGCGGCCGGGCGGGATGCTCGGCATCGAGCACGACGACACGCACGGCGCGGACGTGCCGGCGCTGCTCGTCGCCGACGGCCGGTTCGCGGCCGTGACCGAGCATCGGGACCTCACCGGGCGGCCCCGGTTCGCCACCGCGTCCCGACGTGCGGACCGCCGCCGTCCCGACCTCGGGCCGGCGTGGCAGACTGGCTCCTCGTGATGCTCTACGACTGCCGGTCGCCCGCCGATCGGGACCGCGGCATCGCCGCGGCCATCGAGGCGGTCAAGAACGGAGAACTGGTCGTCCTGCCGACGGACACCGTTTACGGCATCGGCGCGGACGCGTTCACCCCGTACGCCGTGAAGGCGCTGCTGGATGCCAAGGGCCGGGGTCGGCAGATGCCGCCGCCGGTGCTGATCGGTTCCCGGCAGACCTTGGACGGCTTGGTTCTCTCGCTGCCGCGCGAGGCCCGTGATCTGGTCGAGGCGTTCTGGCCGGGCGCGCTCACCATCGTGATCGAGCACTCGCCGAGCCTGCAGTGGGATCTCGGTGACAAGACCGGCACGGTGGCCGTGCGGATGCCGCTGCACCCGGTGGCGCTGGAGGTGCTGCGGGAGACCGGGCCGATGGCCGTCTCGTCGGCCAACAAGACAGGCCAGCCGTCCGCGCTCACCGCCGAGGAGGCCCGCGACCAGCTGGGCTACTCGGTGCGCGCGTACCTGGAGGCGGGTCCCTGCCCGGACCCGGTGCCGAGCACGATCGTGGACCTCACCGGCGAGGTGCCGCAGGTCCTGCGTCTGGGCGCGATTCCGCTGGAGAAGCTGCGCGACGTGGTGCCGGACATCGTCGAGGGGGTCTAGGTGCCGCCGTTCACCGTGCTGCACGTCTGCATGGGCAACATCTGCCGGTCGCCGATGGCGGAGCGGCTGCTCGCGTTGGCGGTGCGGGACCGGCTGATCCGGCGGGGGCTCGACCCGGCCGGTGCCGACGAGCTGGTGTACAGCCACAGCGCCGGCACCGGCGGTTGGCACGCCGGTGAGGAGATGAACCCGCCGGCCGCCCGGCAGGTCGTCTCCCGGGGCGGCGACGCCGAGGGGTTCGCGGCCCGCAAGCTCCGCTCGGAGCACATCGACGCCGCCGACCTCGTCCTCACGGCGACCGCCGACCAGCAGGACTACGTGCTGGCGCTGCGCCCCGACGCGGCCGCGCGCACCTTCGTGCTGGGCGAGTTCGGCCGGCTGCTGGGCTCGGTGGACGCTGCCGGGCTCCCGGCGGCCGAGGCTTCGCCGGACGCCGTGCACGCCCGCGGGGTGGCGTTGGTGGCGGCGGCGCACGCGGTCCGCCACGATGCGGGCCCGCTCACCACGGACGACCTGGACGACCCGTGGGGCCGGGGTGACCAGTGCTTCAACCGGGTGGCCGACGAGATCGAGGAGACGGTGCAGCCGCTCGCTGCGGCGCTTGTGCCCTGACCGTTCTCCTCGCGAATTTCCTCCGGGTTTGGGGCGAAGCGGCGACGAAACTGGGCATTTCGGGTCATTCTGAACGGGTCCTAGCGTGACCGGCTCCTGCGGGGGAAGCTGATGATCCGGGCCCATCTCGACAAAGTGCTGACCGTGTTGATCGCCGGCGTGCTCGCCGGTCTGGTGTTGGCGGGAGCGGCCCTGCCGGTCGCGCTCGTGTTCGGAATCGGCTTCAGCGCGCTCTCCACTCCCTACTCGGAGCTGCCCAACACGCTGCGCACGTCGCCGCCCGCACAGCGCTCCAACCTCTACGCCAACGACGGCACCACGCTGATCACGTCCTTCTACCAGGAGGACCGGGTGGACGTGCCGCTGCGCGAGGTGGCGCCGGTGATGCGGCAGGCCATCGTGGCCGCCGAGGACACCCGCTTCTACCAGCACCGCGGGGTGGACCTGCGCGGCGTGGCACGCGCCTTCACGGTCAACCAGCGCGACGGTGAGACCCGGCAGGGCGCGTCCACGCTGACGATGCAGTACGTCCGCAACGTGCTGAGCACCGACCCTCGCCTCTCCGCGGAGCAGCGCCGGGCGGCCACCGAGGTGAGTGCCGCCCGCAAGGTGCAGGAGATGCGGTACGCGCTCGCCCTCGAGCGGGAGCTCGACAAGGAGGAGATCCTCAGCCGCTACCTCAACATCGCGTACTTCGGCGCCGGGGCGTACGGGATCGCGGCGGCGAGCAAACGATTCTTCTCCAAGGCGCCGGCCGACCTGACCCTGTCCGAGGCGGCGTTGCTCGCCGGCCTGGTCCAGTCACCGCACACCGACGAGCCGATCAACGGCGACTCGAACGCCGCGCTCGGCCGCCGGTCGTACGTGCTGCAGCGGCTGGTGGAGTCCGGTCAGGTCCCGCCCGAGCAGGCGGCGCGCGCCAACGCCGAGCCGCTGAAGCTGCGCCCCAGCGAGACGCCGAACGATTGCACGGCGGTGCCCGAGGAGCACAACGACTGGGGATTCTTCTGCGACTGGTTCACCCGCTGGTGGAGTTCCCAGCCCGCTTTCGGGGCCACCGCCGACCAGCGGCAGCAGACCCTGCGGCGGGGCGGGTTCTCGATCGTCTCCTCGCTCGACCCCGCCGTGCAGCGCACCACGGTCGAGCAGATTCTGCGGATCTACCCGACGACCGACCGCCGCGCGGCGCCGACCGCAGTCGTCCAGCCCGGCACCGGCCGGGTGCTCGCCATGGCGGTGAACCGCGTCTACAGCGTCGCCGACAACCCGAACGGGCAGAAGAACCACCCGAACACCGTCAACCAGCTGGTGGCCGGGGGCGGGGCCATCAACGGCTACCAGGGCGGCTCCACCTTCAAACTCTTCACCATGCTCGCCGCGCTGGAGTCCGGCCTGCCCCTGCGGACCGAGTACGACGCGCCCGGCCGTCTGATCACCGGCTACCCCGCGACGGGGGAGGCGAGCTGCGACGGCCGCTGGTGCCCGCAGAACTCCTCGTCGTCGGTCGACGGCAGGCACGACATGTGGAGTGCCTTCGGCAACTCGGTCAACACGTACTTCGCCTGGCTGATCGAGCGGGTCGGCGCCGATCGGGCGGTGGAGATGGCCGAGCGGCTGGGCATCGTGTTCCGAGCCCAGTCCGACGCCCGGCTCGCCGAGAGCGGCGCCAAGCAGTGGGGACCGTTCACCCTCGGCGTCTCCGCCACCACGCCGCTCGACCTCGCGAACGCGTACGCCACGGTGGCGGCCGAGGGGACCTGGTGCGCCCCGCTGCCGGTGGTGTCGATCACCGACTCGTCCGGCCGGCCGGTCGAGGCGGCCCGGCCGGCCTGCCGCCAGGCGCTGGACACCGACGTGGCACGGGCGGCCGTCGACGCGGCCCGCTGCCCGGTCGGCGACCAGTCGATGTACAACCGGTGCGACGGTGGGACCGCTGAGGGCCTGCGCGCGCAGCTGGGTCGGCCGGTGGCCGGCAAGACGGGCAGCTCCGAGCGGTACGAGACGGAGACGGTGGTGGCCTTCACGCCGCAGCTCGCGGTCGCCTCGATGGCCGCGAATCCGGAGGACCCCCGGGACGCGGTCGGTCAGGCGGTGCAGGCCCAGATGGCGCGGGCGGTCGGCGAGGTGCTCTCGTTCGGGCTGCGCGACCAGCCGGTACGCGACTTCGTGCCACCGAGTGAGCGGATCGCCTACGAGATCACCGGCCCGCGGAACGGGAACTGACGGCGGCGGCCTCCCGCTCCGCGCCGCGGGCGATGTTGCGGGCCATACCGCCGAAGACCACCGCGTGGAACGGCGCCACGGCACCCCAGTAGGCGTGCCCGGCGAGCCCGCGCGGCAGGAACACCGCGCGCTGCCGGTACCGGCTGCGCCCACCGTCGGTCGGCAGCGCCCGCATCTCCAGCCAGGCCCGGCCGGGCAGCCGCATCTCCGCGCGCAGCCGTAGCAGCTTGCCGGGTTCGATCTCCTCGACCCGCCAGAAGTCCAACGCCTCGCCGATCTGGAGCCGGTGCGGGTCGCGACGCCCGCGGCGCAGCCCCACCCCGCCGATCAGCCGGTCGAACCAGCCCCGCACCGACCAGGCGAGCGGGAACGAGTACCAACCGTGCTCGCCGCCGACGCCCTCGATGATCCGCCAGAGCGCCTCCGGCGGAGCGTCCACGACACTTTCCCGCAGGTCGGTGTACGCGGTGCCGCCGGACCACCGCGGGTCGCTCGGCAACGGTTCGGCCGGGGCGTACGGGCCGCTCGCGGTCGACCAGCGGGTCGCCACCTGGGCGTCGCGTACCCGGGCCAGGGCCAGCTCGATCGCCCGGTCGAAGCCGGTCAGCCCCTCGGGTGGGTCGGGAACGTACGCGGCGATGTCGTGCTCGTGGGCGACCGCCTCGTGGATCAGGCTCTCCACCAGCGGCCGGGCGATCGCGTTCGGCACCGGCGTGACGAGCCCGACCCAGTACGACGACAGCGCCGGGCTCAGCGGCCGGACCGGCAGGATGATCCGCCGCCGCAGCCCGGCCACCCGGGCGTAGCGTTGGATCATGTCGCTGAAGGTGAGCACGTCCGGCCCGCCGATGTCGAAGGCGCGGTTGACCTCGGGCGGCAGGTCGACGCAGCGGACGAGGTAGTGCAGTACGTCCTCGACCGCGATCGGCTGGATCCGGTTGCGTACCCAGCGTGGTGTCGTCATGGCCGGCAGGCGCTCGGTCAGGTAGCGCAGCATCTCGAACGAGGCCGAGCCGGACCCGATGATCACCGCGGCCCGGAGCACCGCCGTCGGCACGCCACTGGCCAGCAGGACCCGCCCGACCTCGGCCCGGGAACGCAGGTGGGGCGACGCCTCGTCCTGCGCCGGCTGGGGCCCGCCGAGATAGATGATGCGGCGTACGCCGGCGGTCCGGGCCGCCGCGGCGAAGGACTCGGCGGCTTCTCGATCGGTCGTCTCGAAACCGGCCTGCCCGAGCGAGTGCACCAGGTAGTAGGCCGTGTCCACACCCGCGAACACGGCCGGCAGCGTCTCGGGCCGCCGCAGGTCGCCTTCGGCGATCTCCGCGGCCGCGGCCCAGGGCACGTCGCGCAGCCGGCCGGCGTGACGGGCCAGGCAACGCACCTGGTACCCCTCGGCCAGCAGCCGGGGCGCGAGCCGTCCACCGATGTAACCGGTCGCACCGGTGACCAGGCATCTCACGTTGTCCAGTCTGCGGCCCCATAGACTGCTTCGTCGTGGACACCGTGACGAGCACCTTTTGGGGGCCGGATTTCGAGCAGCTCCGCGCCACCGACCCGGAGATCGCCGGCGTGGTGCTCGGCGAGCTGGACCGGCTGCGGGGCGGACTGCAACTGATCGCCAGCGAGAACCTCACCTCGCCCGCCGTGCTCGCCGCGCTCGGCTCGACGCTCACCAACAAGTACGCCGAGGGCTACCCGGGGCGGCGCTACTACGGCGGCTGCGCCGAGGTGGACCGGGCCGAGGAGGTCGGCGTCGCCCGGGCGAAGGGGCTGTTCGGCGCCGACCACGCCAACCTCCAGCCGCACTCCGGGGCGAGCGCCAACCTGGCCACGTACGCGGCCCTGGTGCAGCCCGGCGACACGGTGCTCGCCATGGACCTGCCGCACGGTGGGCACCTGACCCACGGCAGCCGGGTGAACTTCTCCGGCAAGTGGTTCGCCGCGGTGGGCTACACCGTCCGGCGCGACACCGAGCTGATCGACTACGACGAGGTGCGGGATCTGGCCCGGGCACACCGGCCGAAGATGATCATCTGTGGCGCGACCGCGTACTCCCGGCTGATCGACTTCGCGAAGTTCCGGGAAATCGCCGACGAGGTCGACGCGTACCTCATGGTGGACGCCGCCCACTTCATCGGGCTCGTCGCCGGCAAGGCGATTCCGTCGCCGGTGCCGTACGCCGACGTGGTCAGCTGCACCACCCACAAGGTGCTCCGCGGCCCGCGCGGCGGCATGATCCTCTGCCGGGAGTCGCTGGCCCAGCGGATCGACAAGGCGGTCTTCCCGTTCACGCAGGGCGGCCCGCTCATGCACGCCGTCGCGGCCAAGGCGGTGGCGCTGCGCGAGGCCGCCCAGCCCGAGTTCCAGGGGTACGCCGAACAGGTGATCCGCAACGCACAGGCGCTGGCCGCGGGGCTCGCCGAGGAGGGGATGCGCCCCGTCTCCGGCGGCACCGACACCCACCTGGCACTGATCGATCTGCGACAGGTCGGGGTGACGGGTGCGGACGCGGAGGCGCGCTGCGACGCCGCAGCGATCACCTTGAACAAGAACGCGATCCCGTACGACCCGCAACGGCCGATGGTCTCCTCCGGCATCCGCGTGGGCACGCCGAGCGTCACCACCCAAGGCATGGGGGAGCCTCAGATGCGGCAGATCGCGAGCCTCATCGCGCGGGCCGTGCGGACCGACCCGGCGGCCGCCGGCGGCACCGACGAGCTCGCCCGGATCGGCACCGAGGTGGCCGACCTGGTCGCCACGTTCCCGGCGTACCCCCGTGGCTGAGCCCGTGGCCCGCGTGGAGCGGGCGGCCGAGGACCGGGGCTGGCGGCTGCGACACCTGCCGGTGCTGCTGATCGCATCGGTGCTGCTCGCCGGGGTCGCGGCGGTGGTCGGCGGGGTGACCGGCGGGGCCGACGCGGCGCTCGGCGCCGCCGCCGGGGTGGCCGTCACGGTGATCAGCTACAGCCTCACCACGGTGGTGCTGGCGTGGGCCGACGCCCGTAACACGCAGCTGGTGCTGCCGTTCGGCCTCGCGCTCTACGTCGCGAAGTTCACCGTGATCGGCGCCGTGATGGTCGGGGTGGCCTCGACCGGCTGGCCCGGTCTGATCCCGATGTGCCTGGGCATCGCCGCCGGAGTCGCGGTCTGGACGGCCGTGCACATCTGGTGGCTGACCACGGTCCATGCCCGGCGGGCGCGGGGCTGACCGCGATCCGCGCCCGACGCGGGCCGGGCTGACCGCGGTCCACGCCCGACGCGCGCCGGGCTGACGGGGCCGGCGTCCCAATCTTCGGAAGGCGCGCCGATGTGTCCCCGATCGGTCATTCTCTCTCCTGCCGAAGGGGAGTAGCGTGCATCGCGACGACTTCGCCCACCCGTGTCCCACACAACCAGGTTGTGCGGGGGGTGAGGCACAGCCTTCTCTCCCCGACTGATATCGTTCGCCCCGTCATGGCCGGTGACCAGAAACCCCCCAGCGCTGGCGGCCCGGATGATGTTCCGTCCGGTGCCGGTCAGGGTTGGACCGCGCTCAGCTACCTGATCGCGGGCATGCTCGTGTGGGGCTTCATCGGCTGGCTGGTTGACGGATGGCTGGATACCGGGGGCATCGCCACCGGCATCGGGATCGTGCTCGGCATGGCTGGGGGCGTCGTCCTGGTCATCCGTAACCTCGGCACGCCTAAATAGGAAGGGACGCGGTGTTCGGACAGTCGAACGTCCTGGCACAGGGCGAGGTTAATTTCCCACCCAGCGTGGAGGACTTCTACCTGCCCAGCATCGCCCCGTGGGGCGCGCACAACAACTACTGGTTCACCAAGGTCACGTTCATGGTGTGGCTGGCGGTCGGGATCCTGATCCTGTTCTTCCTGCTGACCTACCGCAAGCCGCAGCTGGTGCCCACCAAGAAGCAGTGGCTCGCCGAGTCCATCTACGGCTTCGTGCGCAACAACATCGCGGTCGACATGATCGGGCACCAGGGTGTGCGGTTCGCGCCGTACTTCACGACGCTCTTCTGCTTCGTGCTGCTGACGAACTTCTTCGCGATCGTGCCGTTCTTCCAGATCTCACCGAACTCGCACATCGCCTTCCCGGCCTTCCTCGCCGCGATCAGCTACGTGCTCTTCAACTGGGTCGGCATCAAGAAGCACGGTTTCGGCGGCTACTTCAAGCGGTCCCTCATTCCACCGGCGCCGTGGTACATCCTGCCGCTGCTGATCCCGATCGAGGCGTTCTCGACCTTCCTGGTCCGGCCGTTCTCGCTCGCCGTCCGTCTCTTCGCGAACATGTTCGCCGGCCACATGCTCCTGCTGGTGTTCACGCTCGGCGGCTTCGCGATGCTCAACGCCAACGCCCTGCTGGCGCCGATCTCGGTCCTGTCCTGGGTGATGACCGTGGCGCTCACTTTCCTCGAGTTCCTGGTGATCGTGCTGCAGGCATACGTCTTCACGGTGCTGACCGCCAGCTACGTGCAGGGCGCGCTCGCCGAGGAACACTGATCCACTCGCACCAACCGTTGTCGTCCCGCGTGAGAGTCACGCGTGATAACCAGGAGGAACCACACCAATGGACGCTAGCGTTCTCGCCGCGGTAGAGGGCAGCACCGCCGCCATCGGCTACGGCCTCGCCGCCATCGGCCCGGGCATCGGCGTCGGCCTGGTCTTCGCCGCCTACATCCAGTCGACCGCCCGCCAGCCGGAGTCGTCGCGGATCACCCTGCCGTACGTCTGGATCGGCTTCGCCGTCATCGAGGCGCTCGCCCTGCTGGGTGTCGCATTCGGCTTCGTCTGGCAGGGCGCTTAATCCCGCCCTTCGACCGGGAGGTCTTCCATGTACTTCCGCGCCGCTGAGGGTGGTGAGACGATCCACAACCCGATCCTTCCGCTCTGGCAGGAGATCGTGGTCGGTGGCATCGCCTTCATCATTCTCTGCTTCGTACTGATGAAGTTCGTCTTCCCGCGCATGGAGCAGACGTTCCAGGCCCGGGTCGACGCCATCGAGGGTGGCATCAAGCGCGCCGAGGCAGCGCAGGCCGAGGCGAACCAGCTGCTCGAGCAGTACCGCGCGCAGCTCGCCGAGGCGCGTACCGACGCCGCCAAGATCCGTGACGACGCCCGGGCCGACGCCGAGGGCATCCGGCAGGACATCCTCGCCAAGGCGCGGGAGGAGGCCGACCGGGTCATCCAGGCCGGTAAGGACCAGCTCGCCGCCGAGCGGGCCACCATCGTGCGCGAGCTGCGCGCCGAGGTCGGCACGATCGCGGTCGACCTGGCCAGCAAGATCGTCGGTGAGTCGCTCGCTGACGAGGCGCGTCGCAAGGGCACCGTCGACCGGTTCCTGGACAGCCTCGAGAGCACGGGGGCCCGCTGATGCAGGCCGCCAGCCGGGAGTCGTACAAGATCGCGGCCGAGCGCCTCGACGAGTACGTCCGCGGCGCGGAGCCGTCGGCGGTGGCCGCCACCGCCGACGACATCCTCTCCGTCGCCGCCCTGCTGCGGCGCGAGCCGCGGCTGCGCCGGGCGCTCTCCGACCCGGCTCGGTCCGGCGAGGACCGGTCCGGGCTGCTCGAGGGGATGCTTCGCGGCAAGATCGGCGCGGACGCGCTGACACTGCTCACCGCTCTGGTCTCGGGCCGGTGGTCGGCGCCGTCCGAACTGCTCGACGGCGCCGAGCTGCTGGGCGTGGAGGCGCTGCTGGCCAGCGCCGACTCCGCCGGCGAGCTGAGCGAGGTCGAGGACGAGCTGTTCCGCTTCGGGCAGGTCGTCTCCGGTTCCCCGGAGCTGTCCAGCGCGCTCTCCGACCCGATGGTGCCGGCCGAGCAGCGGGCCACCCTGGTCGACCAGCTTCTCGTCGGCAAGGCCCGGCCGGTCACCGGCTACCTCGTCGGGGTCGCGCTCGGTGGCTTCGGCGGTCGCTCCTTCAGCGGGGCGCTCACCCGGCTGGTCGAGCTCTCCGCTGACCGGCGGGACCGACAGGTCGCGTACGTGACCGTGGCGGCCCCGTTGAGTGACGAGGAGGAGCAGCGGCTGGGCGCTCGACTCTCCGCGATATACGGTCGGGAGGTATCCGTGCGACAGACGGTGAACCCCGACGTCCTGGGTGGCGTGAGCGTGCGGGTCGGTTCCGACCTGTACGACGGCACCGTCCTGCGCCGCCTCAACGAGACCCGCAACGCGCTCGCGAAGCGCTGACCGGCTCAGCCGCACAGCGCCCTCAACGACAGACGCCACTCGGACCGGTCGGTACTAGGTATCCCGGGCCCCTGATACATAAGGAAGCAGAGGATGGCCGAGCTGACCATCTCGACGGACGAGATCCGCGGCGCCCTGGAGCGCTACGTCTCCTCCTACTCGACCGACGTCTCCCGCGAGGAGGTCGGCACCGTCTCCGACACCGGCGACGGCATCGCCCACGTCGAGGGCCTGCCTTCGACCAAGACCAACGAGCTGCTGGAGTTCGAGGACGGCACGCTCGGCGTGGCGCTGAACCTCGACGTCCGGGAGATCGGTGTCGTCGTTCTCGGCGACTCCGCCAAGCTGGAGGAGGGGCAGCGGGTCAAGCGCACCGACCGGGTGCTCTCCGTGCCGGTCGGCGATGCCTTCCTCGGCCGCGTGGTCAACGCGCTCGGTCAGCCGATCGACGCCCTCGGCGACATCGCCGACGAGGGCTACCGCGAGCTGGAGCTGCAGGCTCCGAACGTGACGGCCCGGCAGTCGGTGTTCGAGCCGCTGCAGACCGGCATCAAGGCGATCGACGCCATGACGCCGATCGGCCGGGGCCAGCGGCAGCTGATCATCGGTGACCGGAAGACCGGCAAGACCACGGTCGCCCTGGACGCCATCCTCAACCAGCGGGAGAACTGGCGCTCCGGCGACCCGAAGAAGCAGGTCCGCTGCATCTACGTCGCCATCGGCCAGAAGGCCTCCACGATCGCCTCGATCAAGGGCCAGCTGGAGGAGGCGGGTGCGATGGAGTACACCACCATCGTGGCGTCCCCGGCATCGGACCCGGCCGGCTTCAAGTACATCGCCCCCTACACCGGCTCCTCCATCGGGCAGCACTGGATGTACGGCGGCAAGCACGTCCTGATCGTTTTCGACGACCTGAGCAAGCAGGCCGAGGCGTACCGCGCCGTGTCGCTGCTGCTGCGCCGCCCGCCGGGCCGCGAGGCGTACCCGGGTGACGTCTTCTACCTGCACTCCCGCCTGCTGGAGCGCTGTGCGAAGCTCTCCGACGAGTTGGGTGGCGGCTCGATGACCGGTCTGCCGATCATCGAAACGAAGGCCAGCGACATCTCGGCCTTCATCCCGACCAACGTCATCTCGATCACCGACGGCCAGATCTTCCTCGAGACCGACCTGTTCAACCAGGGCGTGCGTCCGGCCATCAACGTCGGCACGTCGGTCTCCCGGGTCGGTGGCGCCGCGCAGGTGAAGCCGATGAAGAAGGTTGCCGGCTCGCTGCGGCTGAACCTGGCCCAGTACCGCGAGCTGGAGGCGTTCGCGGCCTTCGCCTCCGACCTGGACAAGGCCTCCCGGGCCCAGCTGGACCGCGGTTCCCGCCTGGTCGAGCTGCTCAAGCAGTCGAACTACTCGCCGTACCCGGTGCAGGAGCAGGTCGTCTCGGTCTGGGCCGGCACCGAGGGCAAGCTGGACGACATCCCGGTGGGTGAGATCCGGCGCTTCGAGTCGGAGTTCCTCCAGTACCTGCGGCACAAGCACGTGGGCATCCTGGCCGGGATCGCCGACAACAAGTGGGACGACGACATCATCGGCTCGCTGGACGCGGCCATCACCGAGTTCAAGCAGGTCTTCCTCGGCAAGGAGGACGAGCGTCGGGTCAACGACGCGCCGGCCGCGCCGCTGGAGGGTGACGAGAACCGCGAGACGGTGACCCGCTTCCGCGACAGCGCGACCGACCGCCCGGCCGAGAGCTGATCCCATGGCGGCCCAGGTACGCGTTCTTCGTCAACGAATCCGCTCGGCGAAGTCGATGAAGAAGATCACCAAGGCGATGGAGCTCGTGGCGACGAGCCGGATCGCCAAGGCCCAGGCCCGGGTGGAGGCGTCCCTGCCGTACGCCCAGGCCATCACCGGCGTGCTCACGGCACTGGCGTCCAACGCGCGGATCGACCACCCGCTGCTCACTCCGCGCGAGCGGGTGCGGCGGGCGGGTGTCCTGTTGGTCACCAGCGACCGTGGTCTGGCCGGCGGCTACAGCTCCAACGCGATCAAGACCGCCGAGTCGCTGATCGCCCGGCTTCGGGCCGACGGCAAGGAGCCGGTGCTCTACGTCGTCGGGCGTAAGGGTGTCGGGTTCTACCGGTTCCGCGACCGGCCGATCGAGGCGAGCTGGACCGGGTTCAGCGAGCAGCCGGCGTTCGCCGACGCCCGCACCGTGGGCGAGACGCTGATCAAGGCGTTCACGGCCGGTGCGGACGACGTCGACGGCGGCGCCGGGACGGATGGGGTGCGCGGCATCGACGAGCTGCACATCGTCTTCACCGAGTTCCACTCGCTGATGACGCAGACCCCGGTCGCCAAGATCATCGGGCCGATGCAGGTCGAGGACCGGCCGCGCTCCGAGGGGCTGCTGCCGGCCTACGAGTTCGAGCCGGAGGCGGAGGTGCTGCTCGACGCGCTGCTGCCGAAGTACATCAACACGCGGATCTACGCGGCGTTGATCGAGTCGGCGGCGAGCGAGTCGGCGGCCCGGCGGCGGGCGATGAAGAGCGCCACCGACAACGCCGAAGAGGCGATCGAGAAGTACACGCGTGAGATGAACACGGCCCGCCAGGCCGGGATCACCCAGGAGATCAGCGAGATCGTCGGCGGCGCGAACGCGCTGGCCGCGTCGGGAAGTGAAGTGTGATGACTGCCCCAGTAGAGACCAAGACGGCCACGGGTCGCGTGGTCCGGGTCATCGGCCCGGTCGTTGACGCCGAGTTCCCGCGCGACGCCATGCCGGCCCTGTTCAACGCCCTGCACGTGGACGTGACGCTCTCCGGCGGTGAGAAGACGCTGACCCTGGAGGTCGCCCAGCACCTGGGTGACAATCTGGTCCGCGCCATCTCGATGCAGCCGACCGACGGCCTGGTCCGCGGGGCGGAGGTGCGCGACTCCGGTGCGCCGATCACCGTGCCGGTGGGCGACGCGGTCAAGGGTCACGTGTTCAACGCGATCGGCGAGGTGCTCAACCTCACCGAGGGCGAGACGCTCGAGCCGGACGACCACTGGGGTATCCACCGCAAGGCCCCGGCCTTCGCGGACCTGGAGCCGAAGACCGAGATGCTGGAGACCGGCATCAAGGTGATCGACCTGCTCGCCCCGTACGTGAAGGGCGGCAAGATCGGCCTGTTCGGCGGTGCCGGCGTGGGCAAGACGGTGCTGATCCAGGAGATGATCACCCGTGTCGCCCGGAACTTCGGTGGTACGTCGGTCTTCGCCGGCGTGGGTGAGCGGACCCGTGAGGGCAACGACCTCATCGCCGAGATGACCGAGTCTGGCGTCATCGACAAGACCGCGCTGGTCTACGGCCAGATGGACGAGCCGCCGGGCACCCGGCTGCGGGTCGCCCTCTCCGCGCTGACCATGGCGGAGTACTTCCGCGACGTCAAGAAGCAGGAGGTGCTGCTCTTCATCGACAACATCTTCCGCTTCACCCAGGCCGGTTCCGAGGTCTCCACCCTGCTCGGCCGGATGCCGAGCGCGGTGGGCTACCAGCCGACGCTGGCCGACGAGATGGGCGAGCTCCAGGAGCGGATCACCTCCGTCCGGGGTCAGGCCATCACCTCGATGCAGGCGATCTACGTGCCGGCGGACGACTACACCGACCCCGCCCCGGCCACCACGTTCGCCCACCTGGACGCGACCACCAACCTGGAGCGGTCGATCTCCGACAAGGGCATCTACCCGGCCGTGGACCCGTTGGCGTCCTCGTCCCGGATCCTCGCCCCGGAGTTCGTCGGCCAGGAGCACTTCGCGGTGGCCACCGAGGTCAAGCGGATCCTGCAGCGGTACAAGGACCTGCAGGACATCATCGCCATCCTCGGTATCGAGGAGCTCTCCGAGGAAGACAAGGTCACGGTCGGCCGGGCTCGCCGGATCGAGCGCTTCCTGTCGCAGAACACCTACGCCGCGGAGCAGTTCACCGGCGTGCCGGGTTCGACGGTCCCGATCAAGGAGACCATCGAGGCGTTCCGCAAGATCAGCGAGGGTGAGTACGACCACTTCCCTGAGCAGGCGTTCTTCATGTGCGGCGGGTTGGATGACCTGGAGCGCAAGGCAGAGGAACTGATGAAGAGCTGACTCAGCTCTCCGAAAAAGGCCGCCCCGGCAATGCCGGGGCGGCCTTTTGTTCACCTTCGGTCTGTACGGTCCCCACTGCTCCGTTCCTCGCTTTCGGCGAGGGCGCGGATGCGAGGTAGCGTTCATCGCACCTTCACACCTGGTCAACGTGGATCGGTGCAACCTTTTCGAGGACGCGCGCCGTCTTCAGGTTCAAGGAAAGCGGCGTGATGAACGGAGACAGTTGTGGCGAAGGCCGGTAAGAACGGCCGGAAGCGGTCCACCTGGCGGGGCATCCCGCGCTGGGCGCGGATCTGCACCATTTTCGGCACCGTGCTCATGGTGCTCAGCGGGACCACTCTGGTCGGCACGGCCGCACTCAAGGCCCGCTACGAGGGGGCCGTCGGCAAGGCCGACCTCTTCGGCGACGAGGCGGCCGGCGCCACCGCTCCTCCCAAGAGTGACATCAAGGGCCCGCTCAACATCCTGCTGGTGGGCATCGACCCGCGCAATCCGAAGACGCCGCCACTCGCTGACTCGATCATGGTGCTGCACGTGCCCGCGACGATGGACCGCGCCTATCTCTTCTCGTTGCCTCGTGACCTGTACGTCGACATCCCCGCGTTCCCGAAGGCCAACTTCCAGGGTCAGACCACGAAGCTGAACGCGGCGATGTCCTTCGGCAGCCGGGTGCCGGGGCAGAACCCGGACGCCGCGCGCGGCTTCGAGCTGCTGGCCACGACCGTGCAGGAGGTCACCGGCATCAAGCGGTTCGACGCGGGCGCGATCGTCAACTTCACCGGCTTCCAGAAGATCGTCGACGCGATGGGTGGCGTCGACATGTACATCGAACGTGACGTGCGCTCCGAACACCTGAAGCCGGATGGCACGCACCGGCAGGGCAACCCGCACGGTGAGGGATACATCGGTCCGCAGGCGGTCTACACCAAGGGCGATCACCACCTCAACGGTTGGCAGGCGCTGGACTACGTCCGGCAGCGCTACCCGAAGAACGGCGTGCCGGACGCGGACTACGGCCGGCAGCGGCACCAGCAGCAGTTCATCAAGGCGATGGTGGGGCAGGCGTTCAGCGCCGACGTGGTGACCAACCCGATCAAGCTGGACCGGGTGATCCGCGCGGGCGGCCAGTCGCTGATCTTCAACGGTCGGGGCCACAGCGTGCTGGACTACGCTCTCGCGCTGAAGGACATCCGCCCCAACACGATCCAGATGATCAAGCTGCCCGGCGGTCCGGTCTTCAACGGCAAGACGTACAAGGGGGAGAAGTTCCAGGCCGGCGTGGACGACTTCTTCACCGCCCTGCACGACGAGCAGCTCGACGCGTTCCTCCTCGAGCACCCCAGTTTCCAGAACAAGACCAAGTAGCCGCGGCACGTCTCTGGCCACCCGCGTTGGGTAAGCGGTGGTGGCAGGACTAGAATTTGCCCATTCCGCCGCCCAGCAAGGAGACAGCGTGGCACAGCAGCTTCACGTCGAGCTCGTAGCCGTCGAGGAGAGGGTCTGGTCCGGCGAGGCCGAGATGGTCGTCGCCCGGACGACCGAGGGCGAGCTCGGCGTACTGCCGGGGCACGCGCCGCTGCTCGGCCAGCTCGCCGAGCCCGGTCAGGTGCGGATCAAGCTCGCCGGGGGCGAGCAGGTGTCGTACGACGTGGCCGGCGGATTCCTCTCCGTGAGCGCCGAAGGCGTCACGGTCCTCGCCGAGAGTGCCACCCCGGCCTCCGCCGCACAGGGTCGCTGACCAGCACCGCCGATGGAGATCGTCGAGGGAATCGGAATCGGAATCGCCGTCGTCCTCGGCGCTCTCCTGATCCTCTTCGCTCGGCGGGCTCTGTTCACCCGTAGCGGTGGCACCATCCGGCTCAGCGTCCGGGTTTCCACCCTGCTCGACGGTCGCGGCTGGTCGCCCGGTTTCGGCCGGTTCGTCGGCGACGAGCTGCGCTGGTACCGCTTGTTCAGCTTCGCACTGCGTCCGAAGCGGGTGCTCTACCGCGACGGGCTAGTGGTGGAGCGGCGACGGCTGCCAGAGGGGCAGGAACGCTTCTCCATGCCCGCCGACTGGGTGATTCTCCGCTGTACCAGTAACCACGCTCTGGTCGAGATCGCCATGGCACGGTCGACCGTGACCGGCTTCCTTTCCTGGCTTGAGGCCGCCCCACCCGGGGCGGTCTCGTCGCGTCTGGCCGCCCAGGACTGGCCCGCGGCCTGAACACCGTCCGCTCTCCGGTGTTTCCGGGGAGCCCACCCGCTCCGGGCGGTCAGGCTTGATCCCTGCGCCGGGCGGGCTCCCCGGAAACCCTCGCCGGGTGCGGTGCGCCGTTCAGGCGCTGTTTTGATCAACTGCCGTTACCGGGTGGCGACCAGTTCTACCTCGTAACCCTGGTTGTCGGTGAGGTAGCCGGCGTAGGTGTCCGGGCCGCCCGCGTGCGGGTGCCGGTCCGGGAAGAGCAACGCCCAGCCGTACGCCGGCGCCGCCGTGACCAGCCGGTCCACGGCGGCCGGCGGGCCTGCGTGGAAGGCGAGATGGTTCAGGCCGGGAGCGAGCCGGTCGTGCCGCCGCTCGCTCAGCGCCGGGGACTCCTCCAGTACGAGGTACGTCCCGCCGAGCTGCCAGGAGCGGCCGGCCGGCCACTCCTGGAAGATTTCCCAGCCCAACTCGCGCAGAAGCCAGCCCCAGGAATGTTCAGCGGCGGCCAGATCGGGGACCCACACCTCGACGTGGTGCAGGCCGCCGGTCAGCGCTTCCCGCCCGGAACCCAGAGCACGTCTCCGGCCGGATTTGCCGCTCTTGACAGGATAAAGAGCAAATCGGAGAGCCGGTTGAGATACTTTGCCGGGAGAGCACTGGTCCGCTCCGGGTCGTGGCTGACCAGCGCCCACGCCGCACGCTCGGCGCGCCGGGCGACGGTCCGCGCCACGTGCAGCAGTGCCGCGCCCGCGGTGCCGCCGGGGAGGACGAAGGAGTCGAGTTTGCTCAGGCGCGCGTTGAACTCGTCGCACCAGCCCTCGAGGCGCTCGACGTACTCCTCGGTGACGCGCAACGGCGGATACTTCGGCTCCGGTTCGATGGGAGTGGCCAGGTCGGCGCCCACGTCGAAGAGGTCGTTCTGGATCGACCCGAGCACCGCCCGTACCTCGTCCTCGAGCTGGCCGAGGGCAAGTGCGACGCCGATCGAGGCGTTGCACTCGTCCACGTCGGCGTACGCGGCGATCCGCGGATCGGTCTTCGGCACCTGCTCGTTGTTGTTCAGCCTGGTCGTGCCGGCGTCGCCGGCCCTGGTGTAGATGCGCGTGAGGTGGACGGCCATGACGCACAGCCTACGGATACCGGACCTGACGATTCCGGTGCGGCCGGGCGCGGCCGGATGGCCGGCCACGGTCGGTCCCGGAGACGCGGGCGATTCCGCGATCAACGACGTCGACGTCATCCGGGTGCGCGGCGGCGCCCGGCTGGCCGGGACGGTGCACGTGGTCGGGGCGAAGAACTCGGCGTTGAAGCTGATGGCCGCCGCGCTGCTCGCCCCGGGGCGCAGTGTGATCACCAACGTTCCGCGGATCACCGACATCGCGATCGTGGGCGAGGTGCTGCGGCGGCTCGGCTGTGACGTCCGGTTCGACGCGGACGACCCGGTGGATCCGATGGTGGCGCGGGGCGGGGTGGCCCGGTCCCGGTCGGTGACCATCGACGTGCCCGAGCAGCTGGGCACCGACGCCGACTACGACCTGGTCCGCCGGCTGCGCGCGTCCATCTGCGTGCTCGGGCCGCTGCTGGCCCGCCAGGGCTACGTACGGGTGGCCCACCCGGGCGGCGACGCCATCGGTTCGCGCGGGCTCGACATGCACATCTCCGGGCTGACCCGGATGGGTGCCGAGATCTCCGGCGAGCACGGCTTCGTCATCGCCGCCGCGCCGCACGGCCTGCACGGCGCGGAGATCATGCTGGACTTCCCCAGCGTGGGCGCCACGGAGAACCTGGTGATGGCCGCGGTGCTGGCCCGCGGCGCCACCGTGATCGACAACGCGGCCCGCGAGCCGGAGATCGTGGACATCTGCACGATGCTGCGGGAGATGGGCGCGCAGATCTCCGGCGCCGGCACCTCCACGTTGCACATCGAAGGCGTACCCACGTTGCGGCCGACGCGGCACGCCACCGTCGGCGATCGCATCGTCGCGGGCACCTGGGCGTTCGGTGCGGCCATGACCCGGGGCGACGTGACGGTGACCGGGGCGGACCCGGCCTTCCTCGAGGTCGCGCTGGACAAGCTCGTCGCCGCCGGCGGTCTGGTGGAGACGCAGGCGGACGCGTTCCGGATCCGCATGGACGACCGGCCCTACGCGGTGGACGTGGTGACGCTGCCCTTTCCCGGGTTCGCCACCGACCTGCTGCCGATGGCGATCGGGCTGGCCGCGGTGAGCGACGGAGCCTCCCTGATCACCGAGAACATCTTCGACGGGCGCTTCATGTTCGCCAACGAGATGATGCGGCTCGGCGCGGACATCAAGACCGACGGCCACCACGCGGTCGTACGCGGCCGTGAGCGCCTCTCCGGTGCCCCGGTGCGGGCCACCGACATCCGGGCAGGGGCCGGACTGATCATCGCGGGACTCTGCGCGGACGGGCTCACCGAGGTCTCCCACGTGCACCACGTCGACCGCGGTTACCCCGACTTCGTCGCCGACCTGCGGGCGCTGGGCGTCGAGGTCGAGCGGGGCACCGCACCCGAGGAGCCGGACCTCACCATCTGAGCGCGCCGAGCCGGCACCGCCTCGTTGTCGCCGGTCTCGCTTAGCCATCGTTCAGCGTCGCCGACTAGGGTGCTGGCAAGCACTCAATCAGGCGAGGGAGAGAGCAGATGGCGGGTCGACTCGCGGTCGTCGGGGCCGGGCTGATGGGTTCCGGCATCGCCCAGGTGGCGGCGCAGGCGGGCTGGCAGGTGACGCTCCGGGACTTGGACGACGCGGCCACGAAGCGGGGCGTCGACGGCATCCGGAAGTCGCTGGAGAAGTTCGCCGAGAAGGGGAAGATCGAGGCGTCCGAGGTCGAGGCGACGCTGGGCCGGATCACCTCGACCACCGAGCTGGAGGCGGTCGCCGACGCGGACATCGTGGTCGAGGCGGTCTTCGAGCGGATCGAGATCAAGCACGAGGTGTTCCGGGCGCTGGACAAGATCTGCAAGGCGGACGCCGTTCTCGCCACCAACACCTCCGCAATCCCGGTCACCCAGATCGCGGCGGTCACCGAGCGCCCCGAGTCGGTCGTCGGTACCCACTTCTTCTCACCGGTGCCGATGATGAAGCTCTGCGAGTTGGTCCGCGGCTACAAGACCAGCGACGCCACGCTCGCCACCGTCCGGGCCTTCGCCGAGGAGATCGGCAAGACGGTGGTCGTGGTCAACCGGGACATCGCCGGCTTCGTCACCACCCGGCTGATCGCCGCGCTCGTGGTCGAGGCGGTCAAGCTGGTCGAGTCCGGCGTCATCTCGGCCGAGGACCTGGACACCGCCTGCAAGCTGGGCTTCGGTCACGCGATGGGCCCGCTGGCCACCACCGACCTGACCGGCGCCGACGTGCTGCTGCACGCCGCGAAGAACATCTACGCGGACACCGCCGACGAGAAGTTCTTCCCGCCGGAGCTGCTCCAGCGCATGGTCACCGCCGGCGACCTGGGCCGCAAGACCGGCAAGGGCTTCTACACGTACTGACGGGAACCGGCGGCAGGCGCCGGTGGCGGGCTCCCCGGTCCGGGAGCGCCACCGGCGCGTGGCGGGCCGGGTCAGCCGTCGCGGCGGGTGGTCCAGCGGAAGGTGGTCAGGCAGAGCACCAAGCCGATCACACACCAGGCGCCGAGGACGAGCGCGACGCGGCCGAGCTCGAAGGAGCCGCCCGCCTCCTGGGCCCCGAAGCTGTCCGGCAGGAAGACCGAGCGCAGCCCCTGGCACATCCACTTCAGCGGAAAGAGCGCGGCCACCTGCTGCATCCAGGTCGGCAGCTCGGTGAAGACGAAGAACACCCCGGAGATGAACTGGAGCACCAGCGCCAACGGGGTGACCACGGCCGAGCCGCTGCGCGCGGTACGGGCCAGTGACGAGATGGCGATGCCGCAGAGCGTGCAGGCGGTCACACCGAGCACCGCCACCCAGGCGAAGGTGAGCCAGCGCCCGGCGGTGGCCGGCAGGTCGAGGTCGAAGAAGGCGGCCGAGACGGCGAGCAGGAGCACGGTCTCCACCACGCCGATCGCCACCACCATGATCACCTTGCCGGCGAAGTACACCCACTTCGGCATCGGCGTACCCCGGTAGCGCTTCAGTACCCCGCGATCCCGCTCGATGGGGATCCAGATGCCGAGGTTCTGGAAGCTGACCGTCATCAGACCGGTCGCGATCATGCCGGTGATGAAGTACTGCGTGTAACTGACCCCGGGAGCGATCTCGTTGTTGAAGATCGCCGCGAAGATCAGGATCATGATCACCGGGAAGCCCATCGTGAAGACGACGGACTCCCGGCTGCGCAGGAACTGAGTGATCTCCAGCCGGCCCTGCCGCAGCCCGAGCGCGACCGGACCAGCCCGCCGGGCTCCAGCGGCGGCGATCGGGGCCGCCGGCTTCGTGGTGGTGGTCATCGGTGTCCGATCATCGTGAGGTAGACGTCTTCCAGGGTCGGCCGGGTCACGGTCAGGCCCGGCACCTCACCGCCGAAGCGCTCGGCCAGCTCCGCCACCAGCGCCGTCGGCGTCGCGCTCTGCGCGCTCTCCACGACTCCGTCCGGGGTACGCCAGGAAACGGTGGTGAGGGCCGCCTGCCGGTTGCCGAGCTGCTCCGGCGTGGCCACCTCCATCAACCGGCCGCCGGCGATCACAGCGACCCGGTCGGCCAGCGCCTCGGCCTCGTCGAGGTAGTGGGTGGTGAGCACGATCGTGGTGCCGGCGGCGGCCAGGTCCCGGATCAGCTCCCAGAACTCCCGCCGCGCCTCCGGGTCGAAGCCGGTGGTCGGCTCGTCCAGGAAGAGCAGCTCGGGGCGGCCGACGATGCCCAGCGCCACGTCGAGGCGGCGCTTCTGCCCGCCGGAGAGGCTGTGCGTACGGGCCCGGGCCTTGTCGGTGAGCCCCACCCGGGCGATGACCTTCTCCGGATCGTCGGCGTCGGGGTAGAAGCCGGCGAAGTGCCGCACCACCTCGGTCACGGTCAGCTCGTCGAACTCGCCCGTGCCCTGGAGCACGATGCCGACCCGGGAACGCCAGTCGCCGGCCGGTGCCGCCGGGTCGCTACCCAGTACCCGGACCTCGCCCGCGTCGCGTCGGCGGTAGCCCTCCAGGATCTCCACCGTGGTGGTCTTGCCCGCCCCGTTCGGGCCGAGGAGGGCGAACACCTCGCCCCGGCGCACGTCGAGGTCCACGCCGGCCACCGCGACGTTGTCGCCGTACGCCTTGCGCAACCCCCGCACGGAGATCGCCAGCTCGTCATCCATGCCGTCAAGTGTGCTGCCTGGCGGCGGTCGCCGGCCGCGCGGGGTGTGGTGGTCGGAGCCACGTCACGCCGTCCGTGCCCGGTTGTCTCCGACATGGACGTGTGTGGTTTTCCACAGCCCGATCTACTGAACGGTAACTTAGACTCCCCGTCATGGACGAGAAGGGTCTCCCTGGCCGGTTGCCCGAGCGGGACCGTCCCTGGGTGATGCGCACGTACGCCGGGCACAGCTCGGCCACCGCGACCAACGCCCTCTTCCGCCGCAACCTGGCCAAGGGGCAGACCGGCCTGTCGGTCGCCTTCGATCTGCCGACCCAGACCGGCTACGACCCGGACCACGAACTCGCCGTCGGCGAAGTGGGCCGCGTCGGTGTCCCCGTCGCCCACCTCGGCGACATGCGGGCCCTCTTCGACGGCATCCCGCTCGCCAGGATGAACACCTCGATGACCATCAACGCGCCGGCGATGTGGCTGCTCGCCCTCTACGGCACCGTGGCCACGGAGCAGGGCTTCGCCGTCTCGATGCTCTCCGGCACCACCCAGAACGACATCATCAAGGAGTACCTCTCCCGAGGGACGTACATCTTCCCGCCGGCCGCGTCCCTACGGCTCACCGCCGACGTCGTCGCCCACACCCTCGAAACGATGCCGAGATGGAACCCGGTCAACATCTGCTCGTACCACCTCCAGGAGGCGGGCGCGACGCCCGTGCAGGAGGTCGGCTTCGCCCTCGCCACCGCGGTCGCCGTACTCGACGCGGTCCGCGACTGCGGCCAGGTGCCCGCCGAGCGGATGGGCGACGTGGTGCAGCGCATCTCGTTCTTCGTCAACGCCGGAGTGCGTTTCGTCGAGGAGATCGCCAAGATGCGAGCCTTCTGCGCGCTCTGGGACGAAATCACCCGGGACCGGTACGAGGTGACCGACCCGAAGCAGCGCCGGTTCCGCTACGGGGTGCAGGTCAACTCACTGGGCCTGACCGAGACACAACCGGAGAACAACGTCCAGCGGATCGTGCTGGAGATGCTCGGCGTCACGCTGTCCCGGGACGCGCGGGCCCGCGCCGTGCAGCTGCCCGCCTGGAACGAGGCGCTCGGTCTGCCCCGCCCCTGGGACCAGCAGTGGTCGCTACGCATGCAACAGGTGCTCGCGTACGAGTCGGACCTGCTCGAGTATCCCGACCTCTTCGCGGGCTCGCACGTGATGACCGCGCTGGTCGGCGAGATCATCGCCGGAGCACGGGCCGAGCTGGACAAGGTGCTGGAAATGGGGGGCGTGGTCGCCGCGGTCGAGACCGGTTACCTGAAGAGCGCCCTGGTCGCCTCGTTGGCGAAGCGGCGACACCGGATCGAGGCCGGATCGGACGTGGTGGTGGGCGTCAACCGGTTCACCGGGACCGAGCCCTCCCCGCTGACCGCGACCGGTGCCGAGGCGATCGAACAGATCGACCCTTCGGTCGAGGCGGACGCGGCCATCGCCGTACGCCGCTGGCGGGCCGATCGTGATCCTGCGGCGGTGGCCGCGGCACTGGCCCGGCTACGGGCCGACGCGGCGACCACGACGAACCTGATGCCGGCGACCATGGCGTGCGTACGGGCCGGCGTGACCACGGGAGAGTGGGCGGGCGCGCTGCGCCAGGTCTTCGGCGAGTACCGGGCGCCCACCGGCCTGACCGGAGCCGCCGCGGCGGGCGCGGATCTCCGACTCGCCGTCGTCCGGCAGCGAGTCGCCGCGACCGCCCGCGAGTTGGGCGCCGGCCGGCTGCGGCTACTGGTCGGCAAACCGGGGCTCGACGGGCACTCCAACGGCGCCGAGCAGATCGCCGTACGCGCCCGCGACGCCGGCTTCGAGGTGATCTACCAGGGCATCCGGCTGACCGCCTGGCAGATCGTCGCCGCCGCGGTGGAGGAGGACGTCGACCTGGTCGGGCTCTCCGTCCTCTCCGGATCACACCTCGCGGCGGTGCCGGCCGTGCTCGACGGTTTACGCGACGCCGGGCGGGGCGACCTGCCGGTGGTGGTCGGCGGCATCATCCCCGCGCCCGACGCGGAGCAGCTACGGGCCGCCGGGGTGGCCCGGGTCTTCACCCCGAGGGACTTCGCGCTCACCGGCGTCGTGGACGAGCTGGTCACCGTGATCCGGGAAGCGAACGGACTGGCCTGATCCCGCACCGCGTGAGGTGGCCTGGATGTTTGTGCGCGTGGCCGGTCCGGTTTCGCCGCCGGTCTTTTCTTTCTGGCCGCCGGTCTCTCTGGCCGGCTGGTCGGCGTGGATGGGCCAAAAGGTTCGGGTCAGGGCGCGGAGGGTTTCCGCCTCGGGTTGGGGTCGTGCGGGTGGTCCCTGGGCGTTGATCGACTCGGGTTCCGAGATGTCGGGGTGTCCCGGTCGCACTGATGCCCCGACTTCATGGAACCCGAGTTGACCATGCGCCGGGTGTGGGGCGGCCTGGGCGTTGTGTCCGGTTCGTGGGTAGGTTCGTCATCGGCCGCGGTTGGGTGGCTGGGCACTTGTGCCGTGGTCGGTCCGATTTCGCCGCCGATCTCTCGGCTGGTCGGTCGGCCTGGATGGTCTAAAGGCCGCATCCAGCCTCGGAGGGCTGATCGACTCGGGCCAAGGCCGGGTCGGGCCAAGGCCGGATCGGGCCAAAGCCGGGTCGGGCCAAAGCCGGGTCGGGCCAAGGCCGGGTCGGGCCAAGGCCGGGTCGGGCGCCGGGATCGGGTTGGTCGAGTCGGGTCGGGGTGGTGCGGGTGGTCCCTGGGCGTTGATCGACTCGGGTTCCTTGATGTCGGGGTGTCCCGGCCGCGCTGATGCCCCGACTTCATGGAACCCGAGTTGACCATGCGTCGGGTGTGGGGTGGGACGGGGTGCTGGTGTCCGGTTTGCACACGGGCACTGGGCACGGGGCGGGGGCGGGCGCGGGGCGCGGGGGTGTGGTGGGGCGGGTTGGGTGGTTTGGTGGGGTTCGGGGGTGTGACCGGTGGCATCCTGGGGCCGGAATGGTGGCCGGGTCGGGGGCGTTGAACATCCTCGACGGCCGAGGTAGCAGCCCTGCCGCCGTCCGGCAGATCATCAAAGCCGGTCCGGTGAGGTGAGGCCCCCGGGAACGAAGGTGGCCCGCCGGTCGTTGGACACCGTCCCGGCCACGGCCTGCGGCCAGCCCGGAAGGTCAACCCGGGAACGATGACGGGCCGCCGATCGTTGAACACTGTCGCGGCGACGGCCTTCTGGTCACGCCCGGTCACCCGCGGGAAACCCGGGAACGATGACGGGCCGCCTGTCGTTGAACCCGGCCACGGCCTGCGGCCAGTCCGCTAGGGCCTCGGAAAACCCGGGAATGATGCCGGCCCGCGGGTCGTTGAACCCGGTCCCGGCGCGGTGAAGCCCCCCGGGCTTTCGCCCGACGGCCGGACTTTTCCCGGCCCCCGCAAAACCGAACCCCCCTTCTGGTTGGCGGGTGTGCCGGTCTCAGACTTTTTTTCCCCTTGTTTCGAAGCGCCCGTAAGTGGCGTTGGCCCACACGCACCCCCCTTGTGTGTGGGTCACACCCCCGAAGGAGCTTTGGTCATGAACACGATCATGCGTAA